>JAVXSC010000045.1:0-4315 GCA_036643355.1 Myroides sp.
ATTTATAAAGAATTGAAAAAATCTCTCAAAAAACACATAAAAAGACAAAAGAAAAAACCTGCAAGTTAAAATTGCAGGTTTTTTTTATATGTCTAAAAGCTAAAAGCTTATTACTAACAACTATTAATGAAACGTAAAGTTTATAAACAAACCGCGTGTTTTCATAGATTCTATATCGCCTGTCCATGGGCTGTTTGGGTTTTTATCACGAATTAATTCGTCTTGTAAACCAAATACACCGCGAACTGATGGAGTAAATTTAAAATGTTCGAAATAAAAGTCGATACCTAAACCTAATTCGTAGTTTGCGGTCCATTTTTTCATTCTAAAACGTCCTTGGTAATTATCGTCTTTGGATGTTTCGTTACTGCTTAAATTCAACGATTGCGATATCCCCGTTAAAATATAGGGGCGAATATTTCCGGCTCTTAAAGCAGAAAATTTCAACAATACCGGAAAGTGTATGTACGTTGAAGCTACATCGCGCACACGCTGATCGGGATTTGTAATATGCGGAAAAATAAGGTTACGGCGCGTGTAATATAAACCTGGTTCAAAACGCAAATCCAAATATTCCATTAAACGTAAATTTCCAACCAAACCCACATTAAAACCAGTTGTAGGTTCAACCAAAATTTCGTCGCTTCCGTTTTTTTCGTAGAAGCTTTTCTTATAATCGAACTTAAAATTGTACGAGCTAAATCCTAAATAATAACCGTAATGCACACGCTGCTGATCCCATTGTTGCTGGTTGAGGTAAGGGTTTTTGCCAAACATACCCTGTGCAAACGAATTTGCGGTTAAAAGAAAACAAGTAGCAATTAAAAGGTTTTTCATACGATTATTTTGATGCTGAATAAATTGTTGCAACGCCCATTGTTTGCGGATTGTGTTTTACATTTTTAAAGTTTACTTTTTGTAAAATGGCATTTAATTTTTCGCCGTAAGGGAAATTTTTTGCCGATTCTGACAGGTATTCGTACGCTTTTTTATCTTTAGAAAACACTTTGCCCATTAACGGCATAAAGGTTTTCATGTAAAAACTGTATCCTTGTTTAAACGGAAACTTGGTTGGAACCGAGGTTTCTAAGATAACAAAAATTCCGTTAGGTTTTAATACACGTAAAATTTCAGACAAACCTTTTTCAAGATTTTCAAAATTACGTATACCAAAGGCAACGGTAATTGCATCAAAAGTATTGTCTTGAAAAGGTAAATTTTCAGAATCGCCCTGAATCATTTCAATTTTATTCTGCAAGCCTAGTGCGTTCACTTTTGTTTTGCCAACCTCTAACATTCCTGCCGAAAGATCCAAACCAACAATACGTTTTGCGTTAGATTTTGAGAGTAAAATAGCCAAATCGCCCGTTCCTGTTGCAATATCTAAAATAGATTCCGGATTGGTATCAGAAACCATTTTCAATACATTACGTCTCCATCCTTGATCGGTTCCCAGCGAAATCATTCGGTTTAAACTGTCGTAATTACCAGAAATAGTATCAAACATTTGTTCAACTTGCTGTTTTTTACCAAGGTTAGAATCTTTATAGGGATTGATTTGATCGGCCATTTTAAATTGAAATTTTTACAAATATAATTATAATAAAGATAGTATAGAAGTGTGCGGATTTAATTAATTATACTGAGAAGTATTGAAAAAGAATTACTTTTAGATTTTTATTTTCGAAACAAAATAATATGAGGTCAAAAATTAATAAAGTTTCTCTTTGGGTTGTTCATTTAACGGTACTGCTAAATATTTTTTTCTTGATAGCTGATTTTACTTTTCCTAAGTATGAAGAAGAAATTTTTCTTGAACATGTTTATACCAAGGGAACTGATAGTAGAAGAAGTAAAAAACAAGTAATTATTGAATTTAATAATTTTACGATTTATGGAAATAATGGAATATCAAAAATATTGGATAAAAGCCCTGGAAATAGATATTATCTCCTAAAAAATAATTTTCTAAATAATAAAGCGTTTATAAAAGTTGTATATAGGAAAAATGCTGAGAGTAAACTAGTGTTTGTAGGTTACCATTGTTATAATCCATACTTTGTTTATTTATTGTTTTTAACAATACCTACTTACTTTTTCTTGTTGTATAACGCAAAAAAGAATGATTTTATGAGACTTATTCCTTATTTCGCTATTCCGATAGGAATTGTGTTCTTTATAAATATTATTGTACAGTTTTAATAAACAAAAAATCCCAAAACTTATGTTTTGGGATTTTTGTTTTATCTTATACTAAAAGATTTTTGTTTTTCTGTTGGTAACTGACCAAAACGCTCTTGGCATTCTTTAATCATTGCAATAGCTGCAGCTTTATCGCCAAAACCGTTGATTTCAACCTTTTTGTTTTCTAAATCTTTATAAACTTTAAAGAAATGCTCAATTTCTTTGATAAGGTGCTTGTTGATATCTCCTAAATCGTTCAATTCGCGCATTAAAGGATCGCCGGTTGGTACACAGATAATTTTTTCATCGTTTCCTTTATCGTCAGCCATATAAAATACACCAATTGGCTTAACTTCCATTAACAAACCTGGAATAGTAGGTTCTGTAGTTAAAACCAAAACATCTAACGGATCGTTGTCTAAAGCCAATGTTTCAGGAATAAAACCGTAATCTGTTGGGTATTTCATTGATGAGAATAATAAACGGTCGAATCTCATCATTTTTAAATCAAAATCGAACTCGTATTTATTTCTGCTTCCTGCAGGAATTTCGATGAATACATCGAATTGTTCAACGTTTGTCATATCTGTATATTTCTTTATTTCAAAATTGGTTGCAAAAGTACGTTAAAATTCAGTTTTTTACAAATTAAAAATGAAAACCGAACACAGCTTTTACACCCATTTTACGAACACCTGGATTTTCAAGATAATTTCCGCGCCAAGTAACATCAATTCTTAAGCATTTAAAAATGTTGCCCACACCTACAAAATACTCGTAATACACTTTATCGCTTGGAGCAATATATGGAATATTCGATGCGTTTAATTCTACATTTTCTTTAGAAACATCGCCCCAAACTCCGCGAATTCCAACAAATTCACGTAAGCCTAATTTTCTAATTCCGGGTATTCTAGAGAAAATTCTACCATTAAAATTGTGTTCTAAATGCAAGGCAATGTATTGATCTGTAATAAATTCGTAATAATTCATCTGACTAAAAGCGTTGTCTATAATAAAGTACGACTGATTTCCAGGAATCACGCTCATTAAGCCTAACGGAACGGTTCCGTATGTTTTGCCGGCTTCTATTGTTGGTGTTAATCTACCAAAACCGCCTACTAATATTGGGTGACGGTATAATAACTGTATTTTTTTATAGTCGAAATCGCTACCTAACATTCCTTTTACACCTAACGAATAATTAAAGAAAACGCGTGCGTAATTGTAATCTACATCGGTTCTGTCTACACCAAAGCCAACTGTTTTTCTGCGTGGTGTATAATCTACCGAAAGATTAATTTCAGATTGATTTAAATCGTTTTGAATGTTTCCTGCTTCATCATAATATCCTAAAGAAAAAGTTGGCGATGCCGATTTAAGCGTTTTATAGTTGAATGCAGCAGAGAATTTCAAGTTCTTTAATGGTTCGATTTCTAAACCTGCCGTTGTAAGATTTATGTTCGATAATTTTGAATTATCGCCACTTGCCAATAAGGCACTCGATGCAAAACTTCTGCCTAAAACATCGGTAATAGGCGATAGGGTAGCGGCAATTTGCTCGACATCTCTACGGTTTCCGGCAAAGAAAATAAAGCGCGAATCTTTATCAAGCATAAACCTGCCCGAAATTCCGTATTTGAATTTATCGTCTTTAAAACCATAAGCGGTGTATCCTTCTAAACGCCACATATCGTTTTGCCCAAAATAAGTTCTACCGCCGGCTCTTAAACGGAAACCTTCGATATCGTTAAATCCAAACGAAGAAAAAATAGGGCCGTAATCAAAATTGCCGATCTGTATGTAATCGCTCGCCAAAATGGTTCCTAAATTCACGTAGGTTTGAAAGCGTTTGTTTTGTTTCAGTTCGCCCAACATGGTGTAAATGCCTTTTTCTTCTTCCGATAAAGGTTCAAAGCGATAGCCTTCCCAAAACTCATCAGGACGGTTCATTAAGGCTTCGTTATAGCTGTTTACTTCGCTTTTATAAAAGTTTACGGGTTTCTTTTTATCGAACTCAAATTGTTTGTAATACGTGGTTCTTTTACCGTACATTCCTTTTGATTTTTCATTCTGACGGATACTGAAATCGGTCATTAAATGATCTTTCGTAAGCAGGAAAACCGAATCG
>JAVXSC010000045.1:4325-15074 GCA_036643355.1 Myroides sp.
GTTCAATATAAATATCGCGCACCCAGTTAATATTGGCATCTTTACTGATTGCCATATTTATTTTCTTGATTGCCCAAGTACCTTCGTTCACCCAAAAATCACCCTTAAACGTTAATTCGCCTTTTCTGCGCGGGTAATACACAATGTTATAGCATTTTTTTCCATCAATATCAGCCGTATCGGTCAATACATAATTATAAACGTTTATTCCGGTGCGGGAAAGAGGACTCACAAAATCTTTATCGAACAATTTTAGGTAGTTGTTGTAAATATCGTATTCCACATACAGATCTTTAAGGAACGCCATGATGTGCTGGTTGTTCTCGAACCCTGAATTCTTGTTGCCCGAAACAATTTCTTTTTTTAGTTTTGATACATTGTCGCCATAAACATTTGATGCTTGTTCGTTTATGAAAATTGGCAGATAGGTTTTTCCGGTGATTTTTGATGTATCAACCTTATCAAAAATAAATTCCATGCCCTTGAACATTTTGCTTTTCATGTAAGCGCTGTCGATGGAATTTAAATCGAATTCAATTTTTTCGTATTTCTGATAAGTGTACTGATCGAATTTATGCAGACCGTTTTTACGACGATTCTCCCAGATTTTTCGAAGGATGTCTAACGCAGGATTGTCTTTCTTTGATGTTTTGCCCGTAAATATTTTAATCTCTGAAAGTACAGTGTCTTCTTTTAGTTCGATCTTTAAATCGAGATTCACCGCCTTTGTAAGGGGTAAAAAAACATCATCGTAGCCGGTAAAAGATATTACCAAGGTATCTTGCTTGCTTGCCGATTCCAGATAAAACTTACCGTCTTCATTTGTAATAACGCCCTCTGTAGTGTTTTTAAAGTACACACTTGTGTAAGATAATGGTTGTTGTTTTTCATCGATAACCACACCGCTTACCTTGGTTTGGGCAGCTATTTGTAAGGTTATAAATGTAAAAAGAACAAGTAACAATTTTTTCATAACAAAAAACTCCAACCTTTTGGTTGGAGTTACAAATGTAAATGAAATTTTATTATTTTTTGTACATAACTTTTTTAACAGCTTTTACAACATCTTGTGCATTTGGCAACCATTCTTTTAACAGAACAGGTGAGTAAGGCGCAGGTGTATCGGCAGTTGTAATACGTTGTACAGGTGCATCTAAATAATCAAAAGCGCGCTCTTGAACCATGTAGGCAATTTCTGAAGCAACCGATGCAAACGGCCAAGCTTCTTCTAAAACAACCAAACGGTTTGTTTTTTGTACCGATTTAATAATTGCATCATAATCCATTGGGCGAACCGTACGTAAATCAATAATTTCACAAGAAATATTTTCTTTAGCCAATTCGTCTGCAGCAATGTAAGCTTCTTTGATAATTTTTCCGAAAGATACAATGGTAACATCGGTACCTTCACGTTTAATATCAGCAACGCCTAACGGAATAGTGTATTCGCCTTCTGGCACTTCGCCTTTATCGCCATACATTTGTTCTGATTCCATAAAGATAACAGGATCGTTATCACGGATAGCAGATTTTAATAATCCTTTTGCATCATAAGGGTTTGATGGAACTACTACTTTTAAACCCGGAGTATTTGCAAACCAGTTTTCAAAAGCTTGTGAGTGCGTAGCACCTAACTGACCAGCCGATGCTGTTGGGCCACGAAAAACGATAGGCATGTTAAACTGACCGCCACTCATTTGACGCATTTTTGCTGCGTTGTTAATAATTTGATCGATACCAACTAAAGAGAAGTTAAACGTCATAAATTCTACAATAGGGCGTAAACCGTTCATAGCCGAACCTGCTGCAATACCTGCAAAACCTAATTCTGCAATTGGTGTGTCAATAACACGTTTTGCACCAAACTCGTCTAACATTCCTTTACTGGCTTTGTAAGCTCCGTTATATTCGGCAACTTCTTCACCCATTAAATATATTGTATTGTCGCGGCGCATTTCTTCGCTCATTGCTTCGCAAATAGCCTCTCTAAATTGTATTGTTTTCATAATATCATTATTGATAGGTGCACAAAAATATAAAATTATAATTTGTTAGCCTTTATTTTATTGATAAAAAATGATGTTATGAATTTCTTAAATAACACCAACGATGTATTAACCTTTGAAAATTATAGTTTTTATATAATTCAGATTTACTGATTTGTTTAAAAATATTTGTATATATTTGATATAAAACCAATTAAATATTTATCTTATTATGAAAATATCTTCTTTAAAATGGCTTTTTATTCTTTTGTTGCCAATAAGTATCGTTCTGTTTTTCTCGTTTAGAAAATCTACTTTTCTATCGGTTGAAGGAAAATTTGGAACATTTTGTCTCTCTTGTAAAGCCTACGAAAGCGGTAGTGCTGTTGGTACATACGGATTTGGTTTAGCTTATTGCGATGATAATATTAAAGAGATGTCTAACAAAATAGATTATGATGAAATTCAAAAATTTAAAGCATATTTAAAAGATAAAGGTTTGCTTGATATTTTAGGTAAAGTCATAAAAATAGAACAAACCTTAAAATCTAATGATACTGCAAAATATTTTTCTGCTGTAAAAGATTATTCAAATGAAATTGAACGTTTGAATAGTAAAGATAAAGAAATAGTATTGTCGTACTTAAATAAAAAAAATTAGCTTAGTAATTCATTTAGTTTTTCGTTTTCAAAAATTATTTTACCAAGTTTTAAATCAGAAAAACCTTTTTTTAGATGGTATGTAAAATGAGGTATTCCGTTATTAATTAAACATTCTAAATAATAAGTGTGAATATTGTTTTTATTACTGATACGATCTTTTAACTGATGAATATGGCTTGAAATTGCAAAAAACAAATTTTTAAATTTAAGTAGTCTGTTTAAAGTAGTAGTTGAAATCTCTAACGCATCTTCAAAATTTGTTCCTTTAAACAATTCATCAAACAAAGCAAAACACGTTTGTTGGTCGTTACATTTTAAAACAACTTCCTTTAAATTTAGAACTTCTTGCATAAAATAACTATATCCGCTACTTAAATCATCATTATTATTTATAAAGATATAAATTTCGTTGTAAAACGGAATTTTAGCTTCTTTTGCCGGAACAGGAAAACCTAAATGTGCCAAATAAACACACATACCTAAACTTTTTAAAAAAGTGGATTTTCCTGCCATATTTGCCCCCGTTAATAATAAAACACCATTAGAATTGTCAAAAGAATTGGTAACTGCATTTTTAACTTTTGGATGAAAAAAATCGGTAAGTATAATGTCGTTTCCAATCATCTCTGGAAACTGAAAATGATACTTTAATGATTGTTTTGCTATTGAAATATAAGCTTCGAACTGCGCAAAGAAATCTATAAAGGGAAATTGTTTTCCTTCGGTATAATGTTTTTGAAATATTTGAATTATTCCTAAAATATCATCTGCATTCAGTTTTTTTGATAGAATTCTGTCTTGATAAAAATCTAAATCAAACGATTTAAAATAGGCAATGAATTCATTGAATTGTTTTTTTAATCATCAGGAAAGTCATCACACTTAAAATCTTTCAGATAGGTTGCGTAATAATAATGTAGAAATATAATTAATTGTAATGCTTTACCTTTTGTTATTTGAAATTTTTTGTCGCTTTTAAGTGTTTTTAAAGGTTTTGGCTGATCTAAAATTGATCCGAAGTTTGATTGTTCAATCATAAAAAAAACTTCACGATAATGTAAAATAGGGTAATGATAATTTGTAAATAAATGAAAATTAGCAATAAAACTCTTTATAATCTGCTGTTGGTTTTTAAGAGCTTCAACATTTTGCAATTTGTTCTTAATTGTACGTTTTAGTGCATTTTGTGCATTAATATTTAAAGTAGCATTAAAAACATCGAAAATATCGGTAATAATATCATTTTCTATTTTCATTATTTTACTCCTTTATATAAAAACACATCGCCGTTCCATTCGTAAATTAAATTTTTGCTGGTAACATTTTGCTTGTCATCAACCAAAGCAATTTTCAGCGTATTATTCTCAAACGTAATTAATTCAACAGGACGTTCAGGTCTGTCTACCACACTGAAAAAATCGTATTCAACCGAAATTTTATCTAATGTATTGGTTTTTGTTTTAAAAACATACGCACTTTGTAAATTTTCTGTGCCAATTTTGTAAGCATTTATATGCTGAACAGAATATTTACTTGAAAGAATGCTGTTTGAAATTACCAGATAAATACTTTCGTTGTTTTTGTTTTGAACGGTATAAATCTTCGAAAAATAGGCTTGCGAATCATTCGATGCCAGACTTTCGTTAACGGTGATATTTCCATTGGCATTAAACTGATAAATCTGATTGAAGAAACGCATGGTTCCGCCCGAATTGTTATCCCAACTGTAAACTCGGAGTTTTTTATCTGCCGATGTTGCTATTTTCAAAGCATTTTCTTTCTGCAATTTTTCAAACGGATAATTCAACGTGCTGTTGTTGTTCTTAATTAAATAGGTTAGCGAATCGGTAAACTGCTGGCTGCTTACAGCAAGCAAACTGTCGTTACGAACATTTCCCATTGCATTGGAAATATCATTATGAATTTTTAGCAGTTTGTTTTCTTCTACCGATAAATCAACAGCATCGGTTTTTTCAGCGGTTTTGTTATTTTCTGTCGAAGAATTTGTCGTGGTTTTAGTTTCGTCTGCTTTTTTGTTACAAGCAAAAACCAATAAAGTCAATAATAAATAATAGGTCTTTTTCATAGTTTAAAATCCAATTTTTTTAAGTTCTTTTTTAATAGCATCGGCAGTTTTAAATTTTGCCTTATGATTTTTATCGTCTTGAAATCCTTCAAAATTCTGATTAAAAACATCGAATTTAGGATTGGTTAGCAATGTAAATTTTTCAGGAACATTCTTAATCGAAATATCGTCATAAATATAAACGCCGTATTCTGTACCATCATATAAATATTGTAAACGATGTGTGTTTGCTGTTAAAATAATCAGTTCTTTTTGCTTGTCATTATCGGCATTGAAAAAAAATACGCTCAAAATTTTAGTATCCACATTATCATCTTCAAAATGATCAATCAGAATTTTTCTGTCCGTTTTGCCATCGTTCCAAATAAAATAACCGTTCACAGCCTTTCGTTCGTAAACAATATCCTTGTATTCATGCGTAAGATCTTCGGTATAAAAAACAATAGTGGCTTTTGGAAAATCCCAAACCGAAGTTTCTATAACCGCATGAGCCAGACTGCTGTTTTTAGGCATAAACTTTTTTGCAAGGGATTTAGCATCTGTTTCTTGCGAAAAACTAATGGTTGTTGTTAATAAAAATGCGGTTAAACAAACGTTTTTTAATAAGATCATTCTATAAAAAGTTATTTTTCAGGTATAGTAAAGATAGCCTATTAAGAAGAAGATTAGATAGTAAGATTAAAATTTTAAGAAATAATTTATATGCACGCATAGTATTGTTATTTGAAATTTTTTTTATCTTCGTAGCTAATTAAGAATTAATCTAAAAAACGTAAAATAAATGAAAATATTAGTTTGCATCAGCCATGTGCCTGATACTACTGCAAAGATTAACTTCACAAACGGTGATACGGAATTTGATACAAACGGTGTTCAATTTGTAATTAATCCTAACGATGAATTTGGTTTAACACGCGCAATTTGGTTTAAGGAAAAACAAGGAGCTCACGTAACTGTTGTAAATGTTGGTGGAGCCGATACAGAAGCTACTATTCGTAAAGCATTGGCAATTGGTGCCGATGAAGCTATCCGTGTAAACGCAGTTCCAACCGATGGCTTTTCTGTTGCAAAACAGTTGGCAGAAGTTGTAAAAGCAGGTAGTTATGATGTAGTTATTTGTGGAAAAGAGTCGTTAGATTATAACGGTGGAATGGTTCCTGGAATGTTGGCATCTTTATTAGGATACAATTTTGTGAATTCTTGTGTTGGTGTTGAGGTTGATGGATCTAATGCAACTTTGGTTCGTGAGATCGACGGTGGTAAAGAAACATTAACTACTAATTTACCATTGGTAATTGGCGGACAAAAAGGTATTGTTGAAGAAAAAGATTTACGTATTCCAAACATGCGCGGAATTATGACAGCTCGTACTAAAGCATTAAACGTTTTAGAACCGGTTGCTGCAGATGCTAAAACAAAAGCGGTAAAGTTTGAAAAACCTGCACCAAAATCGGCAGTAAAATTAATCAGCCCTGATAATTTAGATGAGTTGATTAACTTATTACATAACGAAGCTAAAGTAATCTAATTCTAAAATCAATTTAAAATTTAAAAAGTATGTCAGTTTTAATATATACAGAGTTTGCAGAAGGTAAATTTAAAAAAGTAGCTTTAGAATTAGCTTCTTATGCAAAAAAAGTAGCAGAATCATTAGGAACAACACTTACGGCAGTTACAGTTAACGCTGGTGATGTTTCTGAATTAGGGAAATACGGTGTTGATAAAGTACTAAAAGTAACCGATAGTAAATTAGACAAGTTTAACGCAAAAGCATATGCCGATGTTGTTAAACAAGCAGCACAAAAAGAAGGAGCAAAAGTGGTTGTTTTATCATCAACTACCGATTCTTTATACTTGGCGCCAATTGTTGCAGTTGGTTTAGATGCTGGTTATGCATCAAACGTTGTAGCGTTACCGGTTTCAACAAGTCCATTCCAAGTTAAGCGTAATGCTTTTTCTAGCAAAGGATTTAACGTTACAGAATTAACTTCAGACGTTAAAGTAATTGCATTGGCTAAAAACTCATTTGGTTTGGCTGAAGCATCTGGAGCAGCAGCAACAGAAGATTTCGCAGTAAGTTTGAACGATGCCGATTTTAATATCCACATTCAAAGTCAGGAAAAAGCATCAGGACAAGTTTCTATTGCCGATGCTGAAATCGTGGTTTCTGGTGGCCGTGGTTTAAAAGGACCAGAAAACTGGGGAATGATCGAAGAATTGGCGAGCGTTTTAGGTGCAGCAACAGCTTGCTCTAAACCGGTTTCAGATTTAGATTGGAGACCTCACTCTGAACACGTTGGACAAACAGGAAAACCTGTAGCGTCAAACTTATACATTGCAGTTGGTATTTCTGGTGCAATTCAGCACATTGCAGGTATCAACGCATCAAAAGTAAAAGTGGTTATCAACACAGATCCAGAAGCGCCTTTCTTTAAAGTTGCCGATTACGGAATTATTGGTGATGCGTTCCAAATTCTACCAGAATTAACTAAAAAGTTAAAAGAATTTAAAGCGAATAACAATTAAAAAGTGTCGTTCCGAACTTGTTTCAGAATCTCATTTAATGATATAAACAGCCGTATTTTTTACGGCTGTTTTTTGTATATTGATTTTGTTTATGTCTAAATTTGCTAAATATGGATATGTTTATTAAATTTGAATTTATATAAATAGCACAATCATGAACATCAGTTTTACAAAAAAGCAGCAAGATTATATTGCAGAACAAGTAACTTCAGGAGATTTTCAAAACGCTAGCGAAGTTGTTCGTGATGCATTGCGCTTGCATGAAATTTATAGAGCTCGAGTACTAAATGAACTTAAAAATGAAATAGAGAAAGGCTGGTCTGGTGCATCAAGTTCTCGAAATATAAAAGATATTATTCAAGCAAAAAAAGAAAAATCTTAAATGTTTGATAGATTTTATGTTTTATCAGAAAAAGCAGATGCTGATTTAGAGGAAATATTCGATTACACATGTGAAGAATTTGGATTTAATCAGGCAGAGAAATATCTTTTAGAAATTGAAAGTGTTTTTTATTTTCTATTTAAAAATCCATTTTCGGGTAGAAATAGAACCGAAATTAAAGAAGGTTTATACAGTTTCCCAAAAGATAATCATATCATTTTTTATAGAATCTTAAATGATCACATAAGAATAGTAAGAGTTTTGCATGGTAGTCGCGATTTGCCTAATTCTTTTTTAATTTAAAACCATTTTAGGTTTAACAAAATTTCCTATCAAATAAACCCTGTTAAATTTAAAAATGTATCTTTGTTTAATAGCGTTTTTTAGCTATTTTTATCAGCATGAGTTTAGTAAAATTAACAATAAAAGGAATATCATACAGTCATACGCAAAACGGAGCTTATGCTTTGATTTTGAACGAAGTAGATGGTGAGCGTAAACTGCCAATTGTAATAGGTGCGTTTGAAGCACAAGCCATTGCCATTGCCATTGAAGAAGATTTAAAGCCGCCACGTCCGTTAACACACGATTTGTTTAAAACATTTTGCGACCGATTTGATATCGTTGTAAAACAAGTAATCATTCATAAGTTAGTAGACGGTGTTTTCTTTTCAAGTATTATCTGCGAGCGCGATGGAATCGAGGAAATTATTGATGCACGCACGTCTGATGCCATTTCACTGGCATTGCGTTTTGATGCGCCTATTTTTACCTATCAGAATATATTGGATAAAGCAGGAATTTATCTTCGCGAGCAGGAAGAAGCAGATGCAAAAGATGAGGAATATGACGATGACGACGATGATTTTGATGCAGATGACGACGATGACGACAACGATGAAGAATTAAGCGATGTTATTGATGAATTTCTAAATATTGCTCCTATAGAAAAAGGCAATGAATTTGCCGATTATTCGCTTCAGGAACTAAACGATATGTTGGAAATGGCAGTAATGAACGAAGATTACGAAAAAGCAGCTCGTTTACGTGATGAACTTTCAAAAAGAAACCTTTAAAAAATGAAACAGTATTTAGATTTAGTTAAACACGTTTTAAAAGAAGGTGTTCAAAAAGGCGACAGAACAGGTACCGGAACTAAAAGCGTTTTTGGTTACCAGATGCGTTTTGATTTAGCCGAAGGTTTCCCAATGGTTACAACCAAAAAAGTCCATTTAAAATCAATCATTCACGAATTGCTTTGGTTTTTAAAAGGCGATACCAATATAGGTTATTTAAAAGAAAACGGTGTTCGTATTTGGGACGAATGGGCGAATGAAAACGGCGATTTAGGTCCAATTTACGGTTATCAGTGGCGTAATTGGAACGGCGAAGAAATAGATCAGATTAAAGAATTAATCGAAACATTAAAGACAAATCCAAACAGCCGCAGAATGTTGATTTCGGCTTGGAATCCTTCGGTTTTGCCCGATACATCTGTTTCTTTTGATGAAAATGTTGCCAACGGAAAAGCAGCTTTACCTCCGTGTCACGCTTTTTTTCAATTTTATGTTGCCGATGGAAAATTATCTTGCCAACTGTATCAGCGTTCGGCAGACATCTTTTTGGGCGTTCCGTTCAATATCGCATCTTACGCGCTGTTTACTATGATGGTTGCACAGGTTTGCGGTTTAGGATACGGCGATTTTATTCACACGTTTGGCGACGCACACATCTACAACAATCATTTTGAACAGGTTGAATTGCAGTTGTCAAGAGAACCACGTCCGTTGCCAAAAATGATATTAAATCCGGAAATAAAAGATATTTTCGATTTTACATTTGAAGATTTTACGTTGGTAGATTACGATCCGCATCCGGCAATTAAAGGTCAGGTTTCTGTATAATGAAGATTAGTTTAGTAGCAGCCATTGCACAAAATAACGCAATAGGAAAAGATAACGATTTATTGTGGCATTTACCTGCCGATTTTAAGCATTTTAAAGAAACAACAAGCGGTCATTTTATTTTAATGGGCCGTAAAACGTTTGAAAGTTTTCCTAAACCTTTGCCAAATCGTACGCATTTAATCATCACCAGACAGAAAAATTACAATGTTCCCGATAATTGTTTTGCCTTTGCTTCGGTAAATGATGCTTTACAATTTGCACAACATCAAAATCAGGAAACTGTTTATGTAATTGGCGGTGGCGAAATTTATAAGGAAACAATCAGTATCGCTAACGAATTGGTGATTACACATGTAAATGCCGTGTTTGAAGATGCTGATGCTTTTTTTCCTGAAATAACAGCTGACTGGAAAATGATTTCAGAGGAATTTCATAAATCCGACGAAAAAAATAATTACGATTTTACCATAACGGTTTATCATAAACAATGAAAAAATTAACCACAACTTTTGTTGCATTTCTTACTGCATTCTCGGTAAATGCGCAAATGGCTGTGTTTAAAAAAGAACTGGTTCGTCCGCCGCAATTAACTTATTACGGCTTGAATCATTTGGGAGATACTTCATCTATTGTAAGTAACGAAATTGCCAAAGAAACGCTTTTAAAAACATTTACGTTTAAAGATCCGTTTTTAGGAAATATTACGCAATACGATGAACGAAATCCTTTAAAACAATTGGTTTTTTATAAAAATACGCAACAACTGGTTTTTTTAGACAACCAGTTAAGTGTAAAAGAAAAAATAGTTTTAACCGATCGTTTCCCTGAAATAGATGCTGTTTATGCAGCTTTAACTTCGCAAGCTTCCATTTGGATTTTCGATTACTCAAGCAAGCGTTGGTGTATTGTTTCATCGCAACAAGAGCAGCCATCTTTTGTAAGTAATCCTATAACAATCTATTCTTTTTTAACAACTTACGGAAATTTTGCTTATTGGCAAAAGGATGATGTCGTGTACGGAATTGATATCTACGGAAAAGTAATTCAAGAACAAAATTTACCTAAAAAAGCACAATTGTTAGCAATTAATGGCGATTTGTTGGTGTATGTATCAAACAATAAATTATTTTTGTTAAACACTAAAAATAAAGAAGCAGAACAATTGGCAGAAGTTCAGTCAGCCATTGATTCTATTATTTT
>JAVXSC010000046.1:0-15031 GCA_036643355.1 Myroides sp.
TGACAACGTTGATAGGCTACAGATGTAAAGGCAGTAATGTCATAGTCAAGTAGTACTAATAGCCCGTAAGCTTATGTGCTCTAGGAATTGCTTTATAAGACTAATAAATATCTACAAAAAATAAAAGTATCGAAAATATGTTAACAATATTGCAACGAAAGTTGCTGTTTTAAGTTGTTCGTTATAAGTTAAAAGTTAAGAACCTATAACATAAAACCAACAACCTAGAACAAAAAGCTTAAGGTGGTTATAGCATCGGGGCTCACCTCTTCCCATTCCGAACAGAGAAGTTAAGCCCGATTGCGCAGATGGTACTGCATCTTAATGTGGGAGAGTATGTCGCCGCCTTTTTTTAGAAGTCCTTTACAGCAATGTAAAGGACTTTTTTTGTTTTAAAGTGTTTGGTTATCCACAGATGGTACAGAGTTTTTTAGCATACAATTTTATAAAATACAGTATACAGTAAAATTTGGCTAAAGCTGGCTCATTATTGCTTGGTAACATCGGGTTAAAGCCCGACGCAATTAATCTTAATACACCGAAGTCTCACATCTAGTATCTCACTTCAAACCAACACCCAACATCAATCATCCAACATCAAACATTCATCAAAAAATTCAACTTTTATCCGTACCTTTCCTTTTAAAATAAACGGCTTATGAAAGGTTTTTGTTCACACTTCTTATACTCTTACAATCAAGTATTCTTTTTGCTAATGATGGCGCTTATTTTATGAGCGGAAATCAATTGGTTCCTATAAAAGAAACGAGTGTTCAGGTGCGAAAGGAGATTTTATCTTTAAAACGTGTTCAGAATGACTTTTTAGAAGTAACCGTTGATTATACTTTCTTCAATCCAGAAAAGACATCCAAAACAATCTTGGTGGGGTTTGAAGCTTTCTCTCCGTCTGGTGATGCAGATTTCTATCCAAAGAATGGTCAGCATCCTTATATGAACGATTTCACTGTGAACTTAAATCAAAAGATACTTCCGTACGAAATTTCGTATGTATCAATCGAAGATGCAAAAAAAGAACTTTCCCTCAAGGATATCGAAAACACCATTAAAGAGTTCGATTATGCCGAATTTTACTATGTGTATCATTTCAATGCAACGTTTCAACCAGGCGAAAACCGCTTGGTGCATACTTACAAGTTCCGTTTGTCTGGTTCGGTAGATTATCTGTACAATTTTGAATATATTTTAACTGCTGCAAACCGTTGGGCAAACAATAAAATTGACGATTTTACGCTTACTATTGATATGGGTGATTATCAGGATTTTTACATAAATCCTACTTTTTTTAAGTCGGTTGATGAGTGGACTGTAAATGGTATCGGAAAAAAGGTTGATGGTTTCATGAAAGAATACCGTCATTCTAACGGGGAAAATGCTGCTGCTTTTTTTGTTCAGAAGGGAAATGTTCAGTTCAAAAAGAAAGATTTTCATCCTAAAGGAGAATTATTTTTGTTCAATCCGCGTTATCTAACTTATCAAGAGCCTTTTAGTTTGGATATGTATTTGCCTTTGAGTACTGATTCGGATCCTTATTTTGAAGAAGCGACAGATGAAAATGCTTTAAAAGTGCTTCAGAATTTGCCGTATGCCCGCAGAGGTTATATATTTAACAATTCGGTTTTAAAGAACTATTACGAGAATGTTCCGTGGTATATTCCGAATAAAGATTATGTGCCAAAGCCAGATGAATTGCAAGAAAACGAAATAAAATGGTTAGCAGATCTTAAAAAGATCAAAATAAAAAGTATAAAGTAAAAATGAATTTTATTAAACAAGTAATTTTGGTTGTTGCAATTGCACTGTCGTTCGCTATGAATGGTCAAAATGCATACAATCAAAAAAAGGAATACGGTTATAACGGCCCGGTTAAGAAAGTAACGGCGTATATGGTGAATGTTGTGCATTATATTGTGCCAAGCGACACCTTAAATTATTTCGGGAAAAGCACCATGAATTTTACCAAGAACGGCGATATAACAACCTATAACAGATTTTACGATATGCCGAATTATCTGTATAAAAGCAAAGCGGTTTTTTCGGGTTCGGGCAAAAATATTTCATACAAAGAAGCAAGTAAGGTAAACGATGCAGCAGAAATCAACATGAATTATAAGTTTGTTTGGATCGATCCGTTAAAATATGAAATTAAACCTTTAAGCGAGAAAGATTCAACTAGCAGATTTATCACTCTTAACCCCGATTTTTCGATTGATAAAGTTAATTTTAAGGCTTTGAATTTTGAAAGTGAAGAAAAGGCATCCTATCATTACAACAACGAAAATCAGTTGGAAAAGATCGTGTACAAAGTCACTTCAACAGAAAACGATGTTACAACAGTTAAAGACGATGTGCGTGTAATTAAATCGGTTGATGTTTTTAACAACGCCACCGTTATTTATTTTTATGAAAAAGAACACAGTCGGTTTCCAAAATCGGTTGTGTTTAGATATTACGAATATTATTAAACATGAAGAAAGAAGAAAATTATATAGAGATAAACAAGGAATCATGGAACAATAGAACCGATGTTCACATAAAATCTGATTTCTATGATTTAGATGGATTTATAGATGGAAAATCATCATTAAATTCAATTGAATTAGAATTATTGGGTGATGTTAGCGGAAAATCGATCTTACATTTGCAATGCCATTTTGGTCAGGATACTTTGTCGTTAAGCAGAATGGGAGCAAAAGTTACAGGGATTGATTTATCTGACAAAGCCATAAAAATTGCGAAAGAATTAGCGGAAAAGTTGAACGCCGATGCCAAATTTATTTGCTGCGATTTATACGATTTACCCAATCATTTAAACAAAACGTTCGACATTGTTTTTACAAGTTACGGAACCATTGGTTGGTTGCCCGATTTAGACAAATGGGCAGCTGTGGTTTCGAAATTTTTGAAACCTGAAGGAAAGTTTGTGTTTGCAGAATTTCATCCGGTGGTTTGGATGTTCGATGATGCTTTTGAAAAGATCGAATACAATTATTTTAAAAGTGAGGCAATTGAAACGTTGGAAGGATCTTACACCGAATCAACAACCGATGCAAAACAGCAATTTATTACGTGGAATCACAGTTTAAGCGAAGTTTTAAGTAGTTTGTTAAAACAAGGATTAAAGATAAATTCGTTTAATGAATACGATTATTCGCCTTACAACTGCTTTGAAAAAACAATAGAGTTTGAACCAAATAAGTTTAGGATTGAGCATTTGGGAAGCAATATTCCCATGGTTTATTCTTTAACGGCGACCAAATAAAAAGAGGATCATTTTGATCCTCTTATATTTTTAATGACTTACTTTTTTAGTAAATATCTTTTTATAAGCTGTAACCAGTAAAACTACAATTAAGCCGGCAACTATACCGTATAGAAATTGCTTTGGCATTTCTGGTACATTTGGTAACAAATGATGCAGATACGCGATGTTATGATCAAAAATACCACCCGAAACCAATAGTAAAGCCAACGTTCCAATAACCGCCAAAGCTTTAATTACCAACGGAAGTGCTTTAATTAGTAAGTTTCCAATCGTAGCTAAAATTCCCTTTTCATTTTTCGATTTTTTTATCAGTTTGTAACCCGCATCGTCCATACGAACAATTAACGCTACAATTCCGTAAACACCAACCGTTGCAATAATTGCTACTATAGAAACCGTAACAATTTCAACCAGAAGAGGGTTAAACTGCGATTTTAACGCTTCGTAACTTGTTTTTGCAGCAGCAAGCGCAATAATTACAATTTCTAACGATAGAATAAAGTCGGTTGTAACAGCCGATTTAATCTTGGCTTTTTCTACAGCCTCGCCGTCTTCGTTCACTTCAGTAGCTTCCTCAATAACTTCAACTCCCTTTTTTTCTCTGTGAAATAAAAATTCCACAATCTTTTCTACACCTTCATAAGCCAGATAAAATCCACCGATAATTAAAATAATGGTAATTGCCGGCGAATACAGCCATTCCAACAAGAAAACGAAAGGAACAATAATCAGTTTGTTGATGAACGATCCCTTCATGATTTTCATTAATACGGGAATTTCTCTCGATGAAAGAAAACCTGTTGCTTTTTCAGCATTCACAGCAAGGTCGTCACCTAAAATTCCAGCTGTTTTTTGCGTCGCAATTTTACTTGTAACTGCTACATCGTCCATTAAAGCTGCGATGTCGTCTAAAATTGCAAAAAAACCTGATGCCATATCTATTTAAAATTTTTCAAATGTAAAAATATAAATTTATCTTTAGGTTTATTTTTTTAATTCGTTATCAAAATAAAAAGGATTTCATACAATCGGCAAAAATAAAACCATGAAAATTAAATTATCACCAGAAGAACAGTCAAGTTTATTAGATACATTAAAAAAGCGTTTTGCAAAGAATATGCACCGTCATAAAAATATCGATTGGAAAGATGTTCAGTCGAAATTAGAAGAAAATCCTTCGAAAATGGATGTGTTATTTAGGATGGAAGAAACAGGAGGCGAACCGGACGTTGTTGTTTTTGATGAAAAATCGAACGAAATTGTTTTTTGCGATTGCGCTATAGAAAGTCCGAAAGGTCGTCGTAGTTTTTGTTATGATCGACCTGCGTTAGATGCCCGAAAAGAGCACAAGCCGGCAAATAGTGCCATTGATGCGGCGAATGAAATTGGAATTAAATTATTGAACGAAGAAGAGTATCGCGCTTTACAAGCTTTAGAAGCTTTTGATAAGAAAACATCGAGCTGGATTGAAACTCCAAAGAAGATTCGCGATTTAGATGGGGCTTTGTTTGGCGATTTTAGATACGATACCGTGTTTTTTTATCATAACGGGTCATCGTCTTACTATGCAGCACGCGGTTTTCGAGGGTTGCTAAAGATTTAATGGTATGAAAAATAGTATTTTTCTTTTTGTTTTAGTGTTGCTTTCCAGCTGTTGTTCATCAATATCACATAAAAATAAAAAAACAGCTGCTGATTCTGCCGATGTAAGCAAAGAGGTTTCTGACTTTCGAAAGAATTACGGAAAAGAAATTTATTACAATTACAGCGGTGATTTTAATTATAGTCAAAAGTATTTAGAGGAGCTTTATTTGAAAGTGGAATATTATGTTGCAAATTCTAAAAACGAACTGCTTAAAAATATCATTGCGAATAAATATAGATTGGAATATTCGGTTGAACAGCAACAGCGAAATGGTAAAGAATACACTGTTTTAGGAATTGGAACGGTGACCGAGGGCAGAATTACCAAAGCGCAATGGCTTTATTACGATGCTCAAAATAAGATTTTGTACGAATACGATTTGCCTAATGACGAATTGGTTGTATTTGATTAAAACTACTTTGTTGGTTTCCACAAATCTATCAACCAGTTTATTAAGCTTAAACTAAAAACATCTTGATTTTCTTTTTGCTGTTGCATGGAAATAATTTTATCTCTGAAAGATTGTTTATGAATAATGTCAGGATTCAATAAATATTTTTCAATAAGCTGAACAAAATCAATAATTCGGTGTTCATTTACCTGCGTTAAATATTTTTTATATCTGTTTTTAAAACTCTGTAAACGCGTAATAGCATAATCAAAATTAGTAAACTGGGCGTGCATTAAAACTTCGATCAAATTTTTACGGATCGTCCACACAACGCCCATTTTCTTTTCGTACCAAATATCGGTATGCAAAAGTTTTGCAAAGCTTTTCAATGCCGACCTGTCATTTTGTTTTGTCAAATAAAATGCCTCACAAAGTTGCAAATCAATTACATCTTCGGAAGTATTTTTTTTAGGCAAGTTGTTCAATTCGGTAGTAACTTTTTTAAGTGCTTCTTGAGTGTTATCTGTGAAATGCAGTATTAAACTTTGCAGTATTACGAACTTATGCCAAAACAAATTAAAATACAAACCGTTCTGTTGATGCATTTGTTCGTGCATTTGGTTTAAGTAATTATTAGAATCGATAAAAAGCTTGTTTCTAAAACAGAAATTTGCCAAGTAATACAATATGTGAATGTGATAATATAGTTGGTTGTTACCAGCCGATTGTTGATTGATAATCGTTGCTGCCTTGTTTACATAAGTTTCAATTAAGGAGAAATTCTGCTGAATATTTGCATATTCATTTGCGAGATGCAAAATTTGATAGATTGACTTGTAATTGAAAAAATCAGTTGTTTTTAAGTGATATGTTTCAGCAATCTTTGTGATTAAATCGGTCAAATTTATTATTTCTCCGTTAGTCTGCGTATTTTTAAAAGCTTGTCTTAAAACTGCATAAGCCATATTCAGCCGCGTTTCTTTATTTAAAAACTCTTGATTTTTAATGATTTTATCAGTTAATTCTTCTAAATCTTCCTTATCGTTCAAAAAAGCATACTGTAATTTGGTTTGTAAAATTTCATGCAATAAACTGTATTGTTCCAATTTTTCTGAAATTTTTTCTGCTTTCTGCAAACATTTAAAAGCGGGTTTGTACAGATTGTTTTCCAGTAAAAATTTGCTTACAACCAATAAACGCAAAGCTTCGTGTGCTTCGGAATTATTCTTCTCAAAAGTTTTGTTCGATAGAAAAAGAATCAAACTTTCATACAAACGCTTTCTTAAAGAATGATACGCATCTTTATTTTTATCTGAACCATACAATTTTTTTAATCTATTTATATCGTCAGTTTTTAAAATGGAAAACAGTTCGATATTCTTCACGTCATTTCTTTTGTTCTTCTGTTTTAAATAAAGCTTAAAATCTTTTGATTCATTATCATTTAATATCGAAATTAATTCTGAAAGTGTATCCATTGTTTCTTTTTAATCTTAAAAATAAAGATATTAAAATATATTATATCGACGGTATTTTATAAAACTCAATTTTTAATGTCAACTATTATATTAGAAATTTGCTGTATCAAAATCACTAAAAAATTAATATTATGGAAACAGTTAAAACAAACAGCGAGGAAAATAAAAAACAATTATCGACAAGAAATCCTTTAAAACCAACGCCTGCATTTATTGGTGCTTCATGGATGGTACTCTTCATAGGTACAATTTCGTATTGCGTAGGTTTATGGAACGCCGCCATGCAATTAAATGAAAAGGGCTATTACTTTACCATTTTACTTTTTGGTTTGTTCGCAGTAATATCAGTTCAAAAAACGGTGCGCGACAAAGCCGAAGGGTTGGAAGTTACTGAACTTTACTACGGTTTGGCTTGGTTTGCAACGATTGCATCAATCACTTTGTTGATTATCGGTTTGTGGAATGCAGAGTTGCTATTAAGTGAAAAAGGTTTTTACGGAGTATCGTTTATATTGGCGGTTTATGGCGCAATTGCCGTGCAGAAAAATACTCGTGACGCCAAGTTGATTGATGATCAAAATAAATTATAAAAATAAAACTCGCTTTTATAGCGAGTTTTGTTTTTTAGGAATACCAATAGTATAAATTGTAAAGCCCATTTTGGCTTTCTTTTTTTCGTTTCCCTAAATCAATAAGCCTACTTTTAAAACTTGAGTTTAAAACATCTTGATCTTTTTTATGTTACTCCAAACAAAATCAGTGATTTAGTAGCTCTTTGTTTGGCGATTTTAGATACGGAACAATTTTTGTTTATCATATATTGGGCAGGTATTTATTACGCGACTCAAGGTTTTCGAGGCTTGTTAAAAAAGTAATATTTACAAAAGATTGTAGAAGAAAATCTCAAGTTGAGGAGTTAAAGTGCTTGCCATTATTTTAATGATAACATTTAAAACTTTTAGTTATGAAAAAGATACATTTAATTTTACTGTGTTCTATTTTATCAATATTATTATTTAGTTGTAATGGTGATGATGAAAATGTAGTTATTTATCCTGTCAACGAAGATGTTATTCTAGAAAATGTAAGCTACGGATCGCATGAAAGACATAAAATGGATGTGTTTCTACCTGCAGATCGAAACACATCAAAAACAAAAATTTTAGTAATGATACATGGTGGCGGATGGATTGGCGGTGATAAAAGTGATTTTGATGCAATTTTAGATCGAAATAATATAGAAGAATTAAAAAAACAATTTCCAGATATTGCAGTATTTACACTTAATTATCGTTTAGCAACAGCAAACACTAATCAATATCCGGCTGCAGAACAAGATATTAAAAGCGCAATGGATTTTATTTTTCGTAGTGCAAATAGCTATCAAGTAAATGCAAACACTACTTATATTTTAGGCGGAAGTGCCGGAGCACATTTGGCAGCATTATACGCTGTAAAAAATCCATCTTCACGATTAATTGGTATAATTGGAATTTCGGGTGCTTACGAGTTAAAATCACTTTACACAGATGGGAATGATGAAGCGCGAACAGTGCTTGAAACCTTTTTAGGTGGAACTCCTGATACAAAAGCAGAAAATTATTTTAACGCATCGCCCTTCAATTTTGTGAAACCTGCAACTACTAAATTTTTGCTTTTACATGGAACTGGCGATGAATTGGTGCCTATTTCTCAAGCTAATAAATTTGAAACCGAATTAAAAAATAAAAATAACAACGTGCAAACGTTTTATTATTCAGGTGGACATGGTATTCCGCCTGAACATTTAGGGCAGGGTATAGAAATTATCACGGATTTTTTAAAGTAATAATTTTTATTTTTTAGGGATACCAATAGTGTAAATTACAAATCCCATTTTAGCTTTCTTTTTTTCGATCTGCCAATGGAAATTCTCATTCTTTTCAACCTGTTTTATTAGTTCTTTCATTTCATCAACAGAATAGGTTCGAAGGCTTGACACTACTCCGTCCCATAAAACAATGATCGGAATAATTGGAATGATGTACGTAAAAAGTAATCGGAGCAAACTAAACGGTTTTATAAATGGTGTTGTCAGCAAAACACTGATAGGCGACAGTAACATTGCGATAATGCTTGGGACGGATCTGTCTTGAATTTCAAAAATACCAATTGGCTGATTGCTGTTTACCGCATTTTGCAATATTTCTACTCCTTGTTCTGTTTTAAAATGATGGAATGATAAAAACATGGTTCTGAAACCTTTTAATGTTTCGGGAACGTTTGTTGCATTTACCGGTTGATTGTGATAGGTGAAATAAGGCAACGATTTTGCCGCATTGTTAAAAGCAGTTTCGTTAGGATACAAATCGGTTAAAACTATTTGTAAATCACTGTTTTCTTTTTTAAGTTCTGTTGCCAACCACAATAATCCGCCGCCGCTACCCGAACCTAAATCAATAATTTTTGTAGAATTGGTTTGTTTTAAAGCCTGATTTATTTCCGGAACAACCGACTCATATACTTTGGCTTTGTTCGATAAAAACTGAAGAAAATCGGTTACGTAATTTCTTAAAAAAGATGGAAACCATGTTTGATCTTCAAACTCAAAAAGATGTATTCTTTTCATGATTATTTTTTTTAAAACGGATTAATTTTTAACTTTAGACCAAATGTACTAAAAAATTAGACCAGTTGTGCTAAAAAATAAAAATAGTAAAGAAAAAATTTTACAAAAGGCTTTAGAACTTTTTAACGATAAAGGTTTTGCGAATGTTTCCATCCGTTTAATTGCTTCGGAATTAAACATAAGTCACAGTAATTTAATCTATCATTACAAAACAAAAAACGATATTGCCACTGCTTTACATAACGAGCTGTTGGAAAAGGCAATTGCACTAAATACACAGGCTGTTACTTATTCTGATTTTGTTGAAGGCTTGTTTGAAAGTACAAAGCAAGGATTTGAAATTCTGTACGATTATAGGTTTTTAATAATCGATTTAAATTTTATTTTAAAAGAAAATGAAGCATTGAAAACTGCATTTTTACAGGTTGAGAAAGTTCGAGCAAAAATGTATCATGATGTAATTACAAGTGCTGTAGAAAATAAAGATGTACGTAACGAATTATATCCGAACGAATATGATTTTTTTATCGATCAAATAAATATTTTCAGCGATTCGTGGATTGTTTCATCACAAATCTATCATACAGATCTTACCAAAAAAGAAATTGTTGACCTGTATGCCGATTTGTTTATAAAAATGTGGTTTCCTTATTTAACCGATAGCGGAAAAGAGAAATTTTTCAGAATAATTTCCTGATTTATTTTTCTTCCAACAAAACCCTTAAACTTTCTAAAGTCGCTTCAAAACCTTCTTTAAAGCCCATTTTAATCAATGTTTGTAAATCTTCTAACGATATCTGCTTCACTACAATTTTAAGCTGGGTTGAGTTGTCGTGTTCAGTAAAATCCAGCTTCCATTCCGATGTTGGTAAATCAGAATTAATCACACCGTTTTCATCACAAAAAGCATCTTTAAGCCCGAAACTATTGTTCTCTGAAATGTTTTTATACGTAGTTATTGCCCAATGTTCTTCGTTTTCAGGACCAACCATTGCATACAGCCATTCGCCACCATTGGTAAAATTTTGACGTTTGGTTCTGCATTTCCAAGGTTTTGGCGCCCACCATTTGTCTAAAGTTTCGTGATTTGTAAAAGCATCCCAAACTTTTTCAAGCGGAGCTTTAAATGTCCTGTTTATTGTAACAGACAAATTTTCTTCGTTAACAATAAATGTGTTCGTTTCCATAGCCAATTCATTTAAAAGTATCTATAAATTTAATAATTTTTATAATCGATTGGTTTTAAGTATTTTTAATTCTCAAAATTAACGCATGAAAGTTACCGACCTTTATAGTTTATTAGAAGCAAATAATTTGTTTACTAAAGAGCTGCATTTAGATCGAAACGAATATTTATCGACAAGTGGAGCAATTGATACCGATATTTATTTTATTAAGGAAGGAAGTCTGAAAATTTATGTGATTAACGATGAAGAAGAGCAGATTATACGGTTTGGATACCAGAATAACATCATCGCTTCGTTAGATTCTTTTTTGTCTGAAAAACCTTCTGATTTTTATATTCAGGCAATTAAAAAGTGTACTGTAAAAGTGATTTCAAAAGCAGGTTTTATTTCGTTTTTAAATTCAGATCCTGGTTATTTAAAGTTATGGATTACTATTTTGGAAGACATGGTTTTACAACAAATGGAACGCGAAAAAGATTTGTTGATCACGTCGCCAAAAGAACGATACGAACGGGTGTTAAAAAGAAGTCCACAACTTTTTCAAGAAATTCCCAACAAACACATTGCAAATTATTTACGAATGAAGCCTGAAACATTGTCACGTTTGAAAAAATCTTGATTTCGATCAATTTTTAATGATTTACAAAGTTTGATATTTGCTTAAAATTTGAACAATGACAACTTCTACCGAAAACCTAATAAATGAATTAATTGAACTTACGAACGAACATTTAGCGTTTGCAGAAAGTTTGCTTTTAAAAACCGATACAGAATTAAACAAAAGATTGACCAACGAAAGCTGGAGTGTTTTAGAGTGTTTGAAACATTTGAATTTGTACGGAAATTTTTATCTGCCCGAAATTAAAAATCGAATTGAAACATCAACTACCAAAGCTACAACAGAATTTAAAAGCGGTTGGTTGGGGAATTATTTTGCGCAAAGTATGTTGCCAAAAGAAAAACTGAATAAAATGAAGGCGTTTAAATCTATGAATCCAATTCACAGCAGTTTGTCTAAAAATACGGTTACGATTTTTATAGATCAGCAAAAACAGTTGTTAGATTTGTTAAACGCAAGTAGAAACGTGAATTTGAATAAAGTTAAAACAAGCATCAGCATAACTACACTTATAAAATTGAAGTTGGGCGATACGTTCCGATTTTTAATTTATCATAACAAAAGACATGTGATTCAGGCACAAAGGGTACTTGCGAATTAAAACTGTATTACCGGATTTTTTAAATCATGATAAAATAAAACCTGCCAATTTTCTGATTCGGCCTGTTCTTTCCAAATTTTACGAAATTCCATGGCTTTGTGCCCGTCGTAATCTGTTTTGTAAGCAATAGATCTTTTTAAATAACCGGTTGTAGGTAAATCATCTGCTCCGTAAAAAATCGTGGAATCATTTTCTTGAATCCAGAAAACCTGATGAAATTTAGAATGCCCAGCCGTTATCTTAAAAGCAATTTCGGGAGTTATTTCTCCTTCATCATCATGCAACCAAACAATGTTTGATAGATTTTGAAGTTCATTTAACAGCGGAATATTGTACGAAGGATTTTCGGTTTGTTGCAAAGCAAAATCATATTCACGTTTTTGAATGTAAATTGCTGTATTGGGAAAATTCTGAACAAATTCATTGTCATTAAAATATCCCAAACCATCGGCATGGTCTTTATGCAAATGTGAAAGCAGAATTTTTGTAATGTCGTTCGAATTTATCTTAAAATCTTTCAATCGTTTTAAAATAACAGGTTGGTTATCTTCTAAAAATCCTAAACCAAGATCAAGCAGAATGGTGTCGGAACCAAGAGTAATTAAAAAAGGCTGAATGGCAAGTTTAATGCTTGTGCTTTCGTCATTCGGCTTTAAATATTCAAAATTTTTACGTTTATCTACTTTAAAGTCGCCTTGTTTAATTACTGTAAGTTCCATTTTTTTATTGTTTTGAAAGTATTAAGTGAATAATTCGTAAATACTGTCGGGTGTATAATTCTTTTCAGGTCCGTAAATCAGCCAGTCTGTAAGATGTTCAATCGGTAAAACCAGTGCATCGTTCTGGTTGTATTTTTCTATTTGATACGGCTGATTCAGTAAAATTACATTCATTGTATCATCGTCATTAATATCGGTCACATCAAACCATAAATGTTCATTTCCTTCGCCTTCATCAATTGGTAATCCCAATTTTACAAGAAAACGCCAGTTTTCCTCGCCGTTGTATTGCTTAAAAACTTTTTTGTAATAATGATATTGTTCATAAGCCAATGCAGACATACGTTCGGTTTCTTCGTTCTTAATAAAATATACCGGATTTTCCTTTAAATCTTCTGCCAACACATCGGGTGGGTAAAGTTCGTCATTTTCCATTAAAAACACGATTCCCGACGGACCATAATTTTCTTCTTCCGGAGATCGTTCCTGTAAACCACCTGGGATTTCGGCAGGATATTGCCCAACCATTTCTTCCCAGCGAACCCAAGAGAAATTTAAATCGTAACCAATGTATCCAATGTTAAAAGGCTCGTTTTCGTTAGCCGGTTCATAAATAAATTTAGAAACCATGGCATCTAAAAGTCCGTTTAGTTCGTTTACGCCGTTTTTAATATCGATCATTTCCAATTCTACCGATCCGCAACGATGCAGACCATGCGTGTGCAACCAGTACACTTTTTCGCCATCAACTTCATCGAAAACTCCGTGAATTGTATAGATATAGTGTGGCGAAGGCGGTGTGATTAATTTTGACGAAAACACAGCCCACTGACCCGAAAGTAAACGCGCCGGCATAAAATCGACCAGAACGGTTGGGTTAGGAATTAATGCGGTTAGCACTTTTAACTGTAAATGAAAACTTTCTAAAATATTTGTGGAAAAATACATAGACGATTCCAAATAAAACGATTCGGATTTTGCCAGCTGCACATCGTTTTCATCGATATAGTTTATGCGGGCGTAATTATCCAAATCTAAAACATTGCTTTCAACCACAAACAAATTAATGTCGTACGGCAGCTGTTTGTAGATAATGTTTAAAAGGAATTGTTTTTTTAAGGAAGGATTTTCCGTATCGACACTAACTTCTTCAAAACTCACAACTTCAAAGTCTTTCACTTGTTTTAGCTGGTTCTGAAAATGATCGAAGGTAAAATTTGTTGAATTGTTTCGCCCGAAAATGCCCATTTCTGACGCTAAACGCAGTCCTTCTTCTGCAATTTGTTCATATAAACCCATATCAATTTTAATTAGTTATTTTAAAGATACTAATTTTTTATCGATGTATTTTACCTTGATTTTTTATTTGACGGATTTTTTTGCAGGAAGAAATTCGGCTCGAATCCTGCCAAAATTCCCTTGAATATGAACTGTGTTTTTGTTGTGCATTAGATACAGATCATTATCTTGGGGAGGAAATTTACCTTCTTCTTCTACAGGTAATTCACTGTATTTGGCAATTTTGTATAATTGATTGTTACTTAAAAAGTAGTTGTATGTTTTGTCGGTTTTAATCAGATTTAAATTTTTATCAAACCACTGACTTTCTTCATAAATTACAAAAAGGGCATTGTTGTAAACCGTTTTCCTTTTTATTAAACGTTCCATTACACCATAATAATCGTAGGTTTCGGTAAGTGTACTGTCTGTTTCGGTGTAGCTATAATTTCTTTCATAAAACCCGTCTTTCTTCCTGTAATAGTCTTTAATTGACTCACTTTCTATTTTTGTCCAATTTTTAGGGCGATCAAAATACGTGTTCAGATTAATTGCTTTAAAAAGAATTTCGTCTTTGTAAAGTTTAAGCGAATCGTATCCTTTAAAATCAAGATACTTATTGGTTTTAAAAACATCCATGGCAATTTCCGTAAAAATACGAACGGTATCTTTTGAAGGATCATAAATAGCGATATCCTGCGCAACGGCTTTTAAATTTATTAGGATAAAAAACAGTATTAATATACGTTTCATGAGTGTTTTTTTAATTTTGATTGACTTATAAATATAATAAAAACTTCAGTTATTTTACAGTTAAATCATCATAAGCTTTTTTAAGCATTTGAATGGTATGATTGATTTCTTCCAGATTTAAATGACCAAATCCCAACCGAATTCCGCACATATTTTTGGTTTGATACAACAGGTATTTTGGTAACGTAATATTGTATTTTGAAATTTGATCTGACAGTTTTGCTAATGAGATATGTTTGTTAAATTCAATAAACAAAGCCAGACCACCATTGGGTTTATTAAAAGTAATTAAATCGCCGAAAGTATTTTTTAAAGCATTGCACATGACATCGCGCCGAGCTTTGTACAGTAAGATTTTCTTTTTAACCTGCCGATGCATTTCTCCTTCGTGAATTACTTCTGCCAAAATCTGTTCTTTGATTAAATCGCCCTGCGGATCAATCATTCTATAATAATTCTTCACTTCGGT
>JAVXSC010000047.1:0-4463 GCA_036643355.1 Myroides sp.
CGCTGGTTTCTGTAATAATATTCCACACTAGGCTGTACATCCCACCATTTGGTAAGTTTGTAGTTTGCAGAAAGTTCAGCACCATAAGCAGTAGCTTCATCAAAGTTACCGTAGCTCATAATCATTTTCTTTTCTGCAATAGCTTCAGGCGAACTTGTATCTAAATAAAAAGTACGTTCAATTGGGTCATCAATCATTCGGTAGTATGCTCCTAAAGTAGCACTTCCTTTCACACCCAATACTTTTGTATAGTTAAATTCAACCGAATTTGTAAACTGCGGTTTTAATTCCGGGTTACCAATCTGTACTACACGCGGCGTACTGTAATCGCGAATTGGTCTTGTTTGCCAAACATTCGGACGATCTACACGGCGGCTTGCACTAATTTGGAAAAAATCGGTTTGAGTAGGAGTATAGCTTAAAAATGCCGACGGATACACCGTTAAATAATCATCTTTAAAATTCGCCGCTTCAGAAGCAATAAGATAATCGGCTTCTACATTATATTTTTCCAATCGAGCACCGATTTGATAGCCCCATTTATCGAACTTCGAACCAAAAGTGGCGTAAGCCGATGCAATATCCATTTTGTATTCAAAATCGGTTTGGTTGCCAATAATGTTGGTTGTTCTGTAGGTATTATCAATAGTTGTGGTACGATATTCTGCACCAACTTCTAACTTGGTTTTTTCGTTGAACGGATGCACGTAATCTAAATTTGCCTGTACCGCATCAACCGTATTGTTGCTGTTATCGTTGTAATTTGTTGGTGAATTTCCTGCAATACCGAAGTTTCCGTTTTGGTCGTCGTTGGTTTTGCTGTAATTCACTTCAAAATCTAAGGTTTGACCTGCTTTTGCAAATAATTTTTTATAGGCAGCATTGTAAATTTGCGATTTATTTGCGCCTTCGTATTGATCGGTTTGTAATAACAGCGGATTGCTTGGGTACGAAATGGTGTTGTCAACCGTGCCAATTCCATCAGCATAGGTTTGGTTGGTATAAAGCGAAAACGTGTTTTTATCGTTCGCATAAATATCAAAACCAACTTTAAACGTGTGTACTTTATTATCGTTTACAATATCGAAAATTTGCTGGCTGTTATCGTCTAACTGTGTCATTACACCGCCGTTCAGCGTTTTTTGATCAGAATAATTGTAGTTTCCAAAAAAGTTGACTTTTCCTTTACGATAGTTTAAATCTACACCTTGGTTGAATTTAGGAACCTTTGCAAACGTAACATTTCCGTTGTAACTTCCGTTAAAACCATCCTGCATGTTTTTCTTCAAAACAAAATTGATCATCCCCGACATTCCTTCCGGATTGTATTTTGCCGAAGGATTGGTAATCAACTCAATTTTATCGATCGAATTAGAAGGAATCTGCTTTAACAACGTTTTTGGATCTAAATGGGTAGGTTTTCCATCAATCAAAACACGAACGTTTTGGTTACCTCGCATAGAAATGTTTCCATCTTGATCCACGTTTATCGAAGGAATATTGTTCATGATATCAGCAGCCGATGCCCCTGCAGTAGATAAATCTTTCCCCACACGAATCACTTTTCTGTCAACCAATTGTTCCATGGTGCTGCGTTCTGCATTAATCACAACAGCATCTAAAACTTCCTCGTCAACTTCTAAAGAAATTATTCCAAGATCAATTGTTTTTTCTTTAGATAAATCAATCGTATTCTTGTAAGTTTTAAAGCCGATATATTCTACCGAAACTTCAATCTGTGTATTTGGAAGATTACTAATCGTGAACGATCCATCTTCATCAGTTAAATCGCCCGAGATAATTTGTCCGTTTGCAGAAATAGCTACCGATGCAAAACCAACTGCGTTTTTGGTCGATTTTTCGGAGACTTTTCCTTTCACAGCTCCGTTGCCAGTTGCAGGTTGCTGTGCCCATGAACTAACAGATACAGTCAAAAGTAACGCCAGGGTTAAGTACTTCTTTTTCATTTTTATTTTGTATGATTTTTAAGCGAAACCAAAATAGGTTGCTGCTTGAATTTATTGTTTGATGTATTAGTGTGCATTTGGTTTAAAATGTTACACCGAAATAAAAAAAAATTCTGCACCGTGTTTTAGTAAATTAAAAGCCGCCGAAAAGTTTTATCTTTGCACCTTAATTAAAAAATTTAAAACAATGTCTTTACAAGAAATTTTAACGCCGTACATTAAGCAAGCAGTTCAACAATTGTTCGATTTAACAATCGACCGAGTGGAATTTCAGGCTACGCGCAGGGATTTTGAAGGAGACGTTACAATGGTTGTTTTTCCGCTGGTAAAACAATTGAAAGGAAATCCTGCCATAATAGGAAACAAAATAGGCGAGTACCTTGTAAAAAATGTTGATTTGGTTACAAAATTCAACGTAGTTCAAGGCTTTTTAAATATTGTCATTAGCGATAGTTATTACAGCCAGTTTTTTAATTCTATTTTAGATAATAAATCATTTGGATACCAATCAACCAACACCGATACAAAAGCGGTAATGGTAGAATATGCGTCGCCAAATACCAACAAACCTTTGCATTTAGGGCATGTTCGTAATGTGCTTTTAGGTTATTCTGTAGCCGAAATTTTAAAAGCTTCGGGCAAAAAAGTATATAAAACACAGGTTATTAACGATCGTGGAATTCATATCTGTAAGTCAATGCTGGCTTGGGAAAAATTCGGAAACAACGAAACACCAGAATCTACCGGATTAAAAGGCGATAAGTTGGTTGGTAATTATTATGTAGAATTTGATAAAGCTTATAAAGCAGAAATAAGTCAATTAATAGAAAAAGGATTAACCGAAGAGGAAGCTAAAAAGCAAGCACCGTTAATTTTAGAGGCTCAAGAAATGCTTCGTAAATGGGAAGCAGGCGATGAGCAGGTTGTTGCGCTTTGGGAAAAAATGAACAGTTGGGTTTATGCAGGTTTCGAGGCAACTTATAAAAACATCGGTGTAGATTTCGATTGTAATTATTACGAAAGCAATACCTATTTGTTGGGGAAAGATGTGGTTGAAGAAGGTTTGGCAAAAGGAATTTTCTATAAAAAAGAAGATAATTCGGTTTGGATTGATTTAACTCCAGATGGTTTAGACGAAAAATTAGTGTTGCGTTCAGACGGAACTTCGGTTTACATGACACAGGATATCGGAACGGCAATTCAGCGTGTTAAAGATTTTCCAGATGTTGGCGGAATGGTTTACACCGTTGGTAACGAACAGGATTATCACTTTAAAGTTTTGTTTCTGATTCTTAAAAAACTGGGTTACGATTGGGCAGAGCATTTGTATCATTTATCGTACGGAATGGTTGATTTACCTTCGGGAAAAATGAAATCGCGTGAAGGAACCGTTGTTGATGCCGATGATTTAATGAGCGATATGACCGTTACTGCCAAAGAAATTTCAGAAGAATTAGGGAAGTTAGAAGGTTTATCGAACGAAGAAAAAGACAGTTTGCATAAAATGATTGGTTTAGGCGCTTTGAAATATTATATTTTAAAGGTTGATCCTAAAAAACGTATTTTGTTTGATCCTAAAGAATCGGTAGATTTTAATGGAAATTCAGGACCATTTATTCAAATGTGTCATGCACGTATCCAATCTATTTTGCGTAAAGCCGATTTTGATTATTCTACTGTCATTTCAAGCGGAGTCGAGAAATCTCTTCACGAAAAAGAAAAAGAACTAATTAAGAATTTAGCGCAGTTTCCAGAAGTAATTCAGCAGGCTGCAAAAACATATAGTCCGGCATTAATTGCCAACTATACATACGATTTGGTTAAAGAATACAACTCGTTTTATCAGTCGGTTTCTATTTTAGGAGAAGAAAATCAGGATAAAAAAGTATTCCGTGTACAACTATCAGACAAAGTAGGGCAAACTATTAAAAATGCCTTTTCTCTATTGGGAATTGATGTTCCAAACAGAATGTAAAATATAAAATGCCGTTCGTAAGAGCGGCATTTTTTGTTGATATGAATTTGTTCAACACTCTATATTAAGATCTGTCAATAAACCAAAAACAAAATCTTGACACATCTTTTACTTTATTGTATATTTGCCCTTTAGTTTCAATAAGAAAAAGTATGTTCGATAATTTAAGCGATAAACTAGACAAAGCCTTTCATATACTAAAAGGTCACGGAAAAATTACAGAAGTTAATGTTGCCGAGACTTTAAAAGAAGTGCGTCGCGCGTTGTTAGATGCCGATGTTAACTTTAAAATTGCCAAAGATTTTACCACTAAAGTAAAAGAAAAAGCAATTGGTCAAGACGTTTTAACAACGTTACAACCCGGACAGTTAATGGTTAAAATCGTTAAAGACGAATTAATCGAATTAATGGGTGGCGATGCTGTTGGTGTAAATCTTTCGGGAAATCCAACGGTAATTTTAATGTCGGGTTTACAAGGTTCTGGTAAAACAACGTTTTCCGGAAAACTGGCAAACTTTTTA
>JAVXSC010000047.1:4473-14486 GCA_036643355.1 Myroides sp.
CCGGCGGCAATTAATCAGCTGCATGTTGTGGGAGATCAGATTGGCGTTGAGGTTTATTCTGAACCAGAAAATAAAAATGCAGTTTCTATTGCAACAAATGCGATTGATTATGCCAAGAAAAACGGATTCAACGTTGTAATTGTCGATACTGCGGGTCGTTTGGCGATTGATGAGGAAATGATGAACGAAATAGCAAACGTTCACGCTGCCATTAAACCACAGGAAACTTTGTTTGTTGTAGATTCTATGACAGGTCAAGATGCTGTAAATACGGCAAAAGCGTTCAATGATCGTTTGAATTTTGATGGGGTGATCTTAACAAAATTAGATGGTGATACGCGTGGTGGAGCTGCTATTTCTATTAAATCGATCGTAAACAAACCTATCAAATTTATTGGTACTGGTGAAAAAATGGATGCAATTGATGTGTTCTATCCAGATCGTATGGCAGATCGTATTTTGGGAATGGGTGACGTTATTTCGTTAGTAGAGCGCGCACAGGAGCAGTATGATGAAGAAGAAGCAAGAAAACTTCAAAAGAAAATTGCTAAAAACGAATTTGGTTTCGATGATTTCTTAAGTCAGATTCAACAGGTGAAGAAAATGGGATCTATGAAAGATCTTGTAGGTATGATTCCTGGTGTTGGTAAAGCAATGAAGGATATCGAAATTGAAGACGATGCCTTTAAACATATCGAAGCAATTATCCATTCAATGACGCCGGTTGAACGTAAAAAACCTACTTTGTTAGATGCAAAACGTAAATTGCGTATCGCAAAAGGTTCGGGAACCGATATTCAGCAGGTAAACCAATTGTTGAAACAGTTCGACCAAATGAGTAAAATGATGAAGATGATGCAGGGTGCACAAGGTAAAAACCTGATGCGCATGATGGGGCAGATGAAAGGCATGGGAATGCAATAAATTTCCAATCGAAAATCAAAATAAAAAATGTTACTTCGAGCCTTTCGGCAAGCTCAAGACAGGCTGAAATCGAGAAGTCAAAAAAATAAATCCTATTAAAACAGACCTGCAAGGTTTTAAAATCTTGTAGGTTTTTAAATTCCTAAACAACACAACAATGCAATTATTAGACGGTAAAAAAGTATCGGAAGAAATTAAAAACGAAATTGCTGCCGAAGTAACTAAAATTAAAGAACGCGGAGAAAAAGTGCCGCATTTGGCTGCTGTTTTGGTTGGTAGCAACGGTGCAAGTTTAACTTATGTAGGTAGTAAAGTAAAAACCTGCGAAAAAATTGGTTTTGATTCTACTTTGGTTTCGTTGCCCGAAGAAATTACAGAAGAAGAACTTTTGGCTAAAATCTATGAACTGAATAATAATGATGATATAGATGGATTTATCGTTCAACTGCCATTACCAAAGCATATCGATGAACAAAAGGTGTTAAACGCTGTTGATCCTGATAAAGATGTTGATGGTTTTCACCCTGAAAATTTTGGTCGTATGGCATTGGAATTAGAATCGTTTATTCCTGCAACTCCTTTCGGAATTTTGCAGTTGTTAGAGCGTAATAAAATCGAAACAAAAGGTAAAAATGTGGTTGTTATTGGTCGATCTAATATTGTTGGTAAACCAATGAGTTTGTTAATGAGCCGTAAAGCGTATCCGGGAAATGCAACCGTTACTTTAACGCATTCTGCAACGCAAAACATTCAAGAATTTACTCGTGAAGCCGATATCGTGATTACCGCATTGGGTGTTCCTGAATTTTTAAAAGCAGAAATGATTAAAGAAGGTGCCGTGATTGTTGATGTTGGAATTACGCGTGTAACCGATGAAACCAATGCAAAAGGTTACGTTATTAAAGGAGATGTTGCTTTTGATGAAGTTGCCGAAAAAGCTTCGTGGATTACACCGGTTCCAGGTGGTGTTGGTCCAATGACCATAGCCATGCTAATGAAAAACACGCTGATTGCTAGAGAACGCAGAGCAAAGAAGAAATAAATTATATGAAACCATCTTTTAAAGATGGTTTTTTTGTTTAAAAGAGTAATTTAGATATAAAATAGAACACTATGAGAAATATTTATATCGTAATAATTTTTTTAGTCACACAATCAAACTATGCACAATTTGCAAGAGTTGATGATGCAGATGGATTTGTTAATGTGCGAAAAGAATCTAATTTAAAAAGTGAAATTATAGGTAAAATATTGACTAATGAAATCGTTTATTTAGCAGATGAAAATGAGCGAGATGCTAATTGGAAATATGCATTTTATGAAAGCAAGTCAATAAAAGAGGTTTCAGGATATATTCATTCTTCAAGATTAAAAATGCTTTCAGATTTTAGTGAGATTGATTTTGTAAAGACAGAAAATAATACAGCTTTTTTTAAAAATGATAAAGAAAAAATTGAAGTAGAAATTGCCATTCAATCATTCAATTCCACTAAAAATATTAGTAAGTTTAATAAAAAAGATGGGTTTTATTTCGCCTATAAAAATAAACCTATTTGGGGAACCGATGGTGGTTTGCCAAATAGTTCTTACAAATTTGTCAAGTTAAAAGTAAAAGGTAAAGAAACGGAAGTTCCACAAGAATCATTAGATAATTTGTTTCAGCCAACTATTATAGAAAAAGCAAATGATTTTAAATGTATCGAGATTAATTATGATAAAAGTAATGATATTTTATATATAAGCTCATTAAACTCTGACGGAGCAGGAAGTTATGTAGCCTTGTTTGTTTTTGAAAAAGGAAATTTCAAAGAAATAAAAACAGTTATTCCCTACTAAGAGTAATTTCTTATGTGTAAAAAAATCATAGTTATAATAATCTTTTTGATAAATATCAGTTGTAATCGTTCTGAAAAGAATGTTGCTAGCGATTTTGTATTGGTAGACAACTCGCAAAAGCTTGAAAAGTCAGGTAAAATATTGTATTATAAGTTTTGTGTAGCGTGTCACGGTTCTAAAGAAACAACTGATGGTTTTTTGGTCAGTAGTATTAAAAACGTTAGATATGAATTATCTTTTTAAGGGATTATACCAATCATCAAGACAGCTTACATCAACATAAAAACGAATTGGCTATCAAAAATAAAGAAGAATGGAATACTTCTACTAACTACATCCATAATTTTAAATTAACAGAGAAAGAAATTAAAACGATTATTTATTATCTTAAAAAGTGAAATAATAATAATTTTTAGTTAAATTTATATCTTAAATTAAATACTATGGTTAAATTATTATGTTATGTTTTTATTTTCGCAATTTATTTAAATGGATATTCGCAAAATAGGAAGGGGCAGTTTAGGCTGTTAGATGAAAATATACATCATTTACTAATCTCTTTTGAGATACCGGATCAAACTGAAGATGTTTATAATTATTACTACAATTTAAATCACGATTTTAAAGCTTTTGTAGAAATCAATAATTTAGAAATTGTTGCAGCTTTTAAATGGGATGAGGATCATTTTAATGCGTTAAGACAAGATGCTATTAAATATTCAGGATCTGATAAAGATGTGCTGGTTTTAAAAGGGTTTTATGTAATAAAGAATAACTTAACTAATACGCAATTACTTAATTTAGCTGAACAATTTGAAAAATTTTCTTTTATTAGATATGCGGAATTAAACTCCTTAACCCTAGTGGAATCTCCTTTTATTGATATTCCTCCTACAACACCTAATTATTTTCAAAATCAAGGCTATATTCAGGCAGATCCAGGTGTAAATATGCAATATGCTTGGGATCAAGGAGTTTACGGACAAGGTATTCGTGTAAGAAATATTGAATACGGAATGGCTTTTACACATGAAGAGCTAACTGACCCTAAATTTACAGATGAATTAGGTATAAGCCCGTCAGTTCCGTATGCGCATATTGATCACGGAACAGCTACTGCAGGAGTAGTTGCTGCCCATGACGGAACCTACGGTATAACGGGAATGCAACATGGTATTTCAGAGTATAAATTTTTTTCTCTATATACAACAGCAGGGATTAATGTATTATTTGCTATAAATTCTGCTATTAATCAATCAGTTGCTGGTGATGTTATTCTCTATGAAATGCAAACCGGACAACCTCAGTATGCTCCTGTAGAATACGTACAAAGTGTTTGGGATGCTACAAAAGCCGCTACTTCTGCCGGTATTCACATTGTTGCAGCAGCAGGAAACGGTAATAATAACTTGGATAGTCAGGCTTTTCTTTCTTATAGAAATCGGGGTGATTCTGGCGCTTTAATGGTTGGGGCTGGATCTGACGATTTAAATCATAGTAAATTATCTTTTAGTAATTATGGAAAAAGAGTTAATGTACAAGGCTGGGGAACTAATGTGTTAACAACCGGTTATGGTACTTTTGCAAAGATAGGAAATGATCCAAATCAGTCATACTATTTATTTGGTGGTACAAGTGCCGCAACCCCTGTAGTAGCAAGTTGCGTTATTGCTTTGCTTTGTCGCGCAAAAGCAATGAATCGTATTCTATCTCCAACGCAAATTCGTAACATATTAATTGCTACTGGAATTGCTCAAGGTGGAAATACAGCCCAACATATAGGTCCTTTACCTGATATGATGTCAGCGCTAAACTATTTAGATAATTATTTATCAGTAACTAATGAAACGGATACCATTCCAATAAATGTATTTCCAAATCCCGTTACAGACGAGTTGTTTATTGTATTTCCTGTTGAATTTTCAAATAATGAAATTGCAATTTTTGATACTGTTGGCAGAAAAGTTTATACAATCAAAAATTATAAAAGTAACACTCCGCTAAAAGTTTCATTTTTAAAAAGCGGAATGTATGTTTTAAAAATGAAATCAAACAATGCAGAGCAATCTAAAAAAATTATAATAAAATAATTCTTTACAAAAAAAATCCTGAATTTACATTCAGGATTTTTGTACTCAAGGCGGGACTTGAACCCGCACGAACATTACTGCTCACTGGATTTTAAGTCCAGCGTGTCTACCAATTCCACCACTCAAGCGAATCAAAACAAACGGTAAGTCTGTATTGCGACTGCAAATATAGAACGATTATTTTATTTTACAAGGGTTTTAAAAAACTAATTTGTAATTATTTTTTAAAGTTTTGATAATGTTTAAACTAGCTTTTGCTTTTTTATTATGCTATTGCCTATTTGTCCTGTGAAGAATGTTTCATAAGCAAAAAAGCATTGCTATTGCAATGCTTTTTGTTATCGTAATGGTCTGTTTAAAACCAAATCAATGTATAAGTTTACTCTGTTTTTTAACTGTTTTCTGTGAACTACAAAGTCTAAAAAGCCGTGTTCTAACAAAAATTCCGATGTTTGAAACCCTTCAGGTAAATCTTTACCGGTTGTGTCCTTTACAATACGCGGACCTGCAAAGCCGATTAATGCACCAGGTTCTGCAATATTAATATCGCCCAACATTGCGTACGATGCCGTTGTTCCACCTGTTGTTGGATCGGTACATAATGAAATGTAAGGAATTTTAGCATCTGCCAGTTGCGCTAATTTTGCCGATGTTTTTGCCATTTGCATTAACGAATATGCTGCTTCCATCATACGTGCACCGCCCGATTTTGAAATCATCATGAACGGAATGTTGTTTTTGATAGAATAATCGATTCCGCGGGCAATTTTTTCACCTACTACAGAACCCATAGATCCGCCAATAAAAGCAAAATCCATACAGGCAACAACTAAATCTGCTCCCTTAGATTTTCCTACCGCAACACGTACTGCATCTTTTAAATTAGTTTTGTCTTTCGCTTCTTTTAAACGGTCGCTGTACTTTTTGGTATCAACAAATTTTAAAGGATCTTTCGCTGTTATAGAACCAAATAATTCTTTGAACTTATTGTCATCGAATAAAATTTCAAAATATTCTTTACTTCCAATTCTTACGTGGTAATCGTCTTCCGGAGAAATCCATAAGTTTTTAGCCAGTTCTTCCGATTCTATAATTTTTCCCGTTGGCGATTTGTACCATAAACCTTTGGGCGTATCTTTTTTATCTTCGGTAGGGGTTGTAATTCCTTTTTCTTTTCTTTTAAACCAAGCCATAGTCTTAAATTATGATTTATAAATTACGAATTGTGTATTTAATTGTAATTCGTAATTTTTATAATGTGTTAACGTTGTTTAAATCGGCAAAAGCTTGCTCTAAACGTTTGTTGAATGTTAATTCTCCATCACGCATCCATTTACGCGGATCGTAATATTTTTTGTTAGGAACATCGTCTCCTTCAGGATTTCCAATCTGTGTCATTAAATAATCTTTCTTCGCAAGAATATAATCACGAGCACCTTCGGTAAAAGCAAACTGTAAATCGGTATCGATATTCATTTTAATTACACCGTAAGATATTGCTTCGCGGATTTCTTCTAAAGTTGATCCAGATCCACCGTGGAAAACAAAATCTACCGGATTGTTTTTTGTAATGAATTTATCTTGAACGTACTTTTGAGAATTATCTAAAATTTTCGGAGTTAATTTTACGTTTCCTGGTTTGTAAACACCGTGTACGTTACCAAAAGCTGCTGCAATGGTAAAACGAGGCGATACTTTCATTAATTCTTCGTAAGCGTACGCCACTTCTTCTGGCTGTGTGTATAGTTTTGATGAATCTACGTGTGAATTATCAACACCGTCTTCTTCACCACCTGTAATTCCTAATTCAATTTCTAAAGTCATACCAATTTTGCTCATACGCTCTAGGTATTTTTTAGAAATTTCGATATTTTCTTCGATTGGTTCCTCTGATAAATCAATCATGTGCGATGAAAACAAAGGCTTACCGTTTTCTTTATAGAATTTTTCGCTGGCATCTAACAAACCATCAATCCAAGGTAATAATTTTTTTGCGCAATGGTCTGTATGTAAAATTACGGTAGCGCCATATAGTTCTGCCAACTCGTGAATTTGTTTTGCACCTGCAATAGATCCTGCAATAGCTGCACGCTCGTTTTCGTTGCTTAAACCTTTTCCTGCCATAAACAAACCACCACCGTTAGAAAACTGAATAATAACCGGTGCGTTTAATTTTGCGGCTGTTTCTAATACACCGTTGATAGTACTAGACGATGTTACGTTTACAGCCGGTAAGGCAAAACCTTTTTCTTTTGCGTAATTAAATATTTCCTGAACTTGATCGCCGGTTGCAACACCAGGCTTAATGTTATGTGCCATATTTAGGTTGTGAGTTTTATTTTTAAACTTTGTTTAGCTTACAAAAGTAATAATTTTATTAAAACGGATAATTAATTCCGACATTTAAAACGGTTTTACTTAAATTCCATTCTTTAAACCATTTGCGGTTGGCTTCGTTGGCGGGGTTATAGGTTTTAAAACCTAAATCTAAACGCACTACAAAAAAGCTGAAATCGTAACGAATTCCCAATCCTGTTCCCAACGCAAGGTCTTTTAAAGATTTTAATCCGTTAAACGTCATTTCTTCATCGGTGATATTGTCTAAAGCATTCCAGATATTTCCGGCATCGGCAAAAAGTGCCATGTTCCAAGGACCCGAAACGTTAAAACGATATTCGGCATTAAATGCCAGTTTCATGTTGGCTTCGTTAAAATCTAATGCACCGCCGCTGCGACCAGGTCCTAAACGGTACGATTGCCATGCACGGTTATCGTTAGATCCACCGGCAAAATAACTGCGTGAAAACGGAATGTTGTCACTGTTGCCGTACGGAATGGCAATTCCACCAAAAGCACGTACTGCCAAAACATTCTTATTTCCTAAATCGAAATACTTTATAAAATCTACTTCGCCTTTAATATATTGCGAATAAGCTACGTCTAAAATGGTATGTTTGCCGTTAGTGTTTGTTTTGCTGTTTGATTTTGCAATAGCATTTAAAATGTTTCCTGCTGATTCTACTTTGGTTCTAAATGTAAAGAAATCTTGATCTTTAAGGTTAAAACGGTTAGAGTAGGTGTAAACTACATTACTTGCCAAGATTAGATTGTTTTCCGTTAAACGGTCTTTTCTTTCGTCAATACTTAAAACAGATCTTGTGTCCTGCTCATTTGCGTTTGTATTTCCGTTCAATACATCCTGAATAAAGGCATCGGTACTGCCGTTTTCAATAATAAGATTTCCATTTTCGTCTAAATAATCTGGATTGACATTTGTTCTGTCAGCAATTACATTCAACGTATTATATGAAGATCGATATACCTTAAAGTAATTGCCCGGATTCATGTTGCGGACAAACTGCAGGTTAAAAACATCGAAACTAATAGTGTTTCTTCTTTTATATGACCATGAGTAATTATAAATTCCGGTTAAATTCTGCTTATCTAAACCAATATTTTGCTGGTTGAAAAAACCTACGCTTAATGTGGTATTTGGAAACGATGTTCGATCTACCAGCTTATCAATAATATTCGGAAAGAACAAAAAGCGCGGAATGGTTAGTTTTACATCGGCACCATATTCTAAAATATCAAAAAAAGTGTTGTGATCGCTACGGTATTTTGATGCTGATGAACCAATGTTACCTCTAAAACTTACATCGAGAATTTCGGCTCCTTTAAAGATGTTTCTAAATACAAAGCCAACACTTCCCTGAATACCAAAATCTTGAATGTTGGAATGATTTAAATCGATCGACGGATTAAAAGTAATACGCTTTTTAGGATTCAGCGTAATATTTGCGATCAACGATTTGCCCAGACTGTCTCGCGTATCGGGAACATATTCAATGGTTGGATAATTAAAAACCTTTAAGTTGCTTAAAGAACGCGATGTAATTAAACGACGTATGTCTGAAAAAGAACCATCTTCATCGATAAAAACAGCATTTCTCAATACTTTTGGCTTATAACTTAACGGACCTTTACTGTAAATATTCAATTTTTTGTATTGAACAGAATCGGTAATGGTTTGAAATTCTGCCGAAGTATTGCTTGTGTAAAGATTTACTTTGCTGATTTTGTACAGCTTAAAAGGTTCTGTCACCAAAGTATCACCTTGCTTAATGTTTTTATTGTCGATATTCAGATAAATATCCGTTGTGTGGTTGTTCTTTAAAGTATCAGCTTCGTAATTAATGTAGGTTTTTTGAAAATCGTAAGCGCCATTGTTTCTAAAAAAAGTTGTAATACGCTCGCGTTCTTCGTCTAATTTAGCAGCGTTGTATTGCTCGCCTTTTTTTACAACGCTTGCACGCGTGTTGGTTTTGTAAAGAGAATCTAATTCGGGCGATTTTACAATTACTGCAATACTGTCATAAACATAAGGTTTTCCGGTATTAATAGTATAATGTGCACTGATTTTTTTATCTTTTAAACTATCTAATTCGTACGAAATTTTAGTATTAAAATATCCTTGGTTAAAATAATGGTTTTTTAAACGAATAACAGATTTTCGCGTTCTTTCTCCATCATAAATAACAGGTGCTTCGCCCAATTCTTTAAGTGTTCTGCCCATTCCCGAAACAAAAAACGATGTTCCCAAACGATCTACCTGCTTTGCAGATAAAAGTTTCGCCAAAAAACGTTCGGTGTTTTTATGCTTGTCTAACCACGCCTGATAGGTAGAATCGGGGTTTACCTTTGCCATATTATACATGTGCAAACGCAGGCGGTAACCAAGAAAGTTGCTGTTAGGCTGCTGGTAAAGCTGTTTAACAATGGCTTCGCTAGTTTCTTTTTTGTTGTTTACTAAAATTTCATTTTCAGTTAGCAGTCGTTCATCAGCAGGTACGCGCTTTGTTAACGAACAAGCTAAAAAAATGCTTGAAATTAAAGTAATAAACACTAATTTTGATAAAATATTTCTCAAGGACATAACAATTTCAATTGGTAAAATTACAACTTTTCACGAATGCTTACTAAAAACCAAATCAAATATATAACGCAATTAAAGCAAAAAAAATTCCGCGATTTAAATAAAGTTTTTGTTGCCGAAGGATTTAAGGTTATTAACGAACTGCTGAACTCTACTTTGCAACTAGAACATATCTATACCACCAAGCAGTTAAACTTTGATGTTTCGAAGGAATTTGTAACGGAAAT
>JAVXSC010000048.1:0-14460 GCA_036643355.1 Myroides sp.
GTCAATTAGGCCAAGCATTTTTTTGAGTTCTGGAATTTCAAATCTTTTTGTTCGCACACTCCGCCATTGACAAGCGATTGCATACAATCTTTTAGCATACTTTGAGGAGCAGTTTAAAACAGACTTTAGTTGTAGAGCTGTGAAATTATTTTTAAGATCAAAAAAGTAAGGTTTTGCTGTTTCGTTTATTTTAATAGTAAAAGAACCAGAGCCTTTATTATAATCAACATACTCAAAAAGCCAAAGTTGACGATATTTTTCAGGTGTCTCTATCTCAAACATTCTACTTCCTATATCTTCGGTAGCATCTCTTAACTGTTTATAGTTCCATTTACGTCCAGTAATGACTTCAATATCGTGAGTATGGATAGTGTATTCCAATTTATCTTTTTCAAGACAAGAAAGCACCATAAAAAGAATATCAAGCATGCAAGCAGAGTAATCATACCGTCCTGAAGTTATTACGTTATGCTGATAAACAAGTTTATCGTCTTTGTTGACGTCAATTAATTCCATATTTGCAATTTTATAAAACAAATATAAAAATAAAAACGACATATAAAAACATCAGTCAATTAAAACAGCCGTTTTTAACTTATAAAAGGTCGTTTTTAGCTTATAAAAGGTCGTCATGAAACTTATAAAAAGTCGTTTTTAACTTATAAAAGGTCGTTTTTAACTTATAAAAGGTCGTTTTTAAATCTGTAAATACGTATAAATCAATGACTTAAAAGACCTTAAAATAAGAAAATAAGAAAGTAATAAATATTTAAAAAAATACGTTTATAGAAATTTATCAGCTTTTTATTGGGGAAATTTGGCATCTGCAGGGTGGAAGGAAAACGAAAAACGGAGACCAGCACAGGATTTTCGTCTCGGCAATGTTATGTATAGCATAATATATTATTTAAGCATATGATTTACAATATATTACAAAATTACAATAGAGTTTTGTAATGAAATATTCAATTTTGTAATTCTGTAATGGTTAGTAGTTATATTTGTCGGACAAAGATAATCAGCAATGGAAACGTCTAATTTTTCAATATCATTTTTAATCAAAAACGATAAAAAGCTTTTAACTACATCAGTTCGAAATTTAACGACGATCCTCCAAAAGCTTTTACCGCCGGAAGAGTATTCCGAAATTTTGGAGCAACAGCAGAACCGCTCATTTTGGAGAATGCCGAACCTTCAAAAATTCTATGAAAAATATTTGGAGTACTGGAATGAGAACAGGCTTAAAAATCTAAATTAAAAAATTATCCAAGGGAATTTCTTTCCCGTTATATTTTACCGCATCCGGTTTTAAAATGTCGGGTTTTTGGTCTGCAATTTTATACTGCCTAATTCCCTGATGAAAGAGAATATTTTTGGATAGATTTTCTATGCATTGAAGTAAATATTCAGCCTATATTTTTTTGGATTTTATATCCAATCTGGAAATTAAAAGCTGTGTTTTTTGGATGATGATTTTATAATTTTCAGAAGATATATTTACAAAGTATTCATCTGCTTTTTTTTGGATATTTTCAATATCCGTGTATTTTTCTATCTCTTCAGGAAGTTTTATATTTTCCCCTTTTTTAGCGTGAGCTTCCAATTCGGTAAGGGATATTTTTTTACCCTGTTGCTATCTGGAGGAGAAACAGTTTTAGAAGTAAAATTTTGGTATTTTTCTGTGTTTTCATATGTTGAAGATACATTTTTTTTGATTTGATGAAAATATGTATATTTGAAATAACAAAAGGTTTTGAGTTTATGGTCAAGAAGTGTAAAAAGATAGCCAAAACCTTAGGTATTTGCCTCCTTTTCACATTCTTGGTTTGTTCCCTTTGGTCACAAACGAAAAAACTTCGTTTTTTTATTTTTAAAAACAGTCAAAAATGAATGAAGAATATTTTGATTTTTCCGACGATATTCTCCGAGATCTCGCCCAGCTCGACGAACAAATAAGAGCCGACAACCGAAAAGAAGAAATCAGAAAAAAAAGAGCTGAAGGCGGAAAATTGGGAGGACGTCCAAAAATAGATAATTCGAAAAAAAAACAAGTAAATGTTAAGTTTTCCGAAAAGGACTATTTACAAGTTTCGGAGGTTGCCAGTTCCTACGGAATGACTCTTCAAGACTTCATCCGGAGGCGGAGTTTAAACGTTCCACTTCGGGACGGAAACCGCAACGAAATTTTATTAGAATACCGAACCAATTTTAAAAGAATTTCAAATATATTCCGAAAAGACATTTGGACGGAAAACGAGAAAAACGAGTTAAAAACCGAACTCGAAGAAGTTATAAAACTGATACAAAAAAACATTTGCTGATAGTGGGAATAACCAAAGCAAAATCCGTAAAAGGAAGTTTACAGGCGGAACAGTACAAAAGCCAAGAAATAAAAGAAAGTGTTTTTCTGCATCAAAATAAAATGACAGGAGAAACACCAGAGGAACGATGGGACGAAATGCGAACCATTTCAGAACTCAATGCAAGGATACAAAATCCATTTATAGAAAATGTGATCAGTCCGCCCGAGCAGTACACGCAAAACTTCACAGATAAAGACTGGACCGATTTAGCCAAAAACTATGCGGAAAAAATGGGATACAATGAGAACCAATGGGATGCATACCTGCATAAAAACACAGATAACCCCCACATACACTTATCTGTTAACCGAGTAGGAACAGAGGGGAAAACAACCATAAACGACAGCTTTATAGGGCAGAAAAGCCAAAAAGTAATGCAGGAAATCAGCCGAGAAAGAGGATGGAAAAACGCACAAGAACTTACAGAAGACAAAAAAGCGGAGCATAAAACCGCCCTTTTGTATGCAATGCAAGATTCAACTAGTTGGCAGGAGGTAGAAAAAAAACTAAATTCCAAGGGATATCATATTGAACTTTCCGAAAATGCAACAGGCTTGACCGGTGCAAGAATCATGGAACTGGAAGAAATCCGGAGAAGAGCAGAAAAAGAGGAAGCGACAAGAATAGCTAAAGAATATAAAACCGCCATCCAAAAACAATCCTACATCAGCGAGAAAGAGAAAAAATTCAGCAAAACAGGCTTTAAATTATCAGAAATCGACCGAAAAATAAAAATAAAAGATTTAGATATTCAATTAAAAAACAATATTAAAAAAGAACAACCACAAACAAAAACGCAAAATTATGGAAGAAGAATCTAAGCCAAAACCAACCGATTTACCCAGTTTACTTCAGGAAATAATAAAGGGAAATAAAACAATTATTTCAGAACTGGAGAAATTCTCAAATGATACTGAAGAACTTCAGAAAAAACTGCACTCAAAAGAGGAAGAAAACGGCAGGGAATCCGCCACCATACAGAAAATAGGCGAAGCCATTAACAGAGATTTAGCGAAAACCTATCACGATAACAGAAAGCAGCTGCAGGAAATTTTACAGCAAACCAAAGAAAAAGCAAGTAATTTCAACGTAAGCCTTAAGGAACAGGATCAGCAAAAAATAAATAAGCTGGAGCGACTAATCAAACAATTTTGGAAGCTTCCGGCAATTATCAGCCTTGCATCGGTTCTTATAGCAGGAATCACCAGTTATTTAGCTCTTAATTTTTATTCAACCAGTGTTAAAAGCAAACAAGAAATACTATCAGAATACGCAAAAAACGGCTATACCCTAACGAAAAAGAAAGATGTAGATAATCTAATCTACAACAACGATTTAGTAAACCAATGGGTAAAAGAAAACCCGAAAGACAGCGATAAATTTAAACTTTGGGTTAACCAAAAACAGAGAAAAGAACAAAATAAATAAAAAAAAATAAGCTAACATCGAGAAAGTAGATACAGGTTTATGAAATGGTTACATCCTAGTATGAAGATGGAGTAATTAATCTACTTCTTTCTTCTAATAAAAAAATGGTGTTATAGCGTTTTAATTTAAAAATTAACCCTTTTGGTTCGTATTGAATGATTCCGTAAATTCGCAATACGAAATCCTTTCGCAATTAGCGGAGGGATTTTTTTTGTGCCCTATACCAAATTTTTTGGTGTAACAGAGGGTTATTAAGGTTAGTCATAAACTTGCAGAAAAGAAGAATTATGAAATTTCATTTTTACATGAAAACCTGTTTTAAGGCAGTATGAGCGATACATTAAGCAAACAGGCAAAAAATAAATGTGATGTTACCTTTGGACAATTAAAGTGTATTGAAAATAATTTTAAAAACTTGTCGCCTTTTACTGTTTCAATTGTATTATAAAAATAGAATGATAACCAGCAACACGATTTTTTTTGAAGCTGACAGTACTTTTTGGAAAACGGGAATATTTATAAGAAATAACAAACAAACAAATAAAATTATGGTAGAGCTATTTACAGCAGTCGTGATAACAGGAATGATAGTCCTGTTAGTTGGAATTTTCAAATTTAGAAAATTCAAAGGGTATGTTAAACTTTTAAATTCGGGCTTCGGTTTCGAAGGGGAAAGTTAGAATTGAAAAAGCGGGATTTAATCCCGCTTTTTTTATTTATCCATTCCCTTTCTTTAGCTTCAATTCCTACTATAAATTGTCTTACTCCCCGGCCCAAAAAAAATTACAGAGTAGATACTGTAATCATTTATCAGGTCAACGTAAAAATACTTTTAGAGGATAATGTAAGAAGTAGGTTTACCTCCTGCATAATCGGCTTCGCCTACTCATGTATATTGAGGAGAATTTAAATTCTCTCAAAATAAATTCGGATAAGAATCTGTATATATTTATGGTATGATTGCTGGTATTTTGATAGCAGAATAGGTAAGAATCCGCTCCAACAATGGAACGGATTCTTTATTAATCATGGTTTATGGTCATCAGTGATTCCTCATAAACATTGTATTCACCTTTCTTGTAAACATCCTTACTAGAAAGTAATATTTCATACTGATAGATGGCTTTTGGGAGATTGTAAGTACATTCTTTACCATCTTTCTGTAAAACTAATTCTTTGGTAACGGTTTCTTCCTCATGCTTTCCAGATAATTTAATGGTGATCTTTTCTTCCATTTTATTTTTGAAACAAAAGCTGTCTACTGTTTTTGCTGTTGGATCCGGAGCTTTTTTACCACTTCCTCTAATTGCCTGATATCCCTGTATTAAAATATTTCCGATTACAAGACCTTTGTCTAAACTTGATAAGGCTTGTGCTGGAACCAATGTTGCACCGGCAAAGAAGAAGCCTACGGCTATGTGTTTTGCATTCATAACTACTTATTTTTGAAGTTAAGAATGTTTTGGATAAACACTCCGGAAAAAGAAATCAAACTAATCAGACTTACAGCTGAAATTGTAGAAATTTCCCGAAAATTCTCTGTAAAGAATATGGCAGATACCTGTATTGCCAAAAATAAAGATAATAGTTTCATGGTTTTTATTGTTTAATGGTTATTGTCAATGGAAAAACTCTGTGGTATAAAGAGATAGTTTTTTAGTTTTCATGTTTATTTTAATTTTTGTAAAATTTTATTTTTTTATTTGCACCCTAAGTGATATCCTAAATTATTTCCAGCATGAGCACCATAAACAGCACCTACTGAACCTCCTAGATAGCCTCCTAGCACACCTCCTACAGTTGTTCCGGCTACAATGGCAAATGCGCATTTCCAACCTCCTTTTCTACTATCATACCCATAATTTTCAATAATTTGAGTTTGATAATGGATAAGAATTAATGACTCGACTACTGTTTGATTCTTTTCGGTTCTTAGCGCCGATGTGATGTTTGATCTTAACTCATTAAAATCAGCAGATTTATTAATTAATTCTTTCGGGAGCTCTAAATATGCTGTTTCTTGAGAATGCATCACGGCATCAATTAAGTCTTGAGGAACAGATTCGGCATTTTGATATTTAGCATATGAATTGTTTAATTCCGTTAAATATTCTACCATTTCATTTGATCTTAATTTCATGCTTGGATCGGACAAAATATCTTTTGGAATTTTAGTTTTAATAATATCCTTAATTGGATTCGGAAGTTTTATACATCCGTCAGGATCGAATTGAGCAAAAGACATACTACTGATTAATAGCATAAAAAGGCCAATGATTTTTAAAACGTTTTTCATGGTTATAGTTTTGTTTTTTATTTTAAATTTTTAATTTTTTGAGAAAAATCTGAATAATTAATTGTTCCGTCCTCCTTATCAATCACTTTACCGTTTTTGATGATATATGTGATTGGGACAATTTCATTTTTAATAAATGAATCTAATGATCTATTTTCCAAAAAGTTTCTAATACTTTTTCTATAAGTGGAATTTTCCATCGTAATATCTCTCTTAATTTTGTATTTGTCAATTCCGTTTAACAAGTCTTTTTCATTTCTGTCAATTGACATCATAACAAATTTAACGTCTGGATTTTCTTTTTCTAATTTGTCAAAAATTGGAAATTCTTCAATACATGGTTTGCACCAACTTGCCCAAAGATTAACAATTACTAGACTATCACTATTCAGATAATTTTTAGCAAAACTACTTTTCTGAATTTCTGCTGAACTATTTCGTTCAATTTGGTCAATTTTTTTGCCTATAGAAACATTTCCTATTTCAAGTCCAACGTTGTAGATTACAACTACGATTGCTATTATTACTATAAAAAATAGTATTAGATACTTTTTCATTTTTTTATTTACTAATTACATTTCTAGTATAGATTTTACCTCCTTCTACGGTATATTTTCCAGCTTTTAGAACATATTGTCCATCTATCACGGTATCATCATCAAATGATAGAACATTGTCGTTTTTCTGTGCTAGAGCAACCAGCTCAGGGCTATCGTTCAAATCAATTACTGCATACCCTCCATTCCAAGCTTTAGTTTCTTTGTTCCAAGAAGGATAATAAAAACATGTGTTAATTTCGTATGAATATTCATGTCCGAAAATATGTCCTTGGTGCGTTTCTTTTAAACATACTTTTTTGATTCTAATTCTTTGAGTAACTGGTTCAAATGCAACTTGTCCATCCACAACCAAATATGTTCCTGCTGGCATAATTTGCTCTAACCCTTTCTTCTCAAGCTCTCCATCTTTATCAATAAGTGTAATGTCATTTTTAACTTCAATTTGTGATCCTTCAATCGGAGTCTGAGATAAATTTCTTAGGTCGATTACCCCAACAGTTTTCCCGCTCACCACAATATAGTTACATTCCTTATGTTCCCATATTTCTATTCCAAATGGTCCAACCCCACAACAGCTATATGTAACACAATAAAGTTTGATCACCTTTTTTCTATCACTGGTTTCTTGTAAAAGTTCCTTTGCATTATCATTTTTATATGTCTGTGCAAATGAGAAACTATTTACTAAAAGAAATAGTGCGCTAGCGATTTTTAATAGTTTTTTCATAGTTTTAAAATTTTAATTTGCTAATTGATTTTTTTATTTTTTTTTGCTGATTTTATGAGATCAGTCTTTTGTTTTTGAAATCTTATAATTTACCTATTGTATTATCTATCACCTATTCATAATCTGTAGTTAATGATTTCTTTGGTCTTCATGATTATTAGTTTTTAGTTTTGCTGATCTTACGGGATCAGTCTTTGTCTTTTTAACTTTATGGTTTTCACCTATTATATAACTGTCACTTATTCATAATCTATAATTTTTTCAGTTAGTAATTTTTTAAGTGTTCTCATGATTGTTGGTTATTAGTTTTTTCTATTTTGCTGACCTTACGGGGTCAGTCTTTCGTGTTTGTGAAACCTTACGGGGTTTCGGTGTGATTTTTAAGACTTCACTGTCCTGGCTATTAGTTTTTAGTTTTGCTGACCTTACGGGGTCAGTCTTTTGTTTTTTGAAACCTTACGGGGTTTCTGTTTGTAATTTTTTAGACTCTACCGTCTTGGTTATTAGTTTTATTTTACTTATTTTAAATGATTAGTGTTTTTTTTAAATTCATGGGGGTCTTTGTTTATAGTTTTCAGTCTTATGTAGTTTTATGTCATTAGTTTTTAAATTTTTTAATCTCATGGTGCTTCTAGTTTTTTATTAAATAGTTTCATTTTATTTTTTTAGTTCATTGTCATTTTCTTTTTCAAAAGTATGTCTGTTTTGTGCGGATAGCATTACACGAAAGTGTAGTTTTAAGCGCTCTGTTGAAGAACTACACTTTCGTGTAGTGCAGCAAAATTCTCTAGAATCAAATGATTATTTACTTCAAGAAAGCGTCTAAGGCTTTTATGAGTAAATAGAACTGGAATAGTTTCAGAGCCTAAATAAAAAATAGGATCTGCTAATATTGTAGTCTCAAGACCAAGTAAATTTAAAATTCGTAAAAGCTTTGAATCGCATTCGGCCACTGCAACAGAATTTTCAGTTTTGCAGACTTCATTAATAGCATGAGCCATTAGTGATTTAAATACATTAAAACTTTTTGTATCCACTCCTTTTTTGATAGCAAATCGACCAATATGCCATATTTCACAATTTTCATTGGGGATAATTTCGTTAAGGTTTACGTTGAATAATTTTTCAATAGGTAAAATATTTGAACGGTTCCATTTCATTACCCGAATTGAACCAATAACTGAATCGAAATAATCTTTTGTCACAAAAATTTTCGAGTTGTCAAATGTGGATTCTTCTTCATAAATTTCTTGAATCTCATCTTTTGAGCTTCTAATGCTATAAACATCATGATGTTTATAGTTTTCTTCAACAACAAATTTTGCTAAGTCAAATAACATGCTTTTGTTGCAAGAGTAATAATGGTAGTAGTTTAATCCTTTCATAGTTTTATCGTTTTTTTTGTAAAAGTATGAGTGAATTATTGTGCTAATGCTACACTTTTGTGTAGATTTGTTGTTTAAAATACAATACTACACTTTAGTGTAGAAACCATAGATCACAAACAATGGAAGAAATAAATAGGTTTTTCTCAGATAGAAATACAATTAAAAGTATATCTGATAATGATGTTAGCCAGACAGGAAAATATATTGAAGTAGTTAAAGCATTTTCAAAGCTTACCTATCAGAGTATTTACGTAATAGATTATCAAAGTAGGGCTTTTGAATATGTTTCGGATAATCCCTTATTTTTATGTGGATTAAGCGCCCAGGAAGTTGAAAAGTTAGGATATGGCTTTTATTTTAGAAATGTAGGAGAAGAAGACTTAAATTTATTGCTAAAAATCAATGAAATAGGATTTGATTTTTATGAAAAATTGCCAATAGATGAGAGGAAAGATTACACGATATCCTACGATTTTCATATAATAAATGAGAAAAAACATTCGATACTTATTAATCATAAACTAACACCAATATTTTTAAATGAGGAGGGGAAAATATGGAAGGCAATGTGTATCGTCTCATTATCTCCAAATCACTCTTCAGGAAATATTACGATAAGTAAGCAGAACTCAGATGTAATATGGAAATTTAATCTAAAGGATAATAAATGGGAAGGGGAAGAAAGAATAAAACTTTCTGATAGAGAAACTGAAATTTTAAGGCTTTATGCCGGAGGATTAACGATTACAGAGATTGCAGATAAAATCTTTGTTTCACCAGATACAGTTAAATTCCATCGTAGAAAATTATTTGAAAAAATTGGAGTTCAAAATATTACCGAAGCTCTGTCATATGCTACAAATAATAAGCTTTTATAAATAACCACTATAAAGAAATAATAAATAAAGAAGTTATCGAAAAACTCGATAACTTCTTTGAAAAAAAACTAAAAAGGATTAATTTTTTTATATCCTAACATTAATGTAGGACAAATTAGATAATGGAATTAATATAAAATTCCGGGAATTTTTTAAAATCTTTTTTAGTGGCTATTTTATACATGATATGTGTGCACATACCTGCTACGATCCAAGAGGCTATTGATAATTGAGGAGGAGGCAAAAGTTCTTTTTCGCTTTTATACTCGTGAATTATATTTTCCAGCCATTCACTTGGTTTTTTCCAAAACCGCAAGTAACTAGAAACATATTCCACCATTTTTAATTCATTAAAATTATCACTACTGAGGCTATCTAACCCTAATCCATCAGGTGTAATGACCGTTACTAATCCTCCCCATCCTAAATTGTAAGGATGTAAAACATCAATTTTTTTTCCTTGACATGTTTTATCTAAAAGTAAGGGGATGTTGCTGGTAAAATCTAAAGCATTAATAATTATTTTTTGGTCAGTAATTATTCTATCTAAATTTTCTTCGGTTATAAACTCATAATGAAAATTAATTTTCGCTTCCGGATTTATAGACTTTAACCTATTATATAAAGACTCTGCTTTTGACTGGGATATATTTCCTTCAGTATAATTTTGCCTATTAAGATTTGATAATTCAATTGTATCACCATCCACAATAGTAATGTTTTCAAAGCCAAAGCGCAATGCACATTCAGCGATGTTACTGCCTATTCCGCAGCCGGCAAAGAGTATAGGTGTGTTTTTAATTATCTCCTGCTCTTCTTCTTGTATATAAAGTCTGTTTCTTGCGTATCTCATTCTTTTTTTTTTCAAAATTAATCTAAGTTCTATTAAATAAGGCTACACGCAAGTGTAGTTATGACTTAATCAATAGGAAAAAACTTAAACTGTAAGTAACTCAGACAAAAAATATTTTGAAGGCATTATTTCCATTTGTAACTTCGTTACGAAGACAAAGTCTCTCGCTCAGCGGGGGACTTTTTTTGTGCCTTATACCAAATTTTTTGGTGTAACAGAAGTTTAGACAATGTCACCGGAAATTTGAGAAATATGAAACAATGAAACTTTATTTTTTATATGAAATCTCGCGTCACAACTTTATTTGATAGAATGAAATATTATTACAGTCCTTTATTCATGAGGCTTACAAAGAATTGTAAAATTATGTCCTTTCAGATGAAAGGATGAATTTGCAAGTTTGGACACTGATTCTTCTCTTGGTTCTGGAGGGGTAATTAAGCAAAACTGTAAAAGGTAATTGGTGATGTTATTTTTGGACAAAACAAAAGAAAAAAATTTTTAAAAGATAAACAGTTTGCCGGCTGCTGAAAAGTCATTTCAACTTTGGATAAACATTTTATAAAAAATTCAAAAAACGGATAAATAAGATATGGGAAAAAGCCAAGTTTTTAAAAAGAAATTAAACTCATTTTGATAGCTATGACATTCGCTTCAGATATAAAATATTGTAAAACCCTTTATTAATAGATTTTTCGAGAGTATGAAAATAGATGTCCTTTTAAGAGCGATAAGAAATTTATCTATTTGTTTCCGAAGCGGTGAACAACCCGGAAAAGTTTCCGGGGCGGATTAATTTTAAAAGGCAGGCTTTAACGAGGGGTAAATCCCAATACATGAAACAAAAAAAATTTGCACTTATGGATAATTTAGATTTTGAACTGCTGAAGCAGTTATTGGAAGTTCTTGCTGGAACGGTTAACCTGGTTAATGTACTTAGTACCAAAAAAAAGAAAAAGAAGAAAAAGAACAAGGATTAAATTAATCCTTGTTCCATTCAAACGGAACAGATTCTATAAAAATTAGCCTTGCAGTTATTCCGGGTGTATAAGGAGCAAACCCTAAAAATTTTCATTGAGCCCTATATTTGGAGCAAGCCGTCTTTCCGCGTCAAAAACCCTGAAGGATGAAATTTTTTTAAAAAGTTTTCTCCAAAAGTGATCTTTTGATAAAAACGAACATATTTATAATAGAAGAAGATTCATAAACATAACTAAATTTATTTTTTACAAATGGAAACATTTTTAATTGTAGTGTCAATAGGACTGTTTGTCTTATTCACAGTAGGGACTCTTTCAAAGAGAAGATTTAAAGGATTTATCGAGTATGAATCTTTTAAAATGGGAATCGAGGCGGAGGATTAAACCGTTCCGATATTTGAAAACGGGTAAGAATTCTTACCCGTTTTTTATTTTAAAACACTGTAAATTTTCTCAACGGAAATCACTGGAAAAAAGTGATTTTAACAGTGTTTTTTTTGACTATTATTTAAAAAAGTGTTGTTTTTTGTGGGAATACAATAATTTCAAAACGTCAAAGAATAGATTTGATCTGATTTACAACAACTTATACTTAGACAGGAAATCCAATAATTTACTTTATGTTAAGTAAATGTAGTATTTGTTGTAATGAAAAAGGCTTTCAAAAGAAAGCCATTAGTATAATTAGGATCAAATTTATTATTCAGTCTCATAGCTGAATTTTTTTAATCCTTTTTCTTCAAATTGCATTTCAGCTAAAATTGTTTCATATTTTAATTGCAACCTTAACCAAAACTCAGGAGCTCCACCAAAAACAAAGCTAATACGAAACGCCATATTAGGGGTTATCCCGCTCTTTCCATTTAAAATATTGGAAAGAGTAAGTCTAGATACATTTAATAGTTTCGAAGCTTCCACAATCGTTAGATTAGAAGGTTCGATAACATCATATCTGAGGATTTCTCCTGGATGAATATTAAGACTTGAATGTCTTTTCATTTTTGTTATGTACTAGGGGTTTACAGCTTAATGATAATCTAATAAATTCACATCAGTTGCTTCTTTACTAAGATTATTAAATTTAAAAATAATTCTAACGTTCCCTGTTACTGTAATAGACCAAAACTCCGCCAAATCACCTTTTAACTTGTGTGGTACTAAATATTGAAGATTACTTAAATCTTCAGGAACTTGTTCTAATTCATCAATAATTACCAATAATCTTTTAATTTTTGGCACTAATTTTTGCTGAATTTTACTCTCATCGCCTTTGATGAATAACAATTTTAAGCCTTTGTGCTTAAATGAAGTAATAGCCATAATTTGCTTGAAATTAAGTTAATTTAAATTTTGTCGAACTACATTTAATTATTGAATGTGCTTTCTATTATGTACTACTTATTTTACTTCTATTATGTGCTACTTATTTTACTTCTATTATGTGCTACTTATTATTTTGCTACTCTGAATTTATTCTACTTTTGCAACAATAGTTAAATGTATAGTGCAAATATACGCTATACATTTTAAATATGCAAATTGATGATAAAAAGTATTAGATGAAGGGTGTTAAATCTCGATACTTCTAAGATATTTAAATTGATAATTTGTATTAGTGATTAAAGTATTTATCATCAATAGCCAAATTAATTAAGTTTCGAACAGTTGTTTTTTTATCCAAGGCGATTTGTTTTAGTTGTTGAAGTTTTGTCTCAGGAAGAGATAAAAGAAAAGTTTTTTCGACTGGTTTTATAACACCATTTTTATTTTCCTGTATTGGTGTTGTCGCTTTTTGAGAAAGAACCTTACCTAATAAATCGCTTGTTGATGTTTTTTTTGACATATGTTTATATGTGCATATAATTATATGCTATTTCGATAATATTGTTAGAATTTCATTTGATAATGCTTCGATTTGTGAGAGGGCTTTTTTATTGTCTTCTACTCCATTATGTAAAGCTGAACGAGAGAAAGCCACTAAATCAGAAACCATTGTTTGAGCAACAGTAATATTATATCCGTTCAATTGAGATTTAATTTCTTCAGTTAAAGAAGTATTCGGTTTAACCATATTAAACACAATTAGTGTCTTTTTTTCCCCTTTAGCTTGTTCTACAATCTCAATAGTTGATTTAATGGCAAGAACATCAAAAACCCCTGCTTTTGTAGGAATTAAAATTACATTTGCGAGACTACACAACTCAGGTAGCTTATTGGATAAATATGGAGGTGTATCAATAAAAACAAAATCAAATTCTGAATTTTTTAGTTCCGGTAATTTATCTGGTGAGAGAACAGGAACAGGTGAAAAATCTTTGAAGTCAGATAAAGATCCTTGAACATCCATATCTACGATACAAACTTTTGCTTTGTCTTTAAGATGTACAGCTAGATTATATGTAAGTGTTGATTTCCCAACACCTCCTTTCTGATGAGTAGTAAGAATGAAATAAGGCATATATGTTTATATGTATATATATTTATATGCAAATATAATTATTTTTTTATGGTTAAAATTCCTTTTTTCTGGTATACACCAACCAGGTATCCAACAGAGTTTTCAATTTTCAGTTTTCTCTGTCTGATCTTTTCATTGAGTTCTGTAATTAAAACGTCAAAATTCTTTTCTTTTTCTATTGCTGCAATTATCTCTGCCTGTTCTTGGCTGAAGCCATAGGTAATCAATTTTGAGGCAAATTTTTGAACGTTTATTGGTTTTTCAAAGTCGATTTCTAATTGTTTGAATTTTTGCGAATTAATATGTAATGTAATCCAATAGAACTCTCTACCCTTTTTCTTCAATTCATAATCAAGTTCAATATCGGTATTTTCTGAAATTTGTTTTCGGGCAATGTCTAAAACTTTAATTTTAAAATCACTTATTCTTTCAAATTGTTCGTTTCCTTTTTTGTCAATTAGGCCAAGCATTTTTTTGAGTTCTGGAATTTCAAATCTTTTTGTTCGCACACTCCGCCATTGACAAGCGA
>JAVXSC010000049.1:0-14374 GCA_036643355.1 Myroides sp.
TTTGTAACGTTGCAGGAAGAAAAAGAAGCGTTGCAGCATTATATTTCGTTAGAACATCTGCGTTTTGAAGATCAGTTTCAGTTTAAAATTAGTATTGATGAAAATCTGGATCATAATCAAACCAAAGTTCCAAATATGTTGTTGCAGCCGTTTATAGAAAATGCTATTTGGCATGGTTTGCGATACAAAAAAGATAAAGGTTTCCTGTATGTATCGATCCAAAAAAATAATGATAGAATAGAAGCGGTTATTGAAGACAACGGAATTGGAGTAGAGGCAAGTAAGGCAATAAAAACGGTGCATCAGCAAACATACGACTCTCGTGGTATAAAAAATACGATGGAACGTATGGAGACGTTGAACAAACTTTATAATTGTGCGATAGCATACCGAACCGAAGTCTTAAACACGGCCGATAATTCGGGTACTCGAGTAATTATTTCATGGAAAAACTAATTTGTAATGTGGCAGCAAAAAATTAAAACAGTTATTATTGAAGATGAAATGGCGGCGCAAAAAGCGTTGCAATCGTATCTTCAGAAATATTGTCCGCAGGTAGAAATTATCGGCACGGCTTTTAATGGCACAGATGGTATCGAACTGATAAAAAGCACCAATCCGCAACTGGTTTTTTTAGATGTAGAAATGCCTTTTGCGAATGCTTTTGACGTTTTAGATGCGTGCAAGCACATTAATTTTCAAACAATATTTGTAACTGCTTTTACGCAATATGCTATTCAGGCTTTAAATATCAGCGCGGCTTATTATCTTTTAAAACCAGTTAATATCGAAGAATTAATTGTTGCGGTAAATAAAGTAGTAGAAAATCTGCAGAAAGAAACTTATTTTAACCACAACCAAATGGTAATGCACAATCTGCATCATTCAACAGATCAGCAACAATTGGTTTTGCCAACTTTGGAAGGATTTGATGTGGTTACCGTTAAAGAGGTTGTTCGATTGAAAGGAAACGGTAATTTCACTAACGTTTATACTACAGACGGTAAAGATTTTATGGTGTGCAGGTTTTTGAAACATTTCGAAGATATCTTGCCAAAACAATTCGTCCGTATTCATAAATCGCATATTGTAAATACGCAGTTTATTAAATCGTATCATAAAGGTTCGGGCGGATTTGTTACTTTATTGAACGATACCGAAGTAGAAGTTTCTGCCAGTTATAAAGATTCGCTGTTAAAACATTTTAAATAATTCGTGTTAATAAACGGATAACTTTATCTTTGCAAAAATTTCTTTAATGAAATATCTTTTATTTATCATTATATATGCTTTGTTATGGTGTGTGTCTATACTACCGTTTAAAGTTTTGTATTTGCTTTCGAATATTTTTTATTTTCTGATATATAAAGTTGTAAAATACCGAGTTAAAACGGTTCGATACAATTTAGAATTGACTTTTCCACATTTATCTGCAATTGAAAGAAAAGAAATCGAACGAAAATTTTACATTCATTTATGCGATTTGTTTCTTGAAATGATAAAAACCATCACCATTTCTCCAAAAGAATTAGATAAACGCTTTGTTTTTAAAAATGTAGAACTAATGAAAACCTACGAACAAAAACAGAAAAGCATTATTTTAATGTTACCGCATTACGGAAATTGGGAATGGGTGATAGGCTTGGGTCAGCATTTAGAGTTTAAAGGTTTCGGAATTTATAAAGCATTAAAAAATAAGCATTTCGATAAACTTTTTAGAGATATTCGTTCGCGATTTAATGCCGAATTGATTGATACACACCATACAACAGGCGTAATTCGTGAAAATCAGGCAAAGGGATTGTATGGAACTTATTTGTTTTTAAGCGATCAAACGCCGTTGTTAAGAGCAAATCTTCATTGGGAATCGTTTATGGGAATTGATGTGCCAATACACATGGGTGCCGAAGTTTTAGCCAGAAAATTAAATATGAATATTTTGTATTTAAAGGTTGATAAAGTGAAACGCGGACACTATGAAGCTACTTTTTCGGAAATTACAGACGATATTAAAAACGAACCAAAATACAAACCAACCCGAATGTTTTTAGATAAAGTGGAAGAGCAGATAAAAGCTGTTCCCCAATACTATTTTTGGACGCATAAACGTTGGAAACATAAAGACCAAAAAGATCAATTTGAAACTAAATAGTTTCGATAAAAAAAGAAGACGTTATGTCTTCTTTTTTTGTTATTCTTTCTTGAAAATCATTTTTAGCTCGTCGCCTTTAAAAAGATGTAGTTCGCTATCAATAATTTTATATTTGGTAATAGTTGCAATTTCTTTTAAAAATTCCTGTTCCATATTTTCGTGTACGCACATCATACGTGTAACGCCTAATTTTGAAAATCGGATGTATTGGTTATCAAAGAAAACAGCTCCGTTGAAACCGTTACAGCTTGCGTTTCCGTTGACGTGTTTTTCTTCATTTTCAAATTGTAAATAAGGTGTTTTAAGGTATTTGTCTTGCAGTATTTCTGCACCGTTAAAACTGATTAAGTTCCATTTACCTTGTAATTTTAAGGGAATAATGTAATTTCCGCAGCCGTTTAATTTCAATTCGTTTTCTTTTGTAATGATAGAAACCTCGGTTTTATAATCAAACTCTGTATCTGACATTCCGTCTAAACAAGATTTTTGTGTAATGGTAACACGTAGCTGTTGGTTTCCGCTTTCGGATCTGATCAACTGAACATTTGCGTCTTGAGCTTTATCGATAGTATTTACAGGAAAAACTTCCGACTTTCCGTCAATATCTTTATAAACAATAAAATCATCGCCTATTTCAATATTCCAAAAAGGTTCGGTTCCCAATCCTTTAAAATGCGGATCGAACGTTTTTTCATTGAATTTCTTTGCGGAAGAAGTATTACCCACGGTAGTTTGCTTGCTTTTACACGAACTTACAAAAGCTATCAAAATTGCAAAACATAGTAACTGTATCTTTTTCATAGTAAAATCTTTTACATTAAATGTACTAAAAAATGATGTAATATGATTTGGAGAAGTGTTTAAAATAAAAAAACCTTCTGTTAAAGAAGGTTTTGATATATTATGTTAGCATTCCGCCATCAACATTTATAACCTGACCGGTAATGTAGGTCGCTAAATCTGATGATAAGAATACACAAGCATTTGCGATATCTTCTGGAGTTCCGCCGCGTTTTAACGGAATAGCATCTGTCCACCCTTTAACGGTTTCTTCGCCTAATTTTGCTGTCATTTCAGTTTCGATAAATCCTGGAGCAACCACATTACAACGAATGTTTCTTGAACCTAATTCTAAAGCTACCGATTTTGAAAAACCAATAATTCCGGCTTTCGATGCAGCATAATTTGCTTGACCTGCATTTCCTTTCACACCAACAACCGAACTCATGTTAATGATAACACCGTTTCTGGTTTTAAGCATGGTTTTTTGTACGGCTTTTGTCATGTTAAAAACCGATTTTAAATTCACATCCATTACATTATCAAAGTCGGCTTCGCTCATTCGCATCAACAAATTATCCTTTGTAATACCGGCATTGTTAATTAAAACATCAACAGTTCCAAAAAATTCTAACACCTGATCAACTAAAGATTGTGCTTCGTTAAAATCTGCAGCGTTAGATTTGTATGATTTTGCCTTAACACCCAATGCTGTTAATTCTTGTTCTAAAGCAATAGCGGCTTCTTCAGAAGAGCTGTATGTAAATGCAACATTTGCACCTTGTTTTGCGAAAGTTAAAGCAATGCCTCTACCAATTCCACGAGTTGCTCCTGTTATTATTGCGGTTTTTCCTTCTAATAATTTCATGTAATAGTTTTTAACACTTTTAGGCAAATATAATTATTTAAACTGTTTTTTCTAATCGTTTTTTATTCTTATTCATAAAAAATACAATGTAAATAACGCTTACTAATAATAGAATGATTAAATAGTAACTTTTAGAAACCAAATCTATAAAACTGATTTTCTGATTTATCAAGGCAAGCAATATTAAAACTTGTGCACCGTATGGAATAAATCCTTGCGTTATACAACTGAAAATATCTAATAAAGATGTTATTCGGATTTTGTTTAGATTAAATCGTTCGGAGATCTGTCTTGCAATTGGTCCGCAAATCAGCAACGCAATGGTATTATTTGCAACAGCCATATTAATGAAAACGATCATTGATATTATAGATGAAACTGCTACCCATGGTTTTTTACTTTTTGAAATAAGTAATAAAACATTTTCAAACCCTTTGTTTTTTTCGATTAAGAATGATAATCCGCCAATTAACAATGAAAGTAACGAAATTTCGAAGGTAGATTGCATACCGTCTAATGCCAGCTTTGAAATCGACAAAAATGATAAGTCTTGAAAAAATGCAATAGTTATAGCCAATAAGCAGCTAATTGTTAATACAACTAATACGTGTAAACGGCATAGTGCCAATACTACAATGGCTATATAAGGAAGTAAAACAACGCCTGTTTTATCGCTTTTGTGAATGATACTTGAAGTGAATTCCGGTTGATTTAAATAAATAAAAACACACGTAATTATTGCGGCAATTACAGCTATTAGTCCGTTTGCTTTAAACTTGTCGATCATTTTTACACCCATAGTTTGCGTTGCCGCAATAGTAGTGTCTGATATTATAGAAAGATTATCGCCAAACATTGCACCGCCCAACAAACTGCCCGATAGTAAAATTAAAGCATCGGTATTACCGCTTGATAAGCCTGGTAAAAGTGGTGCTAAAGTAACAATTGTACCAACCGATGTGCCTAAAGCAAAAGATATTAAGCAGGATATAACAAAAAAGGCAATGAATAATATCTGTGGAGTGATATGGTTTAAAATCAATGCAACCAAATAATCTACACTGCCAATTTCTTTTGTAATGAAGCTAAAAGATCCGGACAAGAAAAATATAAAACACATGGTTAATATTTGTTCATTGCCGGCGCCTTTTAAAAACAGGTCGATATTTTTATTAATTGATCCTTTAAAGTAAGTTATTGCAAAAGCAACTGCACCAAAAGCAATAATAACGGGCGATAACGCGTAAAAATCGTTATAATAAATTCCTGAACCTAAATATATTCCGAAAAATAGAAATAATGGCAGGAAATTCTTTAAAATTTTCATTTAAAAAGTTTTTTTACAGAACAAATATAGTGTTTTTGTTTTGTTTGAAACTTTTACGATTGTACATTATATTATCTAAAGTTCGGTAGGATCTTTAAACTCGTATTTTTTATGATTTCTCCACGAAGCGCCAATTCCTGCCTGAATTTTATGCGGAGTATTTTCGATACTTGTTCCACCAAAAGCATCAATCTGTAAATTTTGATTGATTTTATAGGTTAATCCGCCTTTTAAAGAAGCTTCGTTCATAAACGGAACCGCTACATTTTTGTATTTACGATCGATAATTCCCTGATGTTCGCCAAAAATGCTCCATCTGTCACTTAATCCCAACGATGCCGTTACAATATAACTAATGTTTCTAAATTCTTCTTCGGTAACGTTCTCGCCGATAAAGTTATAGGTAATGCTAAAGCGTTTACTTAAATGTTGTTGGGCAATAAGCATGGTTTTTAAGCCAATTTCGGGTAATTCGGGATAGTAAATATTGTGTTTAAAATTAAATTGTCCCCCTACATAAAGCGATATTGCCGGAATCAACCTTCCCCATTTAAAACGCTGATTCGCTTTCCAGCTGTAAACATTTCGCTTTTCAACGTAATATTTGTAATGATCGTAAATTAAAAACTTTGCTCCAAAATTTAACTGACGAAAACCGCTGTTGGTTACATCAACGTTATAGTCGGTTTGGTTGTAGCTGCTAAAATTCAAATCGGCAACAAACTCTAAATTTTCAAGCATTTCGCCGTATCGCAACTGCAAATTAAAATTATTGTATGTATTTACTTTTTCGGTATGAAATTCATCGTTTTGATAAGTATATCCGCCTTCAATCTGAAAAATTCCTTTACTAACGCTGTATGCGCCCATAGAAGAACTCGGTCGGTTGGTGTTGATGTCTTTTGTGTATTGTGCCTTTGCAGAGATCGATCCTAACAAAACGGCTGTTATATAAATGTACTTTTTCATTTTACTTTTTTAGTGATGATTAAATGATTGTGACCGTATAAGTTTGCAAATTCTTCAACAGAAAAGTATCGTTTTAAATTTTCGACAAACTTTTTGTTTCTTACCTTGTGCACATCACTTAAAATAAAGGTATTAAAAATTATGCTCCCGTTCAAATCTAAAACATTGTAAACCGATTTGATAAATTCGGGTTGAAAAACAAAATCAGGAATCGTAACATCATTAAAAAGGTCAACAATAATAAGGTTGTAACGCTCTTTGCTGTATTTTAAAAAAACGTTGGCATCGTTATTTACAATTTCCAGTTTGCTGTTCGGAATAATATCGAATTCTTTTAAGGCAATTTCAATAACAACAGGATCAATCTCAACGGCAGTAATGGTTGCGTGCGATTTAAAGTTATTTCGTAACTGCTTTACCACATCGCCACCGCCCAAACCTAAAATTAAGATCGATGTTTCTTCACTTCGAAAATCTGTAGTAACCGATTTTAAACCTTTCTGCAAAACCTTCCCCAGATTTCCGTAAGAGTAGTTGGTGTTTTTGGTATCCAGAATTTTTTTACCGTTCAGCCAGTTAATTTCCAAAACACCGTTGTAGGTAGATTGGTAGGTGCGTTCGGGAATTACATTTAAATAACTAAAATATTTTTTTAAAATACTCATTTACGGATTGTACTTTTTAAAACTTCCGTCGTTGTAAAAAATAACGATACAGTCAATTTCTTTAGATTCGAAAGATAAAATGTTTTTTGGATTCTCCGTTATATTTTGATTGATATTTTTAGGTTCGATTTCTTCAGGTTGACTTTCAATTGGATCTTCATTTTCGATTTTATTTACAGTTTCAACTTCTGAAATTTCATTTAAAAAAGGTGTTTCATTTTGATCATTTTCGAATGATTTTGGATAAATTTCTGTCACCAAAAAAGGTTCTTTTTCGTAAATCAACCATTCCAAATTTAGGGTAGGAAAGGTGGTATGCAACTTCATTATAAACTCTAAACTAGGTTTGTTTCGTTCCGAAATTAGATGCGAAATTGTTGCTTTTGGAACCAAAATTCTGTCTGCCAATTCGGTTGTGCTTAAACCAAAATGATACATTATTTTTTGTAGCTGTTTACTGAATTTCATAAAAAAAGAAGCTTTTTTAGTTAAAAATAGACTTTACAAATGTAAACAAAAGTGTTTTTACAAATGTAAACTAAATTATTTTACAATTGTAAATCCAATTATATATATTTAAGTAATAATTTATATAATTATGTTTAATATGTTGATTTTTAAATTATAAATGTATAAAAATTAAGTTTTGTTAAATGATGAAATTAACATTTGTTTACAAAAATAAACAGCTGTTTAAAAATGGTTTTATTAGAGATTGATAGTATATTTGGAAAAAATTAGAACAAGCATGCATTTTTTAAAACAGCACGAAATTAACGAGCGTTACATAACAAATTTTAGGTTAGAAAGCCTTTTGGAAAATCTTAATAAAGATATTTTTAAAGTATCGGTTGCCGGAAAAAGTGTGTTGCAAAAAAATATTTACCGAGTAGATTTTGGAACAGGAAATTTCAAGATTTTGTTATGGTCGCAAATGCACGGAAACGAAACCACAACAACCAAATCGGTTTTTAACTTTCTTGAAAAATTGAATGCAAACAAAAATGCAGATTGGTTAAATTTTTTCTCGTTTACTTTTCTGCCAATTTTAAATCCAGATGGTGCCGAAGCGTTCACTCGTGTGAATGCAAATAAAATCGATTTAAACAGAGATTCGGTCGATCTTTCTCAACCAGAATCAAAATTACTTCGTTCAATATTTAATGAAGTAAAACCTAATTTAGCTTTAAATATGCACGATCAACGCAGTATATTTTCAGTAGGATCAAATGCAAATCCGGCAACATTGTCGTTTTTGGCTCCGGCATTTAACGAAACGTGCGATATAAATAATGTAAGAACTTTTGCGATGCAGTTGATTGCAAATATGAATGATGTTTTAAAAAGCCATGCACCTGATAATATCGGAAGGTTCGATGATTCTTTCAATATGAACTGTATTGGCGATATGTTTACGCATTTAAACGTACCAACGATCTTGTTCGAAGCTGGTTTTGGATCAAACGATTATCAACGTAAAAAAGCCGAAAAATTGGTTGATATTAGCTTGGAAACTTTGTTAAACAGTATTATTTCGCAAGAATATAAAAAGTTTTCTGTTGATGATTATCTTCAAATCCCTGAAAACGAAAAAAACTTTGTTGATTTAATAATCGAAAATTTTTCTACCACAAATAGTGATTTTGCAGACAAAAAATCACTTCCAATCGTGTTTAAAGAAGAAATTATTGATGGGAAATTAATTCTAAAACCAACGTTAGATTTTGTTTCGGCACCAAATTATAAGTTCGCTCATAAGGTTTTAAACCTTAATCAGCAAACTATTAACAATGAAAATGATATAGCAAAAGCGTTAAGCAATGTAACGATATCGTAGTTTTTTGGTGGTTAGTTGTTAATGCTTTGCCAAAATCTAAAAATATTTTATGCTTTTCTGTTTTTTTATTAATTTTTCATTGTATTTTTGCGTTCATTAAAGATTAAAAAAAATAATTGATAAAAATTGTTATATGAGTAAGTTTCGATTAGATGAAATAGATCACCAGATCTTGGATATGTTGATTGACAATACTAGGGTGCCTTTTACAGATATCGCAAAGAAGCTGTTAATATCGGCAGGTACAGTACACGTTCGCGTTAAAAAAATGGAAGATGCGGGTATTATTCAAGGTTCTTCGTTAACTTTAGATTACGAAAAATTAGGGTATTCATTTATTGCTTATGTGGGTATTTTCTTACACAACACATCGCAAACAAAATTTGTTTTAGAACGTATTAACGATATTCCTTTTGTTACCGTGGCTCATGTTACTACAGGGAAATTTAACGTTTTCTGTAAAATTCGTGCAAAAAACACACGTCATGCAAAAGATGTAATCTTTATGATCGATGATATCGAAGGGGTTTACAGAACAGAATCTATGATATCTTTAGAAGAAAGCATTAACGACAAAAAGCGTTTAATGCATACTATTTTTCAAGAGATGTAATTAGAGATGTAATTAAAATATATTGTATTTTTGAACTGCTCATTCACAAAAATGAGCAGTTTTTTTATGGATTCATTTACCCAGATTGTTTTAGGAGTAAGCGTTGCGCATGTAGCTTTAAATAACAGCGTAAGCACCAAAAAGATATTTTTATTGGGTGCCATTGTTGCTACGTTGCCCGATTTCGATATCTATTTTGCCAAACTTTTTAACGATCCGCTTACCGAAATTGAAATTCATCGAGGTTTTTCTCATTCCATTCTGTTCTTTTTATTGTTAAGCATCCTCATTACTTTTTTTGTTAAACGCTGGTTTAAAGAAGTCTCGATAAAACAATTATACACAACCATTTTCCTAGTATTACTTACACATTCGCTGTTAGATGTTTTTACAACCTGGGGTACGCAACTTTTTTGGCCGATTAATGATAAAATGGCGTTGAAATCTGTTTTTGTGGTCGATTTGTTTTACACCGTTCCGCTTTTAATGGGAATTGTTTTAGGTTTGAAAAATAAACAGAAAATATTCACTTATGCCGGATTGATTTTAAGTTCCATGTATTTGGTTTGGGGATTGGTAATTCAGCAAGTGGTAAAAAGTAAAGTAGAGGATCAGTTTTACGCACAATTTTCGTCAAAAAATATCAAGACGACAGTAAAACCTACATTTTCAAACAGTTTTTTATGGAATGTAATTGTTCAGGATGTTGATGGATTTTACATTTCAGATTATTCTATTTTCGATTCAAAAGAAATGAGTTTTCAATATTTTCCTCAAAACAAAAAGTTAATCGATCATTTGAATGATGATAACATCAATCGCTTAAAAGAAATATCCGAAAATCAATACATCATTACAGAAAACAAAAACGGTTTGGTTTTTAATGATTTACGTTTTGGATTGTTAAAGAATAATGATAGTGACGTGCAGTTTGCTTTTTCGTATCAGTTAATTCCATCGAAAAATGGATACAGCGTTAAAGAACTTCCAAAAGATAAACGTGACGGAATACAGCTTTTAAAGAACATTTGGTTTAGAATTTTTAATATATAATGAGTCCTTTTTTTGAATATAGAATTACTGCGTTATTTATTAAAAGTTTAATCTGTGTAAATTTGTGAAATCTGTGGTTAAAATCAGTAAACAAGATAAAAATTTGAAAAAAAATATAGAATGAAAATAATTATATCGCCGGCTAAATCGTTAGATTTCGAAACTCAATTGCCTGTAACTACACATACAAAACCAGCTTTTATCAAACAAAGCAAAGAAATAAACAGTGTTTTAAAAACATTAAAACCTGCTGATTTAAGTAATTTAATGTCGATTTCTGATAATCTGGCAGAATTAAACTGGCAACGAAACAAAGCTCGAAAATACAAACTAACCGAACTGAACAATACGGTTCGCCAAGCAGTTTTTGCGTTTAACGGCGATGTTTACACGGGTTTGAATGCTTATACGTTAAACGAAAATCAAATTGATTATCTGCAAAACAACTTAAATATACTTTCGGGTTTATACGGTTTGCTGAAACCTTTAGATGCTATTGAACCTTACCGATTAGAAATGGGCATAAAACTCCCAATTGCCGATAAAAAAGATTTATACGATTTTTGGAAAGATACTGTTACAACAGCTTTAAACAAAGGTTATAAAAAAGGAGATGTTTTGGTGAATTTAGCAAGCAACGAATATTTTGGTGCAGTTGATAAAAAGTCACTAAAAGCAAAAGTTATTACTCCAGAATTTAAAGATTACAAAGACGGAAAACTGAAAATGATTAGTTTTTTTGCTAAAAAAGCTCGTGGTTTAATGGTTCGATACATGGCAGAAAATAATATTACTAATGTAGAAGATATCAAACAGTTTAATGTAGAAGGTTATGGTTTTGATGCTAATTTATCAACCGATACCAAATGGGTTTTTACGAGATAACTCTTAAAACATTTTGATTTATAGATTAGTTTTAGGAATTTTGACAGATTAAGAAAAAAGACCATGTCAGCAACACATTATATCAGTAACAACACGTTGGGCTTAGAAGAGCTTAACACAATTATCGAAGAAAATCATACATTGGCTTTATCAGAAGAAGCCGTTGCAAATATTAATAAATGCCGTGAATATTTAGATAATAAAATGCAAACCGAAACTAATCCTATTTATGGAATCAACACTGGTTTTGGATCATTATACAGCGTTAAAATTTCAACAGAAGATCTAACAACTTTACAAGAAAATCTAATGAAATCGCACGCTTGCGGTACAGGTGATGAAGTTCCGCACAGCATTGTAAAAATTATGTTGCTGTTAAAGATAAAATCATTGTGTTACGGTAATTCGGGCGTGCAATTGGTTACGGTTGAACGTTTAATCGATTTTTACAACAACGATATTTTACCGGTTGTTTACACACAAGGTTCGTTAGGTGCATCGGGCGATTTATCTCCACTGGCGCATTTATGTTTGCCTTTAATTGGCGAAGGCGAGGTTTTTATGAACGGAAACCGTATTACTGCTAAACAAATGTTGACCGAAAAAGGTTGGGAAACTATTACGTTGAAATCTAAAGAAGGTTTGGCGTTGTTGAACGGCACGCAGTTTATGAATTCGTACGGAGCTTATATTTTGTTGAAAACCTCAAAATTGTCACAATTGGCAGATGTGATCGGAGCTGTGTCTTTAGAAGGTTTCGATGGTAGAATCGATCCGTTCAACAATTTAATACACATTGTTCGTCCACACAAAGGTCAGGTGAATACTGCCGTTCGTATTACTGAAATTTTAGAAGGATCAGAACTGATCAAACAACCTAAAAAACACGTACAAGATCCATATTCGTTCCGTTGTATTCCGCAGGTTCACGGAGCTTCAAAAGATGCTATTGAATATGTAGAAAAGGTTTTTAAAACCGAAATCAATTCAGTAACCGATAATCCGAACATTTTTGTTGATGAAGATTTAATTGTTTCGGGCGGGAATTTCCACGGACAACCATTGGCATTGGCTTTAGATTTCTTGGGAATTGCCTTGGCAGAATTAGGTAGCATTTCAGAACGCAGAACCTATCAGTTAATATCAGGCTTGCGCAATTTACCTCCGTTTTTGGTAAATAATCCAGGGTTGAATTCAGGTTTTATGATTCCGCAATATACCGCAGCAAGTATCGTTAGCCAGAACAAGCAATTAGCAACTCCGGCAAGTATCGATAGTATCGTATCAAGCAACGGACAAGAAGATCACGTAAGTATGGGCGCAAATGCAGCTACAAAAACATTAAAAATTGTCGAAAATTTAGAACGAATTCTTGCAATTGAACTGTTTAATGCGGCACAGGCTTTAGAATTCCGCCGACCAGGAAAATCGAGCGATTTTATAGAAAACTTTGTAAGCGATTACAGAAAAGTTGTTCCAACTGTAGAAGAAGACCGTATTTTACATTACGATATTCAAAACAGTATTCAGTTTTTAAGCAATTATAAATTCAATTAATTATACAAAATGCACTTTTAGTTATACAAAAGTGCATTTTTCTTTTGTGAAAATAGTTATATTTGCCTGATATTTCAGCAACAAAAATAGTTTTGACATCAGCAAATAAATTAAAAATTTTAAACGATCCTATTTATGGCTTCATAACCATACCTGCAACATTGTTGTACGATTTAATTCAGCATCCGTATTTTCAGCGTTTGCGCAGAATTAAACAAATGGGGTTGTCTTCTTTAGTTTATCCGGGTGCAGAACACACGCGTTTTCATCACGCTTTGGGCTGTATGCACATGATGCAGAAAGCCGTTCAGGTGTTGCGTTTTAAGAATGTTGAAATATCAAAAGAAGAAGAAGAGGCGCTTTATATTGCCATTTTATTGCACGATATTGGTCATGGACCTTTTTCGCACGCAATGGAACACAGCATTGTAGAAAATATTCATCACGAAGAAATTTCGTTGCTTTTTATGGAAGCTTTGAATGAAGAGTTTGAAGGAAAACTTTCATTGGCGATCGAGATTTTTAAAGGAAATTATCCGCGTAAATTTTTAATTCAGCTAATATCCTCACAAATGGACATGGATCGAATGGATTATTTAAAGCGTGATAGTTTTTACAGCGGTGTTGCCGAAGGAAACATTAATTCCGAACGATTGGTACAAATGATCAACGTTCATAACGATGTTTTGGTAGTTGAAGAAAAAGGTATATATTCGGTAGAAAAATTTTTGGTAGCACGCCGTTTAATGTATTGGCAGTGCTATTTGCATAAAACAAGTGTTGGTGCAGAATTGTTATTGTCGAAAATATTAAAACGCGCCAAACAGCTAACCTTGCAAGGTGTAGATTTACCGGCAAGTAATGCACTGAAGTTTTTCTTGGAAAACAATGTTTTAAAAGCCGATTTTAATAAAGAAGTTTTAAACAATTTTGCCTTGTTAGATGATGCTGATATTTACACCGCATTAAAAAACTGGCAGTTTCATACCGATAAGGTTTTGTCGTATTTAAGTAATGCCATCGTAAACAGAAAATTGTTTCATGTACAATTGGTTTCTAAAGATGATTTACCTTCAAAATTAAATTATTACCAAAGTTTATGTAAAGAGGAACTTGAAGTAAATGAAGAGCTGGATTATTTTGTTTTTGGAGATAAACTGAAAAATCAGGCGTATGATTTAAAAGCAGATCCGATTCGAATTTTTACAAAGAATAAAGAAATTATCGATGTGTTGGAAGCATCAGATCAATACAATTTAAAGGCTTTGTCAGAGCCTGTTTATAAATACTTTATATGCTATCCAAAAAGCATTCATAAAGTTGGTTAAAAATTAATATTTTTGTATTCAATGAAGATTACAGCAGAGCAAATTGCCGAAGTTTTAAATGGAAATATTGTGGGCGATTCTACGGTTGAGGTTTTTAAGTTAGCCAAGATCGAAGAAGGCGAAGAAGGTTCTATTACCTTTTTGTCAAACTCAAAATACAACCATTTTTTATACACAACCAAGGCATCAATTGTCATTGTTAATAAAGATTTTCAACCGTTGCACGATGTAAATGCAACCATGATTCAGGTTGATGATTCATATCAGGCATTTACAAAAATATTAGAATACGCCAATCAGATCAAATTAATGAAATCAGGCATTGAACAACCTTCGGTAT
>JAVXSC010000050.1:0-14248 GCA_036643355.1 Myroides sp.
GTCTGTTCAGCATTTAGAATATGCAATAACCGAAGCAATTCATAAGGTTAATACCGAAAAATCTAAAAAAATTGCGATTATAAAAGGAATTGGCGAATTAAATGATGTGTACATTGCCGATTTCCTTCGCACTTTAAAAGACAGTTATTTTATTGCACAATTTACGTTAGACAGCGTTGCGACAAATCCGCAGAAAACCTTAAAAGATTTACAAGGATACGATTTAGCGATCATTGCCAAACCTACAAAAGAGTTCAGCGAAAATCAAATTCAGGTGTTGGATCAGTTTGTAATGAACGGTGGAAAATCAATCTGGATGCTGGATCAGGTTCAGGCAGATATGGACAGTTTGTACAATGCTACAAGCGAAATGCTGGTTTACCCGAAAGATCAAAGTTTAGGCGAAATGCTGTTTAAATATGGAGTACGTGTAAATCCTGATTTGGTGAAAGATGAAATGGGATCGCCAATAAAACTGGCAGTTGGTCAGGAGGGGAGTGAAACTGTTTACAAAACATTCAACTGGAAATTCGCGCCGTATGTTGTAAGTGGATCTACACATCCAATTGTAAATAATATTGATGTAGTAAAATTCGATTTTGCAAACAGTATCGATACGTTGAAAAACAACATCAAAAAAACGGTATTATTGTCGTCATCACCTTATTCTGTTAAGGTCGGAACGCCAAGTATCGTAAGTTTATCGAAAACCATTCAAGAAAAAATCGATCCTAAAACAATAAAAACACAATCGTTTCCGCTGGCAGTTTTGTTAGAAGGAAATTTTACATCGGTCTTTAAAAACAGAATCGTTCCTTTTAAAACAGATAATTATCTTACGGAAGGAAAACCGACAAAAATGATTGTAATTTCTGATGGTGATATCGTTAAAAACCAGCTGGATCAGAATTTTCAACCAATGGAATTAGGTTACGATAAATGGACAAACACGTTGTATGGAAACAAAGAATTCCTTGTAAACGCTGTAAATTACCTGTTAGACGATAACGGATTGATTAATTTAAGAACCAAACAAGTAAAATTAGCGTTGCTTGACAAAGAAAAAGTTTACACCGATTACAACTACATTCAAATTATAATTGTGGTTTTACCATTAGCTGTATTGGCTATTTTTGGATTTGTTTTCACTTTTTTACGCAAAAAGAAATACACAAAATAGTTGCTTAAAATAAAGTTTTATTTTTCGCTTTAAAAGAAATATATTTGTAGAAACCTGCCAACATAGGCATTAATAAAATAAACGGATGAAATTTATTGTATCGAGCTCGTATCTATTGAAACAATTACAAGTTTTAGGAAGCGTTATCAACAGTAACAACACCTTACATATTCTTGATAATTTCTTATTTGAACTTGATCAAAATCAATTAAAAGTATCGGCATCGGATTTGGAAACAACCATGACAGCTACTTTAGAGATTGAATCAACAAGTGAAGGATCTATTGCAGTTCCGGCACGTTTGTTATTAGAAACCTTAAAAACGTTTCCTGAACAACCGTTAACTTTCACAGTGAAAGACAACAGTACTATTGAAATTAGTTCTGATTTAGGAAAGTACGTTTTAGCCTATTTAGCAGGCGATGAGTTTCCAAAGGCAGAAATGTTAGAAGATCCGTCGAAAGCTGAAATTGGAGCCGAAATATTGCATACCGCAATCAGTAAAACCATTTTTGCTGCCGGTAACGATGATTTACGTCCGGTAATGTCGGGTGTTTATTTTCAGTTTGCACCAACGGGTGTAATTTTTGTTGCTACCGATGCGCATAAATTGGTTAAATATTCAAGAACCGATGTTACAAGTTCTGCAGAAGCAAACTTTATTATGCCAAAAAAACCTTTAAACATTTTAAAGAATATTTTAGCAACATCAGACGCTGCGGTTTCTATTGAATACAACGATTCTAACGCAATGTTTAGTTTTGATAATTACACGTTAATCTGTAGATTGATCGATGGAAAATATCCAAATTACGAAGCGGTAATTCCTAAAGAAAATCCAAACAAACTGATTATTTCTCGTACGCAGTTTTTAAGCTCGGTTCGTCGTGTGGCTATTTACGCTAACAAAACTACGCATCAAATTCGTTTAAAAATTGCAGGAACAGAATTAAACATTTCTGCAGAAGATATCGACTACTCAAACAAAGCAGACGAGCGCTTAACGTGTGATTACAAAGGCGATGACATGCAGATTGGTTTTAACTCTCGCTTTTTAAGTGAAATGTTAACCAACTTACAGTCAGACGAAATACAACTGGAAATGTCATTACCAAACCGCGCTGGAATTTTAACTCCGATCGATGGCTTAGACGAAGGCGAAACAGTAACAATGCTTGTTATGCCGGTAATGTTGAATAATTAAGAAATAAATTATCATTAGATTAAACATAAAAAAGCTGAACTTTTGTTCAGCTTTTTTATGTTTAATTGACTATCAAAAAGATATCTTACATGTCATTCCGTTCTTGACACGGAATCGCATTATCATTTAATGTGAGATGCTGACTCGAGCTTGCGAACAGAACGAAGTTAAACAAGTTCAGCATGACACTGACTTGGTAAAGCTAACTTTATAAATTATTTTAATTGACTATCAGGAACATTATACCAAAATATACATGATATACAGATAGTCGTCCCTTCGAGTAGATTTTTCGTAATGAAATGGAGGAAAATTGTATTGAGAAGTTTTATATTGAAAGTTCTCGACAGGCTCGAACTGACGAAAGCTTGATAAATTCTATTTTTGGTATAAACTTTCCGATAATCATTTTATTTTAAATTACCCCAAAAACGCCTGCATCATCCAAATGTCTTTTTCTTGTTCGGTAATTAAATCACTCATCATAGAATTGGTTCCTTCATCATTAATTTCACCGGCTTTCTCTAAAATTTCACGTTCAATAGTCAATAAAGAAGCTAATGATTTAATGATTACTTCAACTGCCTCGTCATCATTTGTTACATTTTTTGCGACGTTCAACGAATTGTTTTTCAAATAATCGTCGAATGTATGTAAAGGTGTTCCGCCTAAAGTTAAAACACGTTCGGCAATTTCATCAATTCTTAACTGTGCCTGATTGTACAATTCTTCAAATTTTACATGCAATTCAAAAAAACGTTTTCCGCGGATGTTCCAATGTAAGCCACGTAAATTCTGATAATAAACTTGAAAGTTAGACAATAAAACATTCAACAATTCAATATTTTCCTTTGTCTGTTTCTGAGGTAATCCTAAAATATTCATAACCTTATTTTTAAAATTCTACTATCAAATTTACAAATAAATAGGCGATATTTGTATAAGTTTAATTGATAGTATCAATTGTGCAATAGTTAAAATCTTTTAAAATGACCATTACCCAACTAAATTACGTGCTTGCAGTTGCAGAACATTTAAATTTTACTGTTGCTGCCGAAAAGTGTTTTGTTACACAGCCTACGTTAAGTATGCAGATTCAAAAACTGGAAGAGGAATTGGAAATCAGAATTTTTGATCGAAACAAAAAACCGATCCAGTTAACCGAAGTTGGTAAAAAAATTGTAGAGCAGGCAAAAAGCATTGTTAATGAAGCCGACAGAATTAAAGATATCGTAGAACAACAGAAAGGTTTTATTGGCGGAGATTTTAAAATAGGAATCATTCCTACCATTATGCCTACGTTGCTGCCCATGTTTCTAAAGAATTTCATTAGAAAATATCCTAAAATAAATTTAATTGTTGAAGAACATACAACGGATGAAATTATAAGCAGGTTACAAAAAGGACAATTAGATGCCGCTATTGCAGCAACACCTTTAAATGAAAGCGATTTAAAAGAGATTGTGCTTTATTACGAACCTTTTGTAGGATATTTTCCGTCGGAATTTAGAAATGGATTAACCGAATTATCTCCGAACGATTTAAACGTAAACGATATTTTACTTTTACAAGACGGACATTGTTTTACCAACGGAATTTTAAACATTTGTAAAGCTTCAAAATTAGATCAATCGCAAAATTTTGAATTAACATCGGGTAGTTTTGAAACGTTGATTGGTTTGGCGAACGAAGGGTTAGGGGTAACGCTGTTGCCTTATCTGCATACATTAAATTTAAGCGAGGAAGATAAAAAGAATATTATTGAATTTGCCGATCCAAAACCGTCACGCGAGGTTAGTTTGATTTTTCCTAAAAACGAATTAAAGATTCATATTGTTGATGCGTTGCGTCAAACAATTTCAGGAGTTGTAAAAGGAGCGATTGCTTTTCAGGATATTGCGATTATTAGTCCGAAGTTAAATAGATAGATAAACAAAAGGATGGAAATTACTCCATCCTTTTTTGTTTTATAAGATCACTATAATATCTTCTAAATCGCTTTTGTTTTTAGTAAAATCTGCGATCCATTCTTTTAATTTGTCAATTTCAAACGGAAGCAGAAATTCAATTGCTTTGGTAATCTCTTTTAGAAATAAGTCTTTACTGAAACTTACTTTTTCTAAAATTTTTATGGTGTGATTTAATCGTTCTGTCATAATCTGTAATTTTATATAAATATAAACCAAAAGCAATTAGTTTTATTAAAATTTTAGATTTTTTTAACAGCAATAATCATCTCGCGTTTTCCGGGTGGTCCGGCGGTTTTGTGAACCTTAAAACCAATTTCTTTCAATCTGCGGTTTATTAGTCCTTTACAGGCGTAGGTTACAAAAATTCCGTCTGTATTTAAAAAATCAAAGGCTTTCTGTAAAATTTCAACCGACCATAATTCGCTTTGATAATCAAATCCGAAAACATCGAAATAAACAATATCGAATTTATTATTGGTTGTGAAATTTTCGATCTTACAGAAATGTTTCAGTAGACTAAAATGTTCTGTTACCATTTCGGTTGTATTAACTGGAATTTCATGTAATCTTTGAAGCGAAATCGGTGTTTTTACAAAATCATTATAATTCAATAAATTGAATTCTTTTGCAGTAAGCGGATAGGCTTCAATACTTTCGTAAACGATTTTTTTATTGTTGTTAACTGCAAATTCCAATGTAAGCAAAGCGTTTAAGCCGGTGCCAAAACCATATTCTAAAACATTAATGGTTTCTTTGTCGATTAACTCAATGCCGTTTTTAATGTAAACGTGAGCAGATTCCTGAACGGCTCCGTGTTTGGAATGAAAAGTTTCTCCCATATCTTTAACAAATAATGAGTGCGAACCGTCTTCGGTAACTATAATTTCACGATCCATTTACGGAATAATCAGTTTTTTAATTCTTGGAATTGGTCCGCCACATTTTTTAGAATGACATTCTAAACACTGATTCACCATTTTATTGAAATTGTCTTTTACCTGAACAGGATCGGCATAAATTGCCTTTTGAGCTGCGATAAATTTTATTGCCTGATCGTTAAAAAACGGATCTCGATCCGAAGCTTCTGTCAAAACAGCCGTATGCAGTTTATCAAAAGCCACAGGGTAACTGCCTAAATCCTGATTCGTTGCAATACGTTCTTTAAGCTGCGTGTTGTAAGCATACATTTGTTCCATTAACGCTGCCATTTCAGACATTTCGTACATCTGAAATTTAGCATCTTCAACACTATCTTTGACTGATACAGCTTCAATTTTATCATTTTTTTGCTGACAACTACTAGCAAAAGCTACGGTTAAGACAATGACAATTAATAGTAATTTTTTCATTATTTAGCGGCTGCAATTAAAACACCGTCTGCCATGAAACGATAGTTTTTAGATGGCTGTGTAATTTGATCTATTTCGGCTTGCGTTTTACCCGCATCTTTCGCTTCGTGCTTTAACTGATCCACCGATGTTTCTTCGATAAAAGCTTTACCCGAAACAATTGCAGTATGATTTTCCGCACCTTCTTTAGGAACAAAGAATGCATAATCTTTAAACTTTACAAAAGCTTCTTTTTCATTAGCTAAATTTAAAGTCATCCAACAACCTTTTTTCTTACAGGTATTTTTAATTTCCGATGTAAACTTAACATCCAAGGTATCAGTCGGTTTCATACTTTCGTATTTAGCCAACATTTCCTCTTTAGTAATTGCGTTGTCTTTAGTAATACTGTCACCATAAACCTGGTAGTTCATTGCGGTTTCAGCTGTATTTTCAACTTTATCTGTAGTTACAGTTTCTTTTTTATTGCAGGCGATCATTAAAGATGCCGCTGCGAAAACAAATACTATTTTTTTCATGATTCAAATAAATTTTTACAAATATAAAAATAGTAAACTAAAAACAGGCTAATTAACTTTATTTCAGCTAATTTATCAAACCTTAATGAAATTAGTATATTTATAGTAATAATAGCTTTTTGTTGTAAATTACATAATTGAAACTATTTGTAACGATTTTTTTTTCCTAAATTTGTAAAGTTCAAAACAACATAACAAATTTTAAAGAGTAAAAGTAAAAATGGATTCAAACATTTTAAACAACTTAAAACTAAATAAAGTAGCTGCTTCAAAAATCGATACTTTTGATTTTGAAAATGTGAAATTTGGAGAAAAGTTTACAGATCACATGTTAGTTTGTGAGTATAAAAACGGTGAATGGGGTACTTTGGAAATTAAGCCTTATGCACCAATTACGTTAGATCCTTCGGCAAGAGTTTTTCATTACGGACAGGCTATTTTTGAAGGAATGAAAGCTTACAAAGAAGAGAACAACGATATTTGGATGTTTAGACCGGATCAAAATTTTGAGCGTTTTAATAAATCGGCAATTCGTTTGGCAATGCCTGCTATCGATGAAACCCGTTTTATTGGCGGTTTGAAAGAATTGATAAATGTTGAAAAAGAGTGGGTGCGTAAAGGTTTAGGAAATTCTTTATATATCCGTCCGTTTATGATTGCTACCGAAAGTGGTGTGATTGCAAGCCCATCGAACGAATTTTTATTCTGTATTCTTTTATCGCCTGCAAAATCTTATTATGCGGGTAAAATTAAAGTTCAAATTGCCGATTATTACAGTCGTGCTGCAAATGGAGGTATTGGCGCTGCAAAAGCTGCCGGTAATTACTCTGCACAGTTTTATCCTACAAAATTAGCTCAAGAAGCTGGTTTTAATCAGGTAATCTGGACCGATTCTAACCATACGCATTTAGAAGAAGCTGGTACAATGAACGTTTTCTTTAGAATTAACGATACTTTGTTCACTGCACCAACATCTGACCGTATTTTAGATGGTGTTACTCGTAAAAGTTTAATTCAGTTGGGTGAATCTTTAGGTTACGATATTAAAATTGAACCAGTACAGGTTGATACTATATTAAACGCTGCTAAAAATGGTACGTTGAAAGAAATTTTCGGAGCAGGAACAGCAGCTGTTGTTAATCAGATCGAAGGTTTTTCTTACAAAGATCAATACTATCAGTTACCAGAAATGGCAGACGAAGAATCGTATGCCTTACAGCTTAAAAACGCATTGACAAAACTGCAAAACAAATTAGCAGACGATCCGTTTAATTGGACTGTTAAAATATAATGAAGAAGCTTGCGTTTGCAAGCTTTTTTTATGCACCTAAATTAGTTATATTTGTATAAAAAAGTATGTTTTCACAAGGTCAGATTATTTTTGCACTTTTATTTGTAATAGTTTTTGTAATAATAATGATTATTATGTACCGCAAAGATTTAAAAATGCATAAAGTTTATTACAAAGGCAGTTTGTGGGTTTTACTTACTTTTTTACTGTTTATAGCATTACTTTTTGTAATTAAAGTCACCTTAAAAGATTAAAATTCTATGAAAATTTTAAAGTACATCTTCATTATTGCAGCGCTTGCAGTAGTTTTTTTAACCGTTTATATTGCAACCGGTAAAAGTAATTACGAAATTAATGTAAGCAAGAAAACAGAATTGTCTAACCAGCGATTGTTTAGATATGTGAATAATTTACAGAATTTTGGCGATTGGAATCCGTGGAATAATGATGCTACGGCTTTTAAATTAGATTCTATTTATAAAGGAAAAGATGCAAAAGTTTCATGGAACGGAAACGAAGCTTTTATAAAAAAATCAATTCCTAGCGATACCATCTTCCTAAAATTAAATGTTTCGGGTAACGATTATGATACCAAGATGTATTTTAATGAAGTTGATGGGAAAACTACAGTGAATTGGCATGTTAAAGGAAATTTATCTTTTAGCGAAAAATTCAAGCTGTTTTTTCAAGGAACTCCAGACAGTATGATTGCCCCAATTTTTGAAGAAGGTTTGATAAAAATTAATAAAAACATTACCGAAAGTCTTAAAAAATTCTCAATTAAGAATGAAGGAATCGTAATGATACCTGAAATGTTTTACATTAAGCAGATTGTAGAATCTGATATTGAAGGCTTGGGCGATAAAATTTTCCAAAGTATGGAACACATGAATAATTTCGCCAAAAACTTTGAGTTAGAACCTTATGGATCTCCGTTTACAGTGTTCGAAAATATTAATGTACTTTCAGGTAATGTACGTTATTCGGTATGCTTACCAATTAAAAACTTTTTCAGCACAGCAGAAGGCAGCGATATTGTTTGTGAAAAACTACCTGCATTCCACGGTTACAAAACCGTCTTAACTGGTGATTATATCCATAGCGATAAAGCTTGGACAGAAGTTAAAAAAGAAATTGCTACAAACAATTTAACGCAACGTGCAGATTTAAAACCAATTTCTATTTATAAAACATCTATTCTAACAACTCAAAAAACAAATGAATGGATTACAGAATTTATCATTCCGGTAAACGAAACGGTAATACCAATTATTGATACACCCGCAACAGATACTTTGTCTGTTACTAGATAATATATAAAATGCATAACGTCTTTTCTAAAAGATATGATGGTCTAAATTTGTGTTTAGAATTTACTGTAAAGACAAAACTAGTTGGAAAATTGGTTTTGTCTTTATTTATATTATTATGTTTTATTGCAATCTTTTATTTAACAGTTAATAGTTCAAAAGATCAGAATAACAATTCAGAGTTTATTATTGCTGCAATAATATTCACATTTGTATTAATAGTTTTTCCTGTAAGATATTTAATTTGGAATTGTTATGGTAAAGAATATCTCATTATAAATAATAAATCCTTAAGTTACTATTACAGTTATAAATTTCTTGAAACAAACTTAAAAACAAAGTTGATTAATGAATTATCTATTGCAATAGAAGTAGTTAAAGAAGATGAAACTTATAAATATGGAAGATTGATATTTTACAATATTAGTGAAGAAACAAATCTAAATGAATTTCTTTTTCAAACATCTGTATTACTAAAGTACCAAGATTTAGAGCTAATCAGAAAAGAAATTTTTGATGTGTTTTTTGACGAACATTTTAAAGAACTCAATAGTAAAAACATGTTCAAAGAAATTTATTTAAACTAAAAAACTCCAACTTTAAAGTTGGAGTTTTTTGCTTTTTATTAAATCGTAAACGAACCGTTTGTTCTAATTTGTGGTTCATTACTTTGCTCTTGCTGTTCTTGTTTTGGCAAATCACCTTTCATTAAGAACGAGATTACATCTTTATTGATGCTTTGCATTGTGTCTTTAAACAAATTGAAAGCTTCGAACTTATAAACCAATAAAGGGTCTTTTTGTTCGTGTACGGCTAATTGAACAGATTGTTTTAATTCGTCCATTTTGCGTAAATGCTTTTTCCAAGCTTCGTCAACAATAGAAAGAACAATATTTTTCTCAAAATCGTTAATTAACGTTTTTCCTTCTGTTTCAAACGCTTTGTTTAAATCGGTAACTACATTTATTGTTTTAATTCCATCGGTAAACGGAACAACCATACGCTCGTAACCACCATTTTCGTGTACGTTTTTAATTACTTTAAATGCTTCAATGGCACTTTCATCACATTTGGCAACGTATTTTTTATAAGCAGCTTCGTACAACTTATCTGTTAATTCAGCATCGCTTAATTTGTTGAATTCATCTGCAGTAACAGGAGATTCCATTCCGAAGATCTTAATTAAATCGTATTCGAAATTTTTAAAGTCGTTTCCAATTTTGTTTCCTTCAACCAGATAATCACATAAATCGAACATCATGTTAGCGATATCAACTTTTAAACGATCTCCGTGTAATGCGTGACGACGACGTTTGTAAACAACTTCACGTTGTGCATTCATAACATCATCATACTCTAACAAACGTTTACGAACACCAAAGTTATTCTCTTCTACGCGTTTTTGTGCACGTTCAATTGATTTGGTCATCCAAGAATGCTGAATTACTTCACCTTCTTTTAAGCCCATTCCGTCCATGATCTTCGCAACACGCTCTGATCCGAACAAACGCATTAAATTATCTTCTAATGAAACATAGAATTGAGATGAACCAACATCCCCCTGACGACCTGCACGACCACGTAACTGACGGTCTACACGACGAGAATCGTGACGTTCTGTACCAATAATTGCCAAACCACCTGCGTCTTTAACTTCTGCAGTTAATTTGATATCGGTACCACGACCAGCCATGTTTGTTGCAATGGTAACAACTCCCGGATTTCCTGCTTCTTCTACAATTTGCGCTTCTTGCTTATGTAATTTTGCATTTAAAACGTTGTGTTTAATACCGCGCATTTTTAACATACGGCTTAATAATTCTGAATTTTCTACCGATGTAGTACCAATTAATACCGGACGACCAGCTTCTGATAATTCTACAACATCATCGATTACCGCATTGAATTTTTCACGGATTGAACGGTAGATTTTATCTTCACGGTCTTCACGGGCCATTTGACGGTTAGTTGGAATTTCAACAACATCTAACTTGTAGATTTCCCATAATTCGCCAGCTTCTGTAATTGCAGTACCTGTCATACCTGCCAATTTGCTGTACATACGGAAATAGTTCTGTAATGTTACGGTTGCAAATGTTTGGGTAGCAGCTTCTATTTTTACGTTTTCTTTAGCTTCGATCGCCTGGTGTAATCCGTCTGAATAACGACGACCATCCATGATACGACCTGTTTGCTCATCAACAATCATTACTTTATTATCAACAACAACGTATTCCGAATCTTTTTCGAACAATGCGTATGCTTTTAATAACTGTGTCAATGTGTGGATACGTTCTGATTTTATACCGAAATCTTGGAATAAGATCTCTTTTTGTTCTGACATTTCTTCGGCAGAAATGTTCATTTTTTCAATTTTTGCAATTTCCGTTCCAATATCCGGTAAGATAAAGAAACTGTCATCCATTCCTTGAGATAAAGCTTTGATACCGTTATCGGTTAATTCAACCTGATTGTTTTTCTCGTTGATAACGAACAATAAACCTTCGTCTACCTTTTTCATTTCGCGGTTGTTATCCTGCATAAAATGATTTTCGGTTTTTTGAAGAATTTGTTTTACACCTTCTTCAGACAAAAATTTAATTAACGCTTTATTTTTAGGAAACGCACGGTACGAACGCAACAGGTTAAAACCACCTTGTTTGGTATCGCCCGCTTTAATTAAACGTTTAGCTTCGGTTAAAAATCCGTTTGAAAGTTGGCGCTGTTGTGCTACCAATGAATCAACTTTTGGTTTTAATTCTAAAAATTCGTGACGGTCGCCCATTGGAACCGGACCTGAAATAATTAACGGAGTACGTGCATCATCAACCAAAACAGAATCTACCTCATCTACAATTGCAAAGTTATGCTTGCGTTGAACCAATTCTTCCGGCGTATGTGCCATATTATCACGTAAATAATCGAAACCAAATTCGTTGTTTGTTCCGTACGTAATTGATGCTTGATAAGCCTCACGACGACCCGGAGAGTTTGGTTGGTGATTATCGATACAGTCAACAGTTAATCCATGGAATTCAAACAAAGGTGCGTTCCACTGACAGTCACGTTTTGCAAGGTAATCATTCACCGTTACAACGTGTACACCGTTTCCTGTTAATGCGTTAAGGTAAATAGGAGAGGTAGATACCAATGTTTTACCTTCACCTGTTTGCATTTCGGCAATTTTACCTTGATGGATTACTGATCCGCCAATCATCTGTACATCGTAATGAACCATGTTCCAAGGAATCATTTTTCCTGCAACTTCCCATGTGTTAGACCAGATTGCTTTATCGCCTTCGATACGAATATGACCTTTAGATTGTGCAAACAATTTGTCTTGTTCTGTAGCAGTAACAACCAATTCGTTGTTGTTTGTAAAACGACGAGCGGTTTCTTTAACAACTGCAAAAGCTTCTGGTAAAATATCGAACAAAGCTTTTTCCGAAAGGTTATAAGCTTCTTTCTCTAAAGTATCGATAGAAGCATAGATTGTTTCGCGTTTGTCAATATCAGTCGTTTTCTCTAATTCTTCGCGGTACGAAGCAATTTTAGAATCCTGACCAAAGCGCGCCTGCTTTATTTTTTCTTGAAAAGAAATGGTTTTGTCTCTTAACTCATCGTTCGTTAAATTTTCGAATGAGCTGTAATACTGGTTGATTTTATCTACAATAGGGCGGATGGACTTTACGTCTTTCTGTGATTTATCGCCCACAAACGCCTTTAAGATACTATTTATGATACTCATAAATAAGTTTGATTTAAATTAATATTCCGTGATAGGTGGTTACAAAAAAAAGCCTCTTGTTAACCGAGACTTTTTTTGCTATGTATTTCTAATATTCATCCTCGTTCCAAAGATAGTCTTCATCTGAAGGATAATCTGGCCAAATTTCTTCCATTGATTCATAAATCTCACCTTCGTCCTCGATAGATTGAAGATTTTCTACAACTTCTAAAGGTGCACCAGTTCTGATAGCGTAATCAATAAGCTCATCTTTCGTAGCTGGCCATGGGGCATCACTTAAATACGATGCTAATTCTAATGTCCAATACATCTTTGTATATTTTTAGTAATTATGTGCAAAAATAAATTTTATAATGAAAAAAGCAATTTTTTTTTCATTAAATCTTTTTAAATAAAGAACGTTTGTTATTTAAAGGTACCTTTTATTGTTTTTCGGGTATCCATTTTACCTCTTCGGCGTTTAAATCAAAAGTCAACTTTCGTGCCAACACAAACAAATAGTCAGAAAGTCGGTTTAAATACTTCAAAACCATTTCATCGGTAGGTTCCATGTCATTTAAATGGGTAGATAAACGCTCTGCTCTGCGACAAACACAACGAGCAATATGACAATATGACACGGTTGTATGACCACCTGGCAAAACAAAATGAGTCATTTGCGGCAGATTGGTTTCCATTTCATCGATAGCCTGCTCTAAATAAGCAACATCTTCTTCTGTAATTTTTGGAATATTCAATCGTTCTTTACCATTTTTTAAAATCGCTTTTTCAGGATCGGTCGCCAAAATGGCACCTAAAGTAAATAATCTGTCCTGAATACGAATTAACTGGTCTTTATATATAGTGTTGATCTGCTGATCGCGAATTAAACCAATGTAAGAATTTAACTCGTCTACCGTGCCATAACTTTCAATACGAATATGATATTTTGGAACGCGCGATCCGCCAAATAATGCGGTAGTGCCTTTATCGCCAGTTTTTGTGTAAACCTTCATAAAAAAAATATTTTCGTAAATATACACTAAAAAAATAAGTTGTGCGTTTAATATTAATTGGCTAAATTGGTAATTGTTATTAAAAAGAAAAGATAAATTATGAAATTGAGTACCACGAAAATATCACCTAAAACCTTAAGTTTTGGGCTGTTGTTGTTTCGTTTATGTTTAGGCGGATTGATGATAGCTAACCACGGATGGACTAAAATTGTTAATTTAGAAGTGTTAAAGACGCAATTTTATGATTTTTTAGGTTTAGGTTCGCAAGTATCTTTAATTTTAGCAATTACTGTTGAGATTTTATGTTCGATATTACTAATATTTGGGTTATATACCCGCGTTGTTTTAATACCGTTAATTGTAACCATGTTGGTAGCAATTGGCACACACGGATGGCAGATTTTTGGCGAAGCCGAAATTGGCTTTTTATATTTGCTTGGTTTTGTGTTTCTGTTTATTGTTGGTCCCGGTGATAATAGTATCGATGCACGAATGAATAAGCGAACCTACTTTTAATAGCGAATAAAGAAGTTTTGTTTTGGCTGCTCGGTACGTTTTGATATTAAGCAGCCGTAGTAAAAATCAACAACCAATGTAATATTTGGGATTTGTCTTAATTCGTTAATAAAGGCTTTCGGATAATTATAAGTAGCAATTAGTAAAAGTTGTGAATTACTCATATT
>JAVXSC010000051.1:0-14173 GCA_036643355.1 Myroides sp.
CTACTAATGATTGATCAACCTCCATATTGAACGGTGCAAATTTATAACAGAACGAATAAACTCCTAAAACAAACAACGCATCGTGTGCTACTGCTGCAACCGCACCTAATGAATACTGCCATCTGCGGAATGATATTGCCAAGTAAGCAAATACAATTAACAACGCACCACCAACAGCCCAGTAAGCATCAGTTTTAACGTCTTTTGCAACGGTTGGACCAACTTTTGAAGCTTGTACAATACCCAAACCACTAGCTTCAGGATGTGTAAACTGCTCATAAGTTAACGGAGTTTTAAAGAAAGGCTTTAAATTGTTGTACAATACCTGATTTACCTCTAGGTCAACTTTAGTGCCTTCTTCTTCTACTCTATATTTTGTAGTGATTTTTAATTTGTCACGATCTCCAAAAACTTTAGCCTCAACATTACTGTCGAATTCTTGAGATAATTTGTTTGAAACCGCTGAAGCATCCACTTCATTATCAAATTGAACCTGGAATGTTCTACCACCGGTAAAATCGGTTCCGTAATTCAATCCGTTAAAGAATAATGTAGCAATACACAATAACATAGTAATTGATGTAAAAATATAGGCGATTTTCTTTTTTCCAATGAAATCGAAATTCATATTTGTAAACCAGTTACGCGTAATTTTTGTACTGAAAGCTAATTTAGAATCTCTTGCCGCCGCTGTATCAACCAAAATTCTGGTAATAACAATTGCAGTAAATAATGATGTTACGATACCAATTAATAAGGTAACCGCAAATCCTTTAATAGGTCCTGAACCAAAAATAACCAATACAATACCTGTTAAAGCGGTTGTAACGTTTGCATCTACGATAGCAGACATTGCGCCACTCCAAGAAAATGAATGTTTGATAGCTTCTTTAGCCGTATGACCTTCACGAAGCGATTCTTTAGCCCTTTCGTAAATAAGAATATTTGTATCTACCGCCGTACCAATTGTTAAAACGATACCTGCAATACCTGGTAATGTTAATACAAAACCGAATGCAGTAAATACAGCAAATAAAAATAATAAGTTAACTGCCAATGCAATGTTTGCGAACCAACCTGCTTTACCGTAGAAGAAAACCATCCACGCTGCAATAATCAACAAACCTACTAATGACGACATAATACCCGCATCGATAGCTGCCTGACCTAATGATGGTCCAACAATTTCAGATGAAACGATATCTGCAGAAGCCGGTAATTTACCTGCTTTTAAGATGTTTGCTAAATCTTTTGTTTCTTGAACAGTGAAATCACCAGAAATACTTGAACTACCACCTGCAATTGGCCCTGTAGTTACACCTGGAGCCGAGTAAACAATATCATCTAACACAATAGCAATGTTTGATTGCTGGCTGTGTGCTTTACCTGTTAATGCTTCCCAGATTTTAGCTCCGTTTGCATCCATCTGCATAGAAACAACCGGTTTACCTGTAACCTGATCGTAGTCGTCACGAGCTTCGGTAACAACAGATCCTGATAATGGCGGAATGTTTTGTGCGTTACCTTTTAAAGCATATAATTCAACAATATTTGAATTCTTTTTAGCTTTTCCCCAAGCAAATTTTACATGACGTAATTCGCCACTTAACAAACCTCTAACCTGTGGATCTTTTAAATAGGTGTTGATTTGTGCCGTATCTTTAGTTGCAAAAAATGCAATGATAGGCGAACCTTGATAACCCGGAGCTTGGATTAAAGAGATAATTGGTCCTAAATCTTGTGTTTTATTCGCAGTTGTATCTTTAGAAACACCTGTTAATAATTTATCAACATCGCTTTTTGGTGCTGCCGTTGCAGTAGTATCTGTTGCAACTGCTGCCGGTTTTGCTGCCTTATCTTTTAAAACATTGTTGGCAGTCATTAAAAACTGGCCAACTTCGTCACCTTTATACGTTTCCCAGAACTCTAACTGTGCTGTTGACTGTAATAAGTTTTTGATACGATCGATATCTTTCGCACCCGGTAATTCAACCAAAATTCTGCCCGATTCACCAACCATTTGAATTGTTGGAGAAACCACACCAAATTTATCGATACGCTCACCAATAACTTTGTAGGCACTTTCTACTGATTCTTTTACCTTTTTGCTTAAAATTGTTTTTACTTGAGCATCGCTCATAGAAGTGTTGATTTCCTGTAAATTTCTGTTAGCAAAAATTTCAGAAGAAGCCAATTTCACTTTTCCGCCAGATATTTTATCGAAAGATTCATAGAACGATTCTAAAAATGTTTGATTTCCTTCACGATTTTTCTCCGCTTCCGCGATCGCCTGATTGAAAACTGCATTTTTTGAATCGTTAGACAATCCTTTTAAAATGTCTTTTACAGAAATTTGAAGCATCACATTGACACCACCTTCTAAATCCAAACCTTTTTGAATTTGCTTTGAACGCACTTCAGCAAAAGTTTGACCTAAATAAACCTTTTCGTTTGAAATTGAATCTAAATAACGAGATTCTTTGGTTAAATCACCATTGGCAAATTCTTTTGCCTTACTCTCGTAATGATTCGTAACAAACGTAAAGGACAATTGGTAAATACTTACCAACGCAAAAACAATCGCAATAAACTTAACGAGTCCCTTATTCTGCATTTTTAAAAAATTAATAGTTTTTAAATGATTTTGTTCTATGGATTTTTAAGTAGAAAAACGAAAAAATTATATAAAACGGACAAATATATAACTTCACAAAAGATTTAACAATAAAAAAAGGTGTTTATTTGAACACCTTTTTAGATTTTATTAACAATTTTATAGAAATAAAAAAACCAGCTAATAGCTGGTTTTTGAATAATATGATTAAGCATCGATTTTTGCGTAAACGGCATTTTTTTCGATAAATTCTCTTCGTGGTGGAACTTCATCGCCCATCAACATAGAAAAAACTCGGTCTGCTTCACCTAAATTATCAACGGTAATCTGGCGTAAAGTTCTAAATTCAGGATTCATTGTAGTTTCCCACAACTGTTCTGCATTCATTTCTCCTAAACCTTTATATCGCTGAACCGATGAACCTTGTCCCAATTGCTCCATGAATCCCAAACGTTCTTCATCATTCCATGCATAGTGCTTCTTGGTACCTTTTTTTACCATGTACAATGGCGGCGTTGCAATATAAACACAACCTTTTTCTATTAATTCGCGCATGTAGCGGAACAAGAACGTTAAAATTAAAGTGGCAATGTGGCTACCGTCAACATCGGCATCACACATAATAACTACTTTATGGTAACGCAATTTAGAAAGGTTTAACGCTTTGCTGTCTTCTTCGGTTCCGATGGTAACACCTAAAGCTGTATAAATATTTCGGATCTCTTCGTTTTCGAACACTTTGTGTCCCATTGCTTTTTCAACATTCAAGATTTTACCACGTAACGGCATAATTGCCTGAAAATTACGGTCACGACCTTGTTTTGCTGTTCCACCTGCGGAATCTCCCTCGACAAAGAAAATCTCACATTTTTCAGGATTCTGCTCTGAACAGTCAGAAAGTTTACCAGGTAAACCACCACCGCTCATAACCGTTTTACGCTGCACCATTTCACGCGCTTTTTTAGCTGCATGGCGTGCCTGCGCTGCTAAAATAACTTTTTGAACGATGATTTTTGCGTCTTGTGGGTTTTCTTCCAAATAAGCTTCCAACATATCTGCAACACCTTGCGATACGGGAGAAACTACTTCACGGTTTCCTAGTTTTGCTTTGGTTTGTCCTTCAAACTGAGGTTCCATTACCTTAACAGAAATAATTGCTGTTAAACCTTCACGGAAATCGTCACCCGAAATTTCGAATTTCAATTTTTCCAACAAACCTGAAGCATCGGCATATTTTTTCAAAGTACGGGTTAATCCCATACGGAAACCCTGTAAGTGGGTACCACCTTCGTGCGTATTGATGTTGTTTACGTACGAATAAATATTTTCTGAATAACTATCGTTATAAATCAAGGCAACTTCTACAGGAATTTCGCCTTTTTCACTTTCCATATTAATTACATGACTAATGATCGGAGTACGATTTCCGTCTAAAAAGCGAACATATTCACTTAATCCTTCGGTTGAATGAAAAATTTCGTGTTTTGCTTTTCCTTCTTCATCAACATCGCGCAAATCTGTAAGTGTAATGGTAATTCCTTTGTTAAGAAACGACAATTCACGTAAACGCGCTGCCAATGTATCGTATGAATATTCTAAAGTATGCGTAAAAATAGTAGCATCGGGCTTAAAGGTAACTTTTGTTCCCGTAATGTTTGTTTCGCCAATTGGACGTGCAGGATACATTGCCTTACCACGCTCATATTCTTGTTCCCAAACTTTACCATCGCGGTGTACTTCGGCACGTAAATGATCAGATAAAGCATTTACACACGATACACCTACCCCGTGTAATCCACCAGAAACTTTGTAAGAATCTTTATCGAATTTACCACCTGCACCAATTTTTGTCATTACAACTTCCAACGCAGATACGCCTTCTTTTTTGTGCATATCTACCGGAATTCCACGACCGTTATCTTGAACCGAAACAGAATTATCTTGATTAATAATTACCTGAATAGAATCACAGTGACCCGCCAAAGCTTCGTCAATAGAGTTATCTACAACTTCGTAAACCAAATGGTGCAAACCGCGAACGCCTACATCGCCAATATACATTGACGGACGCATACGTACGTGCTCCATTCCTTCTAGTGCCTGAATACTATCGGCAGAATACGAATTTTTCTTTATTTCTTCACTCATAATAATTAGGTGTACTAATAATAAACTTAACTACAAATATACGAAATTTTAGCGAATTTCTTATATCTAATAGCATTTATTCTTTTTGTAGTTATGAACACTTAAACTATATAAAAATTGATTTATGGCTTGATTTTCACTAAATGGATCAATTTGATCATTCTTAAATGATGTTGATGTAAATTAAAGTAATCAAGAGAAATTTCTTTTAAACACCTCAAAATCAACTAAATTTAATTCTTTTTGTCGGTTTTTATCTAATATGTAATATTCAAAAAACGGATTTACAGATTTTATACTGTTTCCTATTGAATGTTTTTTAGACAAAATACCAACTCCCCAGTCTGTATCAATACAACATGAATTTACTGTTGCATTACATCGCCATTTTAAAAAAGCTTTCCAAGTGGTACCGTTCCAATATTTATGTGCCGGTGTGTTGTGGTAGTCGTAATTTTCTCTTGCATGCCATTCGGTAGGTGGATTACAATCATGCAAAACAACAAATCCATCTTCCTGCAAATATTCAAATGCGTTAATTATATCTTTATCAGTTTGTTCTGCAAGATGCAGTCCGTCAATGAAAATAACATCGAATTTTATGTCTTTTGATAAAATTTCACCTGCTGACAATTTCTTAAAAAAGTCATCGCTGGTCATTTTAAAATCTACAGGATTTGATTCGAATTCTACACCGGGATCTACACTGTATTTGGTATTTGCGTTGATTAAATCAAAATTATGTGCAGGATTACGAACACCGATTTCCAAATAGTTTGAAGGATTTGATTTTAAAGATAAAAGAAAATTTAAAATTTCTGTTCGTGTAGCCTTTTTTGAAATTTCACGATTGGTTTTGTTTTGAACATCCTGGTAATGCTGATCATCATAAAACTTTTTACCTTGAGCGTAAAATCTTACAGCATCTATATTTTTTAATATCTTTTTTATCATGATTTAGTAAAATAATAAGTGTTCATTTTTGATTCATTTCAGAAAAACAATTTTACGAAATTTAATCGAAATATCTAATTTTAAATAGCTTTAAATATCAACAAAAGCACAGTTTAGCTGACGATTTATTAATGGATTTCAAGTATTCTGTACGAAATATTATTAAAGGTAACCTCTGCTCCCACTTCTTTATTTAATAAATGTTGAATTAAAGGCGCATGAACCGACACGCAAAAAACCGGCGTATTTTTATAGGTAACCGGCTGAATTGGAACGCTTAAATAAAAAACAGCTTTATTTGTTTTAACGATTGATCCCAACACCACTTTTTTAACTGTTTTCTTTTCTGATAATTTTAGAGCGATCTGCTGCATATCTAAAAACTCGACTAACTTGGTGTTTAATTTTTCTTGCTCTAAATGCATCATAGCCAAACCTGTTTCGTGTTTATCACCGGCAGAACTTTTGGCATCATTTTGGGCATCTTCTGATAAAGATGAAATTTGATTTTGTATGACTTCAATCTGATTGTTTAAAGTATCTAAAACCAGTTGTTTTAATTCTTTTCTATCCATAAAAAAAATAAAAAGCCCTTTTCAGAGCTTTTGTTTTATTGTTATTTATGCTTTTATTAAAAATCGAATTTATACATGGCACCGCCTAAAACCTGCAATCCCTGAACCTGATATTGGTTAAAACGGAAATAATTTTCGTTTGCCAAATTCATTCCTTTAACAAAAACCGTCCATTGAGCAGTTGGTCTGAAACCTACGGTTAGGTTTAAATCGTAATAATCGCCTAACTTCATATCATCTGGTCTTGTAAATGTATTCACTCCGCTGAATTCATAACGCTGACCAACAAAACCTAAATTAGCATCGGCAAACCACTGTTTCGTAAAGTTATACAATACATTTACGTTGACTTTACCTTGTGGCAAATGAAAAACATTGTTGTAATATTCTGCGCTGTAATTATTGTATTCTCCCGATAGTGCAATTTTTGCTTTGTCTGAAAAATCAAAATTCAATTCCCCGAACAAACTTAACGTATTTACTTTATCGTAAATTAAACCAAATGAATTTCCGTATTGATATCCCTGTTTATTTTGTAGGTTGATATCGTACGGATTGATTGTAAACATAGCTTTATCGTCTTCAACCTTATAGTTTGCACGAACGTTGTACGATAAATTATGATACAGTTTTCCTTTTAAACCTGCGTAAAAATCGTAATTTGTTTTGGTTTGTTTCAACATTAAAGACGGAGCCACAAACGGATTTTCTTCAGCTAAATCGGCATACGAGTTTTGTTTAACGCCACCAACTGCACCAAAATAAGCCTGAACAATGTTTGGAACCAAGTTGAAATTCGCCTTCACCATTGGATAAACAACCAACGAATTATCTTCAACTCCGTTTTCTTTTCCTAACACATACGTTAAACCTGCACCGACTTCTACCGAATAATTCGCGTCGAAAAACTTGATGCTTGGATTAACCGAAAGGTTTAAGTAATTATACTTTTCTACCGCATTATCAAGACCATTTTTTGCAAATTGTGTATTTAAATAATCGGCTTCTAAATTAACGTGAACGGTATTATTTGGAAGTTCAATATTAAACTTCGGAGCAAAAATAAATCGGCTTTCTTTACTGTCAAATTCGTCCCAGAAATATTTGTAAGAAACATCTGCTTTTTCAAATGCACCAATATAGCTTTCGTAAGATCCACCAATGTGAACATCGTTGTATTTTTGCAAAGGATCAACCAAATCGAAATTAAAATTCGACACATAAAAATCAGATGGCGTTCCGTACCAATTGTATTTCGATGTCATTGCACCAAACTGGGTATTCCACTGACCGTTTTCGTTTCGCTGACCCAACGTAAAATCTAAATTCGATTTACTGAAAGAATCGTCTAACTCTACTCCGTCAATTCCTCCACCAGAAGAAATATGTTTCAAGAAACCGCCCACATACATATTGTTCGATCCTATTTTTTCTACAATACCCAATTCGCCGCGAATGGTATTAAAATTTCCGTAGCCAAATAATGCGTAATTGTTGTAGAAATTTGCCAGTGAATCATTGTCAACCTTTGCAGCCTCACCTTTTGCAGGAGAAAAAGTTGATGCAACCGGAACCGAAAAAATAGTATATTTTACATCTTTTTTCTGATTGATGTCTTCGTCTTCAATTAACGGATTATCGTTAATCTTAAAAGCATCGTTCAAAGTTGCCTGATATTCTGATGTTACGTTAACAACCTCTGTTCCTACCGTAGTGTTTTTCTTGTTTTTATCTTCTTGAGCATTTGCTTTATTTGCCAGCAATGCCGCTAATATAGTGATACTGAATAAGTACTTTTTCATATTTAATTATTTTACCGATGAATTACGTTTAGCCTCTTCTGACTTAATTTTTGCCAACTCTGCTTTAGCTTCTGTAACAACATCTGCAAATTCGGTTGCATTTGTAATTACGCTTTCTAAAATGTAAGTTGCCTGGTAACTGTCTTTTAACTGATAAAAGTTTTTAGCCAGTAAAACCAATCCTTTAGAATTGTAGTACTTGTAAGCGGCGTATTCTTTCACCAATTTTTCAACTGTTTTGTTAGAAGCATCGTATTTTTTATCGGCATTTTTAAAATAAGCATCATAATATAATGCTTCGGCTTTTAACTCGCCTGTTCCTATTGTATTTAACTGTTCGTAAAGTTTACGAGCATTTGCCGTATCGTTGTTTTTAATAGCAACTCGGGCACTGATTGCAGTAGCATCGGCCTTAATACGCTTGTCAACTTTAGAGTTTGCAGCTAAAATAGTGGCGTATTTTGCAGCAGTTGCAGTATCTCCTTCATCGTAAGCTGCTTTCATTAAGTTAGATTGTGCAAACAATTTGTTAGTATCGTTACTTGCATCGGCTTCTAACTGCGTTAAAACGCGTTTTGCATTTGCTTTGTCTTTTTCGGTTAGATACATGTTAGACAAACGAACCAAACTTTGCTCGGTATATTCCGATTTTCCGCGTTTAATTACGTTTTCGTAACTGCTTTTGGCATCACTTACATTATTTTTTGTGTAATTAATTTCGGCAATATTAAAATGCGCTTTTGTTGCATGTAAACCGTTCGGATAATTTGCAATGTAATCCTTCAGACTTTTTAAAGCGGCATCGTTATTATTTTGTGCCATTTGATTTTCTGCCGAAGTATAAACATCGTTTTCCAATTCAGCTGTAGAAATATCAACAAAATCTAAACCTTTCACCCAAGCAGCAAACTCGTTTGATCTGCCTGTATCCAAATAAGCAATTCGGGCATTTTGAACAGCTTCAATAGCATCTTGTGATCCCGGATAATCGTTCACCACTTTCTTGAATCGTTCAATAGCCTTGTCTTCATCGTTCGCGTTAATGTACACAACTCCCTGACGTAAAATGGCTTTTGATGCCAAATTCGATTTAGGATAATTCGTCAATAACTGATTAAATGTTTCAATTGCCTTGCTTGTTTGATTGCTGTTGGCATACGTGCTTCCCAATTCATAATAAGCATCATCTACCAAACTTGATGATTTATAGTTTGATATAAATTTCTGTAATTCTTCTATTTTCGTCGGATTTTTATCGACAAATCCATACGCAACCGCCTTTTGAAACGCTGCATAATCTTTGTAAGACGAGTTGCTGTTTAATATGGAATTATACATTTCCATAGCCGGCCAATATTGTTTGGTAACAAAATAACCATCTGCCAAACGAAGCGTTGCGTCGGTTTTCTTGGCATCATCTTTAACAACACTTAAATAGCTTTTAAAATGCGTATTTGCGTTGTTGTAATTCTTTAACTTGTACGCTGCGTAACCCAAATTGTATTCGGCACTTTTAAATTCCGGTGTGTTTTGAGCCTGTGGCAATTGCTTAAAAGTTGTAAATGTTTGGTAGGCATCGCTGAAACGGTTCAACGCATATTCGCTTTCACCTCGCCAATACGTTGCACGTGCCACATATTTGTTATCCTGACGTTCGGCAATCGATTTATTGAACATTCCGTTCGCTAAACTGAATTTACCTTCGTTAAAATATTCTACTCCGCGGTAAAAAGTAACTTTTTGATAAGCCGCTTTGTTCAACGGCGTTCTGTTCGATTCTAAAACATCTAAAGCCGCTTGATAATTTTTGGTCGATATATATGAATCTACCAATAAATCGTTCAATTCTGCTTTGTAAGGAGTTTCGGGATATTTCACCAAGAAATCGGTTATAACTTCGGGAACGCTTTTGTACGGGTTTCCGATATCGTAACTTAATTTGGCATAATTTGCAAAAGCATCTTCTTGAATTTTTGCAGAAAAATTCATTTCGGAAGCATTTTTAAAAGCATTTAACGCCTGTGTTTTCTGACCTAATTTCAGATAACTTTCTCCTAAATGATAATAAGCGTTTTGAGCAACCGCATCTTTTCCTCCAATAATTTTATTGAATTCTGAAACTGCCTTGTCGTAATCTTTCTGCTGGTAATAAGAATATCCCAACTGATAAAAATCTACGTTGCTTAACTTACCACCTTTACCTTCGTAAGCCAATAAATACGGTAATGCTTTATCGTATTGTTTCAGGTTGAAATAACTTTCACCAATGATTTTAGATAATTCTGATTTTTCGGCTTCGGTAGATTTAGGCATTTGCGCTAAACCTTCTTCTACAGCTTTATCAAAATTACCACTTTTGAACTGCATATCGGCTTTGTAATAACCCATGCGTTCTTGGTATTTCTCTACCGATTCTACATTTGCAAAATATTCGTTTGCTTGCGTATAATCGTTATTTGCGTAAGAAATGTATCCTAAATAATATTTTGCCTGATTGCCGTAAGTTCCGTCTAAATCAACTTTTTCAAGATAATTTTTAGCTTTATTATTCTCTTTTTTGCTGAAATACGCGTATCCTTTTTGGAAATTGATACGGTCTCTGTCAGCTGGACTTAAAATATCATCATTGATTTTTTCGGCATAACGCAATGCCTGATCGTAATCGCCTTGAGAAAAGTAGAAATTACTTACATCGATATATGCTTGTGCCTGTTTACTACTTGTAGGATAATCGTAAATAAACTGACTGATCTTTTGCTCGGCTCCTGGTTGACCCAATCGAATGGCACAGTTTGCGCTGTAATAAGCACTTTCTGCCTGAATTTCGTCGTTATTATTTTTTATTTTGGTTTTATCGAACAAAATCTGCGCTACCGCATACTGCTGTTCGTTGTAAAGATTTACGGCATCGTAAAATTCTTTATTTTCTTGAGTGTAATTGTATGATTGCTGTGCCTGTACAGATAAACCGCCCAACAAAAACGATAAATATAGAAAATGATTCGCTTTTCGCATTTCAACTATTTTTTTAAGTACCAAATATATTAAATTATCATAATATTATTGTAACGCTTTATATGATTATTAATTGTTTAAACGGCTTATTTTATAAATATTATGATAAATAAAAAAGCAACCATGAAATTTGGTTGCTTTTTTTGTTTTATGCTTTAGAGAATTATTTGATTAAACCATTTTCAAAAGCATACGCAGTAATCATAATTGCAAGATCATCCATACTTAACGACATATTCTTACTTGAATTAGAACCTGAAACTTCATACACTTTGTCATTATTAAACAACAATTGGTTATTAACTGTTTTATAGGTTTTACCTGCAAAATTTACATTTGATTTTAAACTGTGCCAAACACCAATTATATTGTGATTTAAATTATGATCGATATTATAAATTTCGTACAAATAATTTACACCGTTATCATCGGTTTTTCTTTTGAAAGATCCAATAATCTTACGGTCTTTTAAGATATTACCTTCTTTATCAAAGTCTAATCTGGCATCTTTAAACAATGATATTAAACGCTCTTTTTCTTTATTAACGTCTGCCGCACTATTTTTAAGTTCTTCTTTAACATTAAGATTCGTATCTAACATTGCAGTTACAACAGATGTGTCAATACCATCTGTTGTAAATAATTTATATTCCCCTAAAGTAAAATCAATTAAAAACTTTTTCTCTAATGAAAGTGGACTCTTCTCGCTTTTATTGTATAATGAAACCGATTTTGATTCATCTGCAGAAAATACTTCATAGTAAACCTTTCTACTATTTTCATTAATCACATGAATGTTAGGTTTAATTTTTACGATAACATTTCCGTTAAGATCTGATATTGTATACAACCTTTTTTTTTCTTCAAATTTGGCTATTTCTTTATTATCGAATAGAATTTTATCTTTTTTAGTTTTAATATCCTGTGCGTAAATACTGACGCTTAAAAGAGTAAATGCACTTAAAATAAGGTTTTTCATTTTTGATTTGATTTTATAAATTATAAAAATTTTCTTACAATTTCTCCTTTAGTAATAGCGTAAACACAGTTGTTACTAAACTTTATATCTTGAATTGGGTTTTGAGTTGTGAAATCAACATTCCATGTGTTACCTCCATCTTTGGTAACATGTATATTGTTATCTAAAACCAAATACCCATGTGTGTTATCAATAAACGTAATTGATGTAGTTTTAGCCGGTTCAATAAACTCGTTGATTTCTGACCACGTTGCACCACCGTTAGTTGTTTTAAATAACACTATTTTATCCGCTATTGGTCTTCGCAAAGTACAAAAGCCTGTTTGCGAATTTGTAAAGAAGATATTTTCTACAGTACTTGTACCATAGCTTGCAGGAAAAACATATTCGTGCCATACTTCATTATTTCCATTGCAATATAAAACCGCACCAACTCCGACGCTACCTGCATCATTGTAACCAATAGACCATATATTATTACTATCTAATTTAAACGGCGGTCTAAATAAAACATTGCCCGTTGATGAAGGTGCAAACACTTGGCTAAAGTTAGTTCCATCAATAGTTTTGAATACAAACCCTTTTTTATTAACTATAACCCCATCTATCATATTTTGATCTACATAAACAGTTGTAAATTCATGATTCTCAAAATCAAATAATTTTGTTTCAGAGACAGTAGATCCGCTAGCAACTTTTACCAATTCATGACTAGAACTGTACCAACCTTCATTATTCTCTATAGCATGAAAATCACCATAAAAACCGATTCCACTTTTTGTCCATTGTTTCCATGTTAAACCATTATCAAATGATCTATGAATATTATATCCTACATGAGATGCTATGTAAATGTTTCCGTTATTTTTTATTTGCGAAGATTGAATCATGTTCACATCTGAAAGAGGAATAGAAGATTTACTTGAAACCCATTCCCCTACTTTCTTGTTAATAACACCAATATTAGATTGATACTCATTAGTAACAGAATTAGTAAATTTTGAGTTTCCAAATTCAAAACGTAAAGTTGGAATACCAGAAGATATTTCGGGTAATTTAATATTCATTTCTTTTCCATCCTCGGATACAGAAATAACTTCTGCTAAAACATCATCAAAATAAACTTTGCACTTATCTTTTGAAGGAAAATTCTCTCCATTTACTTTGATTATATCTCCTGAATAACCATAATTCTTTGAATAAGATGTTATTGTTACATCTTTTGCTTCGCTAATAACTTGCTCAACACTATCATCATTTGAACAAGAAAATACACTAAAACTTATTGTACTAATTGCTAAAACTGCTAAAAAACTTTTTTTCATAATTCCTCTTTTTATGTTTTATGCAAAATTAAGCAGATAGCAAAATAAACTTTGTAGTACTTTAAAGAAGCCTAAAGTAAAACTTGTTCTACAAGCATTCTATATCATAATTTATTTAAACAAAGAAAGCAACCATGAAATTTGGTTGCTTTCTTTGTTTGTTTATAATTAAACTCTGTCAAAGTTTAAAACTTTGACAGAGTTGTTCTTATCAATTTACTTCGGGTAAGAATTATTTTCTTGACTGTACTTTTTTAGCTTTTTGAATAATTGATTTAGCATTTAAACCGTATTTTTCCATTAAAGCTTCTGGTGTTCCTGATTCTCCGAAAACATCGTTTACTGCTACAAATTCTTGTGGAGCCGGTTTGTTTAACGCCAATAAACCCGAAATGCTTTCGCCTAAACCGCCTAAATAGTTATGTTCTTCGGCAGTTACGATACAACCTGTTTTACCAACCGATTTTAAAATGGTTTCTTCATCTAACGGTTTAATGGTGTGTACATTGATAACTTCAGCAGAAATTCCTTCTTTTTCTAATTCTTCGGCAGCTTGTAAAGCTTCCCAAACCAAATGACCTGTTGCTACAATGGTAACATCTGCTCCTTCTGATAAAACCACAGCTTTACCAATTTCAAACGGTAGATCTTCCGGAATAAAATTAGGCACAACCGGACGACCGAAACGTAAATAAACAGGACCTTCGTGATCTGCAATGGCTAATGTAGCTGCTTTTGTCTGGTTGTAATCGCAGGTATTG
>JAVXSC010000052.1:0-14139 GCA_036643355.1 Myroides sp.
GTAACGATTGAAAATTTTCAATTCAATTGGATTAAAAATTTCTATATTAAAACCATCATTCATGCCATCGCCGTTTGGCGAAATTCCTTTGGGAACCACGCAATCGTTCAACTGTAATTGAATAATATTATCGCACCAAAGTTTTGTACCTTTTGCTTTAATGTAGATAATGTAAGGAAAACGCGGTGGCTGATAACTATTTATATTGGTAATTTCATTGATTTCATTTTCAGCATCGGCTTCTGTTTCATAAAAACTCAGTTGCATTTCATCAACATAAGGAAAAATCCTCTTTAAAAGTATATAGACTAATGACAAATTAGCTGCCAATGGATTACTTTTAAAATTACAGATCATTAAAGGTTCTTTAAGCTCTGTAAAGGGTTTCATTTGAGCAGTAATCTTAAAGGATGTTGTATTTGCACAACCTGTAATTTTATCTTCTACTCGGATCCAAATTGTTTTAGAACTGTGACTTTTTAATTCATAACGACCAAAATTATTAACAGCTCTTGTTCCTTTTTCTGCTTCATCTTTGCTTTCATGAAAAGTAATAATAACGTTGTTGCTGGTACTTGCTTCAAACTGCTTCGATGTTAAATCGAAAATTACAAAACCTTTTTCGTCTTCATCACAAACGATAATATCGGTTGGTTCATCTACTTCTGGTCCATAAATTAAGGTTACATTTTCAGTATCGGTATTGTTGGTTTCATCTATTTCAACTACTGTACTGTTTTTATCACCGTCGTCATCAACACTTGCCGTTATTGTAAAATTATCGCCAAAAGATTCCGGAATTGTTAAAGTAATTGTTCCTGTTTCGAAATCATTTATAGGAATGTCATTTTTTGTAGTAGATGATCCAACCAAAACATCATTGGCATAAAAAGCTATAGGAACATTTTTAATTAATGGATTTGTAGCTTTATTGGTATTGAAAACTGTATAATCAACCTTTATTTCTCTGCTATTACATTCAACTTTTATTTTATCAATATTGATAGTTGCATCGGCAAAAAGACTGCTTAATGCTACCAATATGTTATTTACAATTATTAAATCTTGCCCGGTTTTAATTTGAACAGTCATTGATGTATCGCCTAAAGAAATAAGGCTACCAACATTAAAATAATCAATATCCATATTCCACAAATTAGTTGCGTTTGTATAGGTATTGGTGGAATTAAATACATTATTTGCCGGATTTAACGGCGGATTACTAATTATATTTCCGTTGATTCTTAACTCTTCGGCAACTGCTATATTATCGTCGCCTTCCCAAGCTAAAAAACCGACTTTTGCATTAGTAACATTGGTAACATTTAAACCGTTTAAAGTGATGGTAGCACTTTGCCCGGTATGATCAACAATTTGAAATCCTTCGTAAACACTTACAACTCTGTTTGGCAAAATGATGTCTTCATACACCACAACAATAGACCAGCCGGCATAATTACTACCTGTCGGGCAATAAGGCGGTATAACGTTTGTAAGATCTAAATCAGAAAGTGTATAATTAACATTACCTGTAGCCTTTACAAAGTTTGTAACATCTGCAAAAGCTCCAAAAAATTCTAATCCGGTGGGACCAATTGTTGTAAATGTTCTTTTCGCAGTGATAGGTGTACCGTTTAACTGAACATTTAAATCGGCTTGTGCTAAAGTTCCAGATCCTGACCAATACAAAAACGCTGCTTGTATATTGGCATTAGCATTTAGGTTAAGAACCGCACTTGATTGCGTTAAAATAGTACAAGGTGCTCCAGTTCCATTTGGAGCAGTGTTCATGGTATTGCCTATTACAAAAAAATCATAACGACCGGTGTACTGTTTAAATAGTTTTACAGGCTGACTATATGCTAAAAAGCATGAGAAAAATATAAGTAATCGTAGTATTTTTATCATAACCGAAATAGTTTCAATAAAAATACAAAAAAATTAACTATCAATTAGTTAATCAAATACATACTCGCGATATTTAATATCAAATCGTTTAATTAAATATAAAGTTTTATGATTACTTTGAACAACTAACGTGTCTTTTGACTTTCCAAATTTATACGGAATTTGATATTCTGTGATATACTGCAAATTTTTAGTATTATAACTTTCCTCATATACCGATTTGATAAATTTTTCATTATTATACCAATACAATCTATCTTTTTTATTGTAATGATAAAGAGAATCTTCATCAGTTGATTTATTTAAAAATCTTAAGTATTCATTATCTAAATAAAGAATTTCATTTGGTCCGATTCCTACCCAACCTTGCGATATTCCTATTTCATTATCATGTTTTAGAGAATCGGGAGGATAAATACCTTTTAATTCCCAGAAACCTTGTAAATCTGCAGATTTTGGTTTTGTTTTATAGTCGTTTAATAGATCGTCTATTTCATTATCGCAGCTAAATAGGGCAAATATTGTTGTTAATAATAGTATTTTTTTCATTTATCTTAGTTCTTTCATTAAATAGATATATCCCGAAATAGTTTCGTAATCTGTTGTAAAAACGTAATAGTAAGTTCCGGTTGGTAAAGCTTTATTGTTCATAGTTTGGCCTGTCCATTGTTTGGTGTAACCTTTGCCATAGCTAAAAACTTCTGATCCGTACCTGTTATATATTTTTAATTGGTTAAGATCGTACACACTTAAATCAAAACCATCATTTGATCCATCAAAATTAGCTGACACTCCTCTCTGAATAGGACAATCTCTTGTTAAATCGATATGGGTTTTTGAAGAGTTATTTTCCTCATCAATTTCAAACACTATTCCTTTCTTATTTCCTGTATCATCTACATTAGCAACTAAATCAAACCGATAACCAAACTTTTTAGGAATATCTAAAGTGATCGTTTGATTAATTTCGCTTCCTTGAGCAATCTCATCATCTGTTTTAGCAGTTCCTACCAACTCATTATTAATGTAAAATGCAATGGGAGTATCTTTTTTCAAGGGATGATTACCTTTATGGTTTGCAACAGTATAGTTTAAATCAACAACTCTTGTATGGCAGTAGTTTTTATAACTATCTAATGTCATTGTAGCATCTGGAAAAACGCTGTAAACAGACAAAATAATCGTATTTATAAGAACAACGTCACCCGCCGATTTTATTTTTATATCTAATTCCGTGTCGTCTACATTTACATAATTACTTAAATCGTACAGATCAAGATCCATATTCCAAAGTTCTCTTGATCCAGAAAAGCTATTGGTACAGTTAAATGCATTATTTGAAGGGTTTAAGCCGTTTGCAAGCAGCATGTTATTGATTCTTAATTCTTCACCCGCACTAATATTTTCATCACCTTCCCATGCTAAAAAAGCAATTTTAGAGTTCGCTGCGTTTGTAATTCTAAAGCCATCTAGAATAATATTAATGGTAGAATTTTGTCCATCTAAAAATTCAAAACCATCATAAATTGCTACTAAATTATTTTCGATATTGTCATCATTATACACAACTGCAATAGCCCAACCTACATAATTTCCTCCACAGTACTGGGGCATGTGTTTTGTTAGATCTAAATCGGACAAAGTGTAATTACCACTACCGTCTTTTTTTACAACCGAAGTTACATCGGCAAAAGCAGAAAAGTAACCTGCTTTTTGATCTGTAGTTATATACATGTAGTTGGTTCTTTCTGCGTTTACTTCCGTATCATTTAAAGTAACTTTTAAATCAGCATCTTTACCCACACCATTACCTGACCAATATAGATATGCCGCAACAATTTGTTTGCCAGTCGCTAAATTCAATGTTGCCGATGATTCTGTTAAAATGTCACACGAATTGGGATCTCCATTGGCTTTAACATTCATGGTATTACCTAACATAGTAAAATCATAACTGCCATAAAATTGTTTATAAAGAGATACTTTTTGTGCAAAAGAAGATAAACTACAAAGTAATGTAGTAAATAAAAGTAGTGTTTTTAGCATTTTTTTAGGTTATCTATATTTTTGTTAAAAATATCAAAAAAAACTATATGACTAAAAATAATTCAGTAGTAAATGAAATTTTTTTTTAATCAATCACTTTCCCAATCTCCAAATCAAAAGCCTTTGAATCTTTCAAAAAATCCATTTCAATTGGTAAGTAATACAACTGATCTTTTGGCAGAAGATTTTGCAAGCGCATATAATCTTTTTCTGTAGTGATGATTTTTCTTCCGTTTGCTTTTTGTAGTATGCTTTTTAAATCTTGATCTGAAAAAAAATGATGGTCCGGAAATGTCAAACTATCATTTTTAGTACAATTTAAATACTCAAAAAAATATTCGGGCTTTGCAATACCAGCTACTGCTATAAAATCATTTTTTAAATCGGCGATTTTAATTTCTTCTGAATTATTTGTTGCGGAATGATGATAATTAATCGTTGAAAAGAAAATTTTATCGTTATCAATTGCAATTTTGCTTTTTATCTGAAGCATTTCTGCTTCCGATAAATTTTTAGGACATTTAGTAACCACAACAACATTTGCTCTTTTTACTCCCGATTTACATTCGCGCAAATTTCCGGCAGGCAACACCAAATCGTTATAAAACAAATCGTTGTAAGCGGTAAGCATAATGTAAAATCCGGCTTTAATTTTTCGGTGCTGAAAAGCATCATCTAACAAAACCATTCTAGTTTTTGGTAAAGCTTCTAAAATTTTGGTAACTCCTTCTACTCTATTTGCATTTACGGCTACATAAATATTTTTAAATTTTGAATGATATTGAAAAGGTTCATCGCCAATTTCTTCAATGGTTGTAGTAGCATTTGCCAAATAAAAACCTTTACTTTTGCGCTTGTAGCCTCGGCTTAAAACTGCTAAATTATGATTATCTGATAAAAGTCTGATTAAATATTCAACCATTGGTGTTTTACCCGTTCCACCAACCGACAGGTTTCCTACAGCAATGATCGGCAAGTTAAAAGCTGTTGATTTTTTTATTCCTTTATCGTACAAAAAATTTCGAAAGCTTGTTACAGCTGCATAAATCAACGAAAACGGAAATAATATTTTTCGTAGGTTCTTCATTACACTAATTTATCTCCGACATTTCTTTTAAACTAATTTTTTGACTTTGTAATAAAGAATCATTTTCAATAAATGAAGTCGAAGTAGTTTTTTTATTTGTCAAAATCATTTTACTAATTCCTCCAATAATCATTTTTTCATTACTAATATTAGTATCTCTATCAACATACTCTGTAATACGTCCGGTAAATCTATCATTATGAAAATTTGTAAATTCAATTTCAAAGTTATCAACATTCTTAAAATGTTTAATCTCAAACCATAAACTATCTTTGTAATAATTTAGAAAAAAAACATCTACAATTCTCCTATTGTTTTTGTCTGTCACTAAATTAGAGTATCTTGAATACATTTTAATTTTTGCTAAATAAGTATGCTTTTTAGGTGTAGCTGTAACTTCAATATCATAATATTTACTAGAATTATCAATTAATTTCCCATTAATATAAAACTTCGCCTGATTAAATAAAGTATCTTTACTTTTATCTTTTGGTATAAATAATTCAATTAATTCGTAATTTTTATCTGATCCTTTAATAGAATCATAATCAAATTTCACCCATTCAATGGTGTAATCATCGGCATTCATTTCAGCAATGGTGTCTTTTTCTTTTGTACAACTCATAACGAGTGTAGTCATAAAAAACAGGAGTAAATATTTCATTAAGAATAATTTCATAAGATTTTGTACGAAAATAACGATTATTTTTATCTTTGAATACACTAAAAATGATATTGTGCAGTTAAAACAACTTATTCCGATTTTAGAAGAAATGGCGCCAACCGCCTATGCCGAAGATTTTGACAATGTAGGTTTGCTTGTGGGCGATGTAAATGCAACAATTACAGGTATTTTGGTTTGCCACGATGCTTTGGAAACCGTTGTTAACGAAGCCGTCGAGAAAAACTGTAACCTAATTGTGTGTTTTCACCCGATACTTTTTTCTGGTTTAAAGAAAATTACCGGTAAAAATTATGTGGAACGCGCCGTTATTAAAGCCATTAAAAACGATGTTGCTATTTATGCGGTTCACACAGGTTTGGACAATCATAAACTGGGAGTAAACAAAATTTTGTGCGATACTTTAGGATTGATCAATACAAAAATCTTGATTCCGAAACAGGATTTCATCTATAAACTAACCACTTTTGTTCCAAAAGATCATTTAAAAAATGTTCAAAAAGCCTTGTTTAATGCTGGTGCCGGATCTATTGGAAATTATTACGATTGCAGTTTTACTTCGGCTGGTATTGGATCTTTTACAGGAAACAACGACAGTAATCCGGTAATTGGCAGTCAAAATGTTTTTACCGAAGTAGAAGAAATAAAGCTGGAAGTTACTTTCGAAAAACATCTGCAAAAAAACATTTTAAAAGCATTGTTTGAAAGTCATCCGTACGAAGAAGTTGCTCATGAAATCACTAAATTAGAAAACCAACATCAAAATATCGGTTTAGGAATGATTGGCGAATTAGAAAATGAAATTTCCGAAATCGATTTTCTTCAATCAGTAAAAAATAAAGTAGAAACTGGTGGCATTCGTCATTCCGATTTATTGAATAAAAAAGTAAAAAAAGTGGCGGTTTTAGGCGGATCGGGCAGTTTTGCTATTGGGGCTGCTAAAGCTCAAAATGCCGATGTATTGGTAACATCCGATTTAAAATACCACGATTTTTATCAGGCTGAAAACTCAATTTTATTAGCTGATGTTGGTCATTTTGAAAGTGAACGTTACGTAAAAAATTATATTTTTGATTATCTATCAAAAAAAATACGTACTTTTGCAATTATTTTATCAAGCATTAAAACAAATCCGGTTAACTACCTATAAATATGGCAAAGAAAGCAGAAACTGTTGAAGAAAAATTAAGAGCGTTATACGACTTACAATTGATTGATTCACGAATTGACGAAATTAGAAACATGAGAGGTGAATTACCTCTTGAAGTTGACGATTTAAAAGATGAAGTTGCCGGGCTTACCACGCGTTTAGAAAAGCTTAACAACGAGGTGCAAACTGTTGAAGAGCAGGTTAAAACAAAGAAAAGCGAAATTGAATCTCACAAAGAAGCAATAAAAAAATACACCGATCAACAAAAAGACGTTCGTAACAACCGTGAATTCAACTCTTTAACAAAAGAAATTGAATACCAAACGTTAGAAATTGAGTTGGCTGAAAAACACATTAAAGAGTTTAAAGCTAATATGGAGTATAAAAAGAATTTAATTTCGCAGACATCTGAAAAATTAGATACTAAAACAAACCATTTAAAGCACAAAGAAAACGAACTAAACGGTATTTTAACAGAAACCGAACGCGAAGAAAAAGCATTGGTTATAAAATCTGAGGAGTTTTCTGCTATCATTGAAGATCGTTTGTTAAATGCGTACACAAGAATTAGAAACGGCGTTAAAAATCGTTTAGCTGTAGTTTCTATTGAGCGTGGTGCATCTGCAGGATCGTTCTTTACAATTCCGCCACAGGTTCAGGTTGAAATCGCTGGTCGTAAAAAAATCATGACAGACGAACACAGTGGTCGTATTTTGGTTGATGCAGCTTTAGCAGCAGAAGAAAGAGAAAAAATTGATACGATTATCAAAAATTTAAAATAAATTTAAGCCTCTAATTTAATAGAGGCTTTTTTTATGGGGTTTTTCAAAAGATTAAAATACACGCTTATTACAAAAGGTTTTGGTTTGTACATTAATTCCTTGCACTACTTAAATGCAAAATTTGCAGCAAATACTGCCTACACGCTGTTCTCGGTTCCGCGTGAAGGCGTTTTAAAATCGCTGCCTACTTTTTTGGGATCAAGCGCCATGAAAAAACTAAAAGTAGATCAGCACGATATTCAAACTTACGAATGGTTTGGCGAAAAAGAAACCATTTTACTTATTCACGGCTGGGAAAGCAATGCCAATCGTTGGCAAGGCGTTATTCATTTTCTTAAACAACACAATTACCGAATTATAGCTTTAGATGCGCCAGGTCAGGGTTTAAGCGATGGAAAGGAATTAAACGCCGTTTTATACAGCCAATTTGTTAACGAAGTTTGCAACCATTTTAAACCCGATTTTTTAATTGGTCACAGTTTGGGCGGTATGACTATGTTTTATTACATGGCGACATTTAAACCTGATTTTGTAAAGAAAATTGTATCCTTAGGTGCACCCAATCGTTTTTTACGAATTACCGAAAATTATCGAAACCTGATTTCGCTTTCCCATAGATCATATCAAGGTTTTCTAAAAGAATTTTCTAAACGATTTTCTATTGATCCTATCGATTTTAACAGTAGCTCGTTTGTCGATCAGATAAAAGTTCCCATTGGAATCATTCACGATGAAGAAGATAAAGTTGTTCCGTACAGTGATACATTAGAGATTTTAGACAAACATCCGGAAATTCCGCTTTATACTACGCATGATTTAGGTCACAGTTTGTACAGCGACGATGTGAATGAACAAATTGTTTATTTTTTAGAAAACAACCGCTTTAAATCGTAATTTTGCACAATGGATCAGGAAGGAATACGCATTAATAAATTTTTATCGGAAGTTGGATATTGCTCACGTCGCGAAGCCGACAAATTGTTGGAACAAGGCAGAATAACCATTAACGGAAAAATTCCGGAATTGGGAACAAAAGTTTTACCGACTGATGAAGTTCGTGTAAACGGAGAATTGGTTTCTGAAAAAGAAGAACCAAAAATTTATCTTGCGGTTAACAAACCTGCCGGAATTGAATGTACTACAAATCAATCGGTTCGCGGAAATATTGTCGATTTTATTAATTATCCCGAACGCATTTTTCCTGTAGGAAGATTGGATAAAGATTCTGAAGGATTGATTATTATGACAAACGATGGCGACATTGTGAACAAAATTCTACGTGCCCGCAACAACCACGAAAAAGAATATATTGTTACAGTTGACAAAACAATTACCGATCGTTTTATTCAGCGTATGAGTGCGGGTGTGCCTATTTTAGATACTGTTACAAAAGAATGTCGAGTTGAAAAAATTAGCAGTACAACATTCCGTATTTTTTTAACACAGGGTTTAAACCGACAAATTCGTCGTATGTGTGAGTATTTTGATTATACGGTTGTTGCCTTGAAACGTATCCGTATTATTAATATTTCGTTAGACGTTCCTGTAGGAAAATACCGAGATATTACGAAAGCCGAGATGGACGAACTAAACCGTTTAATTGGCGAAAGTATCAAAACCGAAGAAGGAAGTTTACCAAAAACCGACAAACCTTTGGTTAATAAAAATCCTGCACCAACTAAAGATCGTAAAGATTTTAAAAAGAAAATCATTGAACAACGTCCGTTACGAAACGAACGCAGAAATACAAGAAATAAATAAATCCGAGTTTAAACTCGGATTTATTATTATCTCATCCATCCTTCTACAACATAATTTTTTTCTGCTATTTTATATTCCATTCCATTATCTGGTTGATACCATAACTCAATTCTTGCTCCATATTTATCTCCCCATGAACCCTCATAAATTACAAATTCTCCTGAATACATTTTTGCATCTAATTCATTAACAATAATTTTAGAACGATCTAAAATTTCCTTTTCCGATAATTTATCATTAGAAGTAATTTCGAAAACTCTAATAAACAATGAGCCTTTTTCTTTAGGTTGATAATTTGTATAATAAGTATAAATACCGGGTTGTGAGTACGCAGCTATTTTAAAATCGTTTACATTTAAATCTTCTTCAGAAATTTCTGTTTCTATCGGAATTTCAATTTCTATATTTTTTGGAATAGTTTTATTTACACCGTAATAATCGGGTGGTGATAATGTAAAAATTACCGATGTTATTACAAAAAGAAATATAGTAACAATTAACTGAGGAAATATAAAATACCATTTTTTTATTACGATTTGTACTATTGCTGAAATTATATTTCCTAAAATATTTATAAAGAAAACAATTAAAGACAAATCAATTATTTCATCTTTCTTTAGAATATTTCCAAAGATAAAAATGAGAACTGGAACTGAATATGTAATTATGGGAATCCACCAAACTGTAAAATATTTCTTAATCATAATCATTATTAAATAGTTTAAACAAAAGTTGTGTGCTTATTTTTCTGAAAACTCATAATACAATTGCTTCGATAAAAACGGTAAATCTTCGTAATATTTTATTCGGTTTAAAAGAAATTCAGGAACTTCCATATTCTGATTTTTGTAATATTCAATCAACGTTTTTTCGTTTCCAGTTAAATTATAAGCCAGATAATTCCAATCGATTGTATCTTTCTGCAAGTTATAATTGGTCATAATATTTCCCCAGTTAAAAATCGAACAAAAGATCAAACTGTAAAAAATTGTCCAAGACATTTTATCAATCAAGTAATAATTTGTTCTTTTTTGATGGATTTTAATAAACGAATAAATCAACCCAATCATACATAAAATAAGGAACAAATATACGCCTAGCCTTTTGTAGGTTAATCCCATTGCGTTGATGTAAACCGAATTTTGATAAAAAGCCGATGCTATTAAAAATCCGTTTAAGCCAATCCAAATTTTTGTCAATCGAAGCAACCATGTGTTGTTTTTTATAAAGTTTAAAGCATCTTTAAAGAAGAACAAAACCACAACCATTGCCAGGAAAACCGATGTAATGATTAAATAAATCTGACTGTGCGTTCGCGAGCTGTATTCGGAAATATGCTGAATGGTTTGCTGTGCGTTTTCTACATTAAAAACAATTACAAAAAACAACAGCATGCAGTTTAAGCTAACTAATGTGATGATTCCACTTCGGACTTCAAAATCAATTGGAATAAAATTAAACGACGATTTTTGATTGGTTTGTTGTTCTTCAGTGAAATTAAATTTCAGGTTTTGGTCTATGATCTTAATAAAATCGAATACTTTGATGTGCCAAAAAACAAAACTTATGTAAAACCCGAAGATGATGGTAAAGATGATTAATCCGTCGATATTCCATTCGTAACGATTGTACCATTCACTTAACATATCGCTCGATGAAACATAGAGTCCAAAAAAGACCGACAAGATACAGAAAGGCATAATTATGTACGAAAAAATGGTAACCAATGTTTTTTTAGAATCTTCTTTTTTAAATTCAAACCACTGATCTATCAAAAAAATTCGAGCAACAAACGCGGGCCAGCTTAATACAAAATTAAATGCGTTTGAAATTAATTTCATTTGCGGATCTACCACATAATATCTAAAAACGAACGACGAAACTACTACGGAAAGTACCGTAACTACTGATAACAGCCATGCGTTGGAAAAGCTTGTTGCTACAACACAAAATGCCAAAATTATGGCTCTTTTGTCGCGTAAGAGTTTGGTTTGCATAACAAGTTGTGCAATCAATAGAATTAAAGCAAAGATGGAAAGATTGACACCTAGTTCCTGATCATAAAAAAGAACGGCAAACAAAATGGTGCTGATAAAAATTAAAAACTGTTTTTTCATAATATTCACAATTAAAAGTACTTTGTTTTTCAAAGTTTATTATTAAAAAAATAAGACCAATTTATTGTCTCATTATTTTTTCTAGAAAAGCTAGGTGCTGTTGAAATGCAACCTTACCCGCTTCGGTAATTTTATAAGAAGTTCGAGGTTTTTTACCAACAAACTCCTTTTTAATTTCTATGTATCTATGTTTTTCCAAAGCGGTAGAATGGCTTGCCAGATTTCCATCGGTAACCTGTAGCAGATTTTTCATTTCGGTAAAATCAACCATGAGAACCGACATTATACCTAACCGAACCCTACTTTCAAATTCTTTATTTAAACCGCTAATTAAACTCATTTACTTGTATTTTCTGTATAAAATAATACCGTAAACAATATGCAACACTCCGAAACCAATCGTCCAGAAAATCAATCCTTTTCCTATAAAAAATAAGGACAAACATCCCAAAAGAATCTCAAGAAAACCTAAATATTTAATATCAGAATACGTATATTTTTCAGCATTCACTAAAGCCAATCCATAGAAAATTAAGGTAGTACCAGCGATCAATCCATATAAATTGTACTGCAACAAGGCTAAAACAAAAATACCGCCAACCGCTAAAGGAATTGCCAATTGAACCAAAATTTTCTTTGTTGTAGCTGTCCAGATTTGTAAACCCAGCTTTTTGCTTTTACGAACAGTAAAATAACATCCACAAAAAATTGCTAACAATAAAGCTGATGCGCCTAAAACAATTAATCTATAAAGCATATCAGGCTGATAAACTTTAGGTTGGTAAAGATTATAATCTACAAAGTAATCATTAGTTAGATATATAGCCAAAATACCAGCCACCAAACCAACAACACCTGCTCCCACTCCGGATAATCCGCTTAAAGATAAAAAACGAGACGAGCGTTCCATCATAGAACGGATATGTGCTAAATCATCAGAAATTTTTTGATTCATCATTATTTACTTTGAATCACAAAGTTATTTGAATTTTTTAATTAACCAAAAATAATTTATAAATATTTTTTGCATATTTATTTTTTATTTAGATTTAATATAAATAAATTTGCGTAATTAATTTTAATCTATCAGTTATGAATAATTTTTACGCAACAAAAAAACGTTTAACATCTTTATGCTTATTAGCAGTCGGATTAGTCTCATTTAACGCAAACAGCCAATGTACTGCAGTTGCAACTATTAATGAAACTTTTAATGGTGCTACTGCTTTACCTGCTTGTTGGTCTAACAGTGGAACTATTTACTTTATGCCAAATTCTAATGCAGCTATGCTTTATAGTGGAAGTGCACCAACTACAGGTGGCGTTACTTATTTAATCTCTCCAGAATTATCAACAATTGATGGAAATCATTTATTAGAATATGTTTTAACAACCGCTGCACCAAATAACAATGGAGCCCTTGAAATTGGTACTATGAGTGATAATACTGATGTTACAACATTTTCAGCGATACCTACTCCAACTCCTAACGGTGGTACTTATACAACTTCAGCAATAACTGCGTCAGGAGATAAATACATTGCTTTTAAATTCACATATACTGCTCAACATCAGGGAGTAACAATAGATAATATTGAATGGAAAACCGCATTAAGCACTCCTAAATTTGACACTAGCAAAGTAACGGTTTATCCTAACCCTACTTCTGGAATTTTTAATGTAGATTCTGAATTGAATATTGCACAAATTGAAGTTTTCAATGTTACAGGTCAAAAAGTTTTAACTACAGCTAATAAAGAAATCAATTTACAAAATGCTGCTAACGGTTTATATTTTGTAACTGTTACAACTAACGAAGGTACACAAGGTACTTACAAATTGATAAAAAAATAATACCAACTTATTAAACAAAAACCGCTTCGATCTTATGATTGAAGCGGTTTTTTTATTCATTAAAAAAAGCGACTGTGCCAGCTTTGGCCTGCAGGAACTTCCCAAAACTCTTCGAATTCTTCTATAGTATTTACCAAATTATTAAACACAACAGTATTTGCGTTTACAGCTTTTTCTTTTGCCATTTTCTTGAAGTCGATTAACGATTTATGTGCAATAAACTCTCCTGTTTTATAGGTTACATTCATTTTATCTAATAGATCGATTCCGAATTTCTGTTCCAATTCCTGAATGATTCTCACAGAAGCATCAATAGAACAACCAGACGCTGCATGATATTCCTGATCTACCGCCAAAATAATAAAACGGCTGTATTTTAACTGATACGATGCTTTTAAAGGTGTACTGTGTGCTGCCCAATTTTCAACAAAAATAGTTAACAGTTCATTAGCAGTTGCAACTTCTTCATCGGTCATTTTTCTGTTTGCCTGATAAATCCAGATTTTAGCTGATTTCGGCATTTCTTCAAAAGGTACAAACATATTATAAGTCTTGTGCGTTAGCAATTAATTCGGCAATATCTAACACCTGAATTTCGTTTTCTTTATGGCTAAACTTTACCCCATCGGTTAACATTGTATTGCAATAAGGGCAGCCCGTTGCTATAATATTTGGGTTGGTTTCCATGGCGTCTTTGGTACGTAGCACATTAATATCCATATCGCCTTTTTCAGGTTCTTTAAACATTTGTG
>JAVXSC010000053.1:0-14029 GCA_036643355.1 Myroides sp.
GTTCAACATTTCATTGAATTCCTTCGCATTTAAATGGATTCCTTTATTGGTAACATCAAAAGTAGCATCGTCTAATCCATCGGCAACAATTTTATTTCGCACTTTAACCGTCAGTTTCAAAAACGATAAATCGTCTTGTTCAACCGCCACATTTAAACGAATTCCCTTCATAAAATCGTACGCTTCCAAAGTTTCTCTGAATGCTTCGAGATTTTCTGCCGGAATGCTCATTTGCGCATTGATACCTTCGTGTGCAACGTATGTTCTGCCCAAAGCATCTAATTTAGACCATGCCAGAAACAAGTCGTTTCTAAATTGTTGCGGATCCTGTATTTTTGCGTATTGATAAAAAGAAAGTGTGATGCGGTTTTGACCCGCTTCTTCGATTAACTGCGCGCGCTGTTCGGCGCTTAAGGTGTTGTACAGTTGCATGCTATAAACATTTAAGTGATAAAATTGAATAAAAAACCGGACTCTAAATGGAAGAATCCGGTTGCAAAGTTATGATTTAAATTTTTAAAGTTCAAATGACGAAAATCATAGAATTTTAAAGTTTTAGTATTGATACATGATGCTGGTGTTCCAACCCTGAATATTTATCTGCACTTGATTTTTACCATCATCTTTTAAAGGAGTTAGATCAAATGAAACCGTTTTTTGAAACACTGCTTGGCAAGCTTCGTTATTTATTAGCTCTACTTTTGTATACCATTGAATTGGTAACGTTTCAACAACAGCTTCGGAAGCAATGAAATTCATATTCCAATTGTTTGGATCGCAACCGCTTGAAGAAAGGGTGATTTCTAAACAATCGCCATTTAAAACCACATTAGTTATAGTGTAATTGTTGGTGTTTGTTTGCTGATATTTTGTTTCATCAATAACAGAAAACTCATTACAATTTGTTGGGTTTGGGTTTGGGCAACAATTACTATCATCTCCTTTACAACCAATAAAAACCAGCATTATAATCAGTAAGTTAAAAAGGCTTTTAATCATAATATACTCCTGTTTTATTTTTGAATGACTTTGTAAGGAAATTAATATTGGTATACGATATTGTTATTCCAACCATCGATATCTATTTGTACGCTATTTTGACCAGCCATTTGAAAAGGAGTCAAATCAAACGAAACCGTTTTTTGAAACACTGCCAAACATTCTTCGTTATTAATTAATTCTACTTTTGCATGAAACAAAGGCGGATAAATATTAGTAGTACTTGCCACGCCAATTAAATTCATGTCCCAGTTATTTGGATTGCAACCACTTGAAGACAGGGTGATTTCTAAACAATCTCCGTTTAAAACTACATTCGTGATTCCGTAATTGGCTGTATTTACTAACGGAAACGCAATAGGATCTAACACAGCTTTCTCATTGCATTTTGATCTTACTGGATTTTTTATATGATCATCTAGAAAATCGCAAGAAACAAAAAACACGCTCAAGAAAAGCATTAAAAAGAATCTGAATAAATTTGTACTTTTTTTCATAATCTGTTTATTTACAAGTTTATAGATGTAAATGTAACAAATAAATCCACTGAACAAAAAAATTATTCAGTGGATTTCACATTTTATTAAACAGTTCTTAAGCTTTTTCTAAATAAAAAGAATATTACTTACTTTTTACCTTGCATAAAAGCTTTAGTATCATTCATTGGTTTGGTAGATCCACGGTGACAGGTTGCGCACTCAATGGCATTTTTATATTGATCACCAATTGGCGCAAATTCTTTTGCATTTAGCTCATTAGTGAACTTAATCATGTGACGGGCAATTTCTTTTTCATGTTTCTCATCTGATGATTTATCCATGGTATGACAATGATTGCATTTTACACCCAAAGCCTGATTATAGCCTTTCATTAAAGACATTAAACTGTCTTTTGAAATATCTTTTGGTAAAATTTTCAAGTTTTTAAAACCGTCTTTCGATAGTTCCTCATAATTTTCTGTACGGAAATCATTGTTGAAAGACATTAACACAAAGCCCACCAACAAAAAACTGAACATATAGATTAGATTCTTTTTCATAACTAATAATTGTTTTACTAAAGTTACAAAAACATGTTTAACCTATATATTCAGTAGTGTAATTTGAATTTAATCTAATTAACAGTATCCTTAACAGTCTTTAAAGCATCATCATTAGGTTTAGCACCTGAGTTAGATTTATTATATTCTTCACGAATGGTTTGCTGATTAAAAATTTCAGCCAGATAAGGTTCAACAATAGCTTCTAAAGCGCTTTTTGAAATGGTTGTTACTGTTGGATCTTCTACCAACTGATGCCAGATACCTTTAGCGCCAAACTTATAATCGCCAAAAACAATTACCGGATTACCTTTAACTTTTACGGTTTTCTTATCAGCCAAAACCCACTGATCCGCCCAATTGTAAAGCCATTGCGCATCGGCATCCAACAAACGTAAGCAAGAATGTGAAGCTGGATATCCTGGTAAAGCATACTGATGCCAACCCACACCACCAGAATTACTTATGTTGAAATTCCAGTTTAAAATCCATTCATCATCAACGGTACTTGTAACTTTTCTGCCTTTCCAATTGGTAAAGAACAATCCGCGCGGAGTTTGGGCAGATTTTTTACCCATATTTGTTGGTCCCCATTTAACTAAATTTCCTTTTTCGTACACGCCATAAGCTTGTATTGGGTACGAGAAAATTACCGTTTTAGGAACTTCTGCCAAATTATCCAACTTACGCGGAAACGGAGTGTAATCCATAAAAGTTGACTTAAACTCGTTTGGCACAATTAAGGTATCGCGCGTTTTAATATGATCGGTATCAATACGGTTTAGCGCCGCTATGGTATATTGCTGCTCTTTTGTAAACGTGTTGTAAAAAAGTTTGCGCAACGAATCGCTGGTTTTTATTGGCCAATAGCTAAACGCATCGCCTTTGTAAACGGCATATTTTTTCGATTTTTTACTTTTTTCTAACTCGGCTTTTTTAACCGCTGCCACAGAATCTTTCTTTGCCAATTGTATAGAATCGTTTCTTTTTATAGCGATAGAATCTACTTTTGTTTCGATATTCTGTTGAATAGTCGTAGAATCAATTTCAGAATCTTGTGTCTCCACTTCTTTTTTACAACCAGCTAAAAACACCACAGTTACAAGTAAAACAATAATTTTTTTCATTTCAAATTTTTATACGAAATTAATAAAAAAACCGATTGTTAAAATAAGATTTTCTATTGGTCAAAAATAAATTATAACAACTACTTTTTGTAATTTAGTAGTGTAATGAAATAGCTTTGACTGACTTTTCTTTTGAGATGCTGAAACAAGTTCAGCATGACCGCTTACTATCAATCATAAACTATTATTTCGCTGCCGAAACTGCTTCGCGATTTTTCTGTTCTTTTAGTATTTCTGCCTGATATTTACCAACAATTCCGTTTAAGGTTTCCGCCGAGATATCGTTTGCGTGACTGTCTTTTGCTAAATCTAACCAAGGTTTTCTTCCTTCAAAATTATAACTTCCATAAACAATCACGGGTGTTCCTTTAGCTTTCACGGTTTCTTTATCAGCCAAAATCCATTCATCAGCCCAATCGTACATCCATTTTGCATCGGCTTCTAACAAACGTAAACAAGAATGCGATGCCGGTGTACCTGGTAATGTATATTGATGCCATGCGATGCCTTCTTTGTTATCTAAATTAAAATTCCAACGTAAAATCCACTCATCATCAAATGTACTTACGGTTTCTTCGCCTTTCCAATTACAAAAATAAAGTCCTTCTGGTGTCTTATGCTGTTTCGATCCCATGCTCGATGGTCCCCATTTTACCAATTCGCCGTTTTCATACAATCCGTATGCTTGAATAGGATATGAAAAGATCGCTAGCTTTTTTACATCTTTCGCACTACTTAATGTGTAAGGAAAAGGTGAATATGCCAAGAAATCATCATCGAACTGATCAGGAATCAGCAATGTATCAACAGTAGCAAACGTAGTTTTATCAACCCTATTTAATGCCACAATTGTTGTAAGCTGTTGCGATGTAAACTTTTCTTTAAAGATTTTTCGAACCGAATCGTTGCTCTTTAAAACCCAATTGGTGTAGGTGTAATCTTGCGCTTTGTCATATTTACGCTCTAATTTTTTTTCTAACGACTTTTCTTGTCGTTCTTCTACTGTATCTTTGCAACCAATAACAGATATTAAAGTTGCAAATGCGGTAATTAAAATTGTCTTTTTCATAGCTAAATTTTAAATTATAATTGTTAAGTTACAAAAAAGAGGTGTTTCGACCAAAATTTGATTATTTAAAATTTACAAATCAATTTATAATTCAATAAAAAAAGGTATTTTTACTTTTACAATCTAGAAAAGAATATGAGTGCAGATAAAGAAGCAAAATTGAAAGCTTTACAGCTTACATTAGATAAATTAGATAAAACGTACGGCAAAGGAACCGTAATGAAATTGGGCGATAGCGCGGTAGAAGAAGTTGAAGCAATTCCGTCGGGATCATTAGGTTTAGACCTTGCTTTAGGTGTAATGGGATATCCGCGCGGAAGAATCATTGAAATCTACGGACCGGAATCGTCTGGTAAAACAACTTTAACTTTACACGCCATTGCCGAAGCGCAAAAAGCTGGTGGAATTGCCGCTTTTATTGATGCCGAGCATGCGTTTGATCGTTTTTATGCGCAAAAATTAGGTATTGATATTGACAACCTTATTATATCGCAACCTGATAACGGGGAACAAGCATTGGAAATTGCCGAAAATCTGATTCGTTCAGGTGCAATTGATATCGTAGTTATTGACTCAGTTGCCGCATTAACGCCGAAAAGTGAAATTGAAGGCGAAATGGGCGATTCTAAAATGGGATTACATGCCCGATTGATGTCGCAGGCGTTGCGTAAATTAACCGGAACCATTTCTAAAACAAACTGTACCGTGTTTTTTATTAACCAGTTGCGTGAAAAAATCGGAGTTATGTTTGGAAACCCAGAAACTACAACGGGTGGTAATGCATTAAAGTTCTACGCATCGGTTCGTTTGGATATTCGTAAATCAACACAGATTAAAGACGGCGACAGCGTAATGGGTAACCGTACTAAAGTAAAAGTTATTAAAAACAAAGTGGCGCCGCCTTTCCGTACCGCAGAATTCGACATTATGTATGGCGAAGGAATTTCGAAAACGGGTGAAATTTTAGATTTGGCTGTTGATTTTGAAATCGTAAAAAAATCAGGATCATGGTTTAGTTATGGCGATACCAAATTAGGTCAGGGTCGTGATGGTGTTAAAGCATTAATTAAAGATAATCCGGAACTTCAGGAAGAATTAGAAGAGCGTATTAAAGCACATATTAAAGAACAACAAAGTTCTTAAACCAAAAACGCCCTTTCAATTGAAAGGGTGTTTTTTATTTGTAATCGGTTGGTTTCACAACATATTCGTCAACAAAAGCACCATTTTTGTCTTTATAATAATATTTAAAAGTAACATCTCTTTTTCGTTGAGGTTCCATAGAAGGATTTGTTTTGATATTTTCTAAAATACCCGGATACACATATTTACGTACAGTATCTAAATTAACTTCAGATTTATCTAAACCAATCAACTTGTAATTGTATTGGAAAATCTTTCCTGGCAACGCCACAGTATTTTCTAAAACAGTATATTCATCCACTTGCACGGGGCAGGTTTTATTAAGTTCATCTGCAACAAGTTTCATTTCTTTATCAATAGAATTATCATTATTAAAGAAAAATTGAACCAGAAAAAATGTTGCAAAAAATCCTAATACAGTGCCTATTACAACAAGCAAATTCGATTTCTTCTTAACAACTTTCTTCTCTGTTTTGGGATGTATAACTTCTTCTATCGGATTTTGTTTTGGTAAAGAATATCCACAACTTTTACAAAATTTAGCATCTAAACTATTCTCCGTATCACAATTAGTACAAATATTACTCATGTTTTTTTTGCAAAAGTATTTAATATATATGTAAAAACCTTTCTCAATCCAGAAAAAATCATCAATTTTGAGCCAGCAATGGGGTGCCGATTATTATTGGCTGAGATGATACCCAAGGACCTAGTTCTGCACCTGATCCGGATAATGCCGGCGTAGGGATTGTAACTTTATCATCTCATCATTTAATTTATTTATATGATGCAGGAAATTTTAAGTAAAACCAGCCTTTTAGAATGGTTTGGTGTATTTTTTTCGGTTGTGCAGGTTTTACTGGCACAACGCAACAACATTCACAATTATCTTTTTGGAATTGCCGGCATTGTTCTGGCTATGTTTGTTAAGTTCAACGCCAAGCTGTATGCCGAGTTTACGCTTGATTTTTACTATCTGGTAATGAGTATTTACGGTTGGCTGTTCTGGAAATTTGGCAAACAACAAACCGAAACACCGATATCGTTTACCACAAATACCGAAAAATACAAAGCAATAGGCATTGTGGTTGCTGCGTTTTTAATTTTCTATATTTTTTTAACCAATTACACCAACAGCGATGTGCCTCTGTGGGATTCTTTGGTGACCGCTTTTGCCTGGGCGGGAATGTGGCTTATGGCAAAACGCAAAATAGAAAACTGGGTGTTGCTAAACATTAGTAATTTTCTTGCCGTACCGCTTTTAATTCATAAAGAACTGTATTTGTACGCTGCCTTAACCGCCTTTTTGTTTGTGGTTGCCATTTTTGGATACATGAACTGGTACAAAATTTTAAAGCAGCAAAAAAATGCATAGTTCCACAATTCAGCAAAAGTTATTTGGGGCGAAGCAAATTCCTGCCGATGTTATCAATCATATTTATAATGAACGCTGGCTGCAAATTTGGGTTCCTAAAATGTACGGTGGTTTGGGATTGAACTTTACAAACGGACTAAAACTCTTAAAATCGTTGGCTTTTATCGATGGAAGTCTGGGCTGGATGGTTACTTTATGTGCCGGTGCTAATTATTTTTCTCGAAACCTAAAACCCGAAATTGCCAAAGAACTTTTTAAAGATAATTTTACGTGTTTTGGTGGAAGCGGAGCTATTGGCGGAACTGCCGAAAAACTGAACGATTTCTATTTGATTAATGGCAGATGGACGTTTGCTACCGGCGCACCGCATTTGAGTCATTTTACATTGAACGCCGCGGTTACAGAAAACGACCAGCCTATTTTAGATGAAAATGGCAAAGAATTGATTCGATCTTTTATTATTCCGAAAGATCAGGTAGAAATCATTGCCGATTGGAACGCTATGGGAATGCAGGCTACCGGAACGTTTTCGTTTACGGTTGATGCTATTTTGGTTGATGCAAATCACAGTTTTATTTATAACGAATTTTATACGGATGCCATTTTAGATCGAATTCCGTTCCGCATTTTTGCCGATTTAACCTTACTGGTAAATTATCTGGGAATGGCTGAACATTTTTTAAACGAAGCCGAAAAAATAAGACCTCAATTAGATTTAGCAGCTTTTAGAAATAACCTTGCTTCAGAAGAAAATCAAACCTATTTATTTGCAGATAAAATTGAAGATTTGTTAGAAAAACAACAGGAAATAGCATTTGAAGTTCAAACCGAAATTCATCAGTTTAGCGAAAAGCTGGTGACTGATTTATCGCACAGAATTTTAGATTTGTATTTTCAGTTAGGTATTAAAGCATCGCACACAAACGAACCTATTCATCAAATATTTCGCGATTATTTTACCGCAACACAACATGCTAATTTTAGAAGAGTGTATGATTAACAAACATTTGTAAAGAGTATCGCGTTTCAATTTGTGTTGCTCACGCTTCATCTCTTGGCTGGTGCGAGCGTCACGCTCGTACCGAAAATAAAAAATAAACATACAAGAAGGCACGAGCAAGATGCTCGCGCCAACATTGGGTCGCTCGCACTTCATCTTGCGTACCTCATAATTCGTCTTCTATTGCTGCTGACCCGATTTGCATTGCTACTGACTAAAAATCACTAAACTCACATGTAATTCTTATGGTTCTACGACTTTTTTTTCATAAAAAAGGATAATTGTTTATATTTGGAAGTTATCGGAAATTTTATGAACGCCTTGTCAATTCAAAAACTTAATTCAACAATCACCTTATAAAATGATTACACCAAAAGCTTTTATCTCATATTCACATGACTCACAAGAACACAAAAAATGGGTTCTAGAGCTAGCTACCAGACTTAGAAATAATGGTATTGATGCTATACTTGATCAATTTGAATTACAACCTGGCGATGATGTTCCTCATTTTATGGAAACCCATTTATCTTCCGCAAATAAGATTTTAATGGTATGTACCGACAAATATGTTGACAAGGCAAATATGGGCCAAGGTGGAGTTGGCTATGAAAAAATGATAATCACTTCAAATCTTATGAAGAAAATTGATGAAAATAAAATCATTCCAATAATAAGACAGAATGCAACTACAGAAGTACCGATTTTTTTAAAAAGTAAATTATATATAAATTTTTCAAAGCCCGATGATTATGAATTCAGTTATGATGACTTGGTAAGATCAATACATAATTCACCCTTATTTGAAAAGCCACCAGTTGGAAATAATCCTTTTAAGCCTATCGTAAAGGAAAAATTAGAAGATGATTCAAAATTACTTGACAATATATTGGCAGTAATTTTAAGGCAGCAGGGAATAACTAGCTGTACAACTTCTCAGAATATAATTAGAGAGTTAAAGATATCGCCAATATTATTTAAAATTTCCATGGCAAAATTGATAACAAGAGGCTATGCTAAATGGTACATCGCAAATACACACGTTGCTTCAACTGACAAAGGACTTCAATATGCATTTGAAAATAAATTAGTGAGTTAAAGAAAATACTACTGCTAATAACTAAGCTTTCGTCTTGCCCGGAGGGCACGAGATGAAAGCCCGTTGAACGGAACCGCAGGAAGCTTAATACGTATTATGGAGTTTTCGAAGTGTAGCTTTAAGATATACGAGCAGTAATTTTACGATTACTGCTTTTTTTATGGTTGAACTTGTGCTGTCTTATTGTTATTTTTCGATTTACCGACGCAATTAAATACAAGTTCCCTTACCCGTAAAAACTAATTCACATAGGCAAGTGTATTCTCGATAAGATATGCTTTTGGCGGACCTCGTTGCCCAAAGACATGTAACGTAACCAGATTTCCAACTTTACAACAATAACATTTTTTAAGTTGCGTTTTGGTTTCGATTTCAGGTCGAATGATATTTAAATCTTGTTGTAATTGTTGCAGTTTGCCACGTTTCCAACTGCTACTTAAAATACCGTAATGCCTGATTCTTACAAAACGTTTGGGTAAAATATGAAGACTAAAACGCCTTGTAAACTCTTCGTTTTTTAAGGTGAGTTGCTTAGTTTTACTTGCGTCTTTATAATCTTTATAAGCAATGGTAACTTCTTGATTTGTTACATTTTTAATCCGATGATTGCTGATGGCAACTTTATGGGTGTATCTTCCTAAATATTCGATTACTTGTTTGGGACCTCCAAATGGGCGTTTGGCATAAACCACCCAATTTTTATCAAATAAACTTTGCAAAACATGAGCATCGGCAAGCTTTTCTTTACGTAACAAGGCAACAAATTTTGCTCGAAAAACCTTGCTTAACGCTTTTACTGCAAATAAGTATTTATCGGTTTTTATCTTGCGTTTCCATTTACCGTTGGCATCAATTCCACCACCAGGAATAATGCAGTGTAAATGTGGATGTAAACTTAAATTTTGTCCCCAGGTATGTAAAATCGCAATCATTCCTAGTTGCAAACCTTCCGTTTTTCCGAATTGATTTAATGTCGACCAAACAGAATCAAACAAGATTTTATAAACGATTTTTGGATGTGCAATCGCTAATCCATTAAGCGAATCTGGAAGGGTAAAAACCAAATGATAGTACGAACAAGGTAACAAATCCTGCTCACGTGCCTGAATCCATTCTTCACGTTTATGACCTTGACATTTCGGGCAATGCCTATTGCGACAACTGTTGTAACTAATACTAATGTTGCCACAAGCATCACAAGCATCTACATGTCCGCCCAAAGCAGCAGTTCGGCACAAAGTCAATGCTCTTAACGTTTTTTCTTGATGAACGGTAAAGTTTTGGTTGGACAAATCGACTTTTCTCAGCACATCGGCTACTTCCCACTGCGGCTGCATAAAGCAAAAACGGTATCTAGTGGGCTGTGTACTTTTTGATTTTCGAGCTGACAAACATGCAAGTATTCCATCGTTGTTTCCACACGCTCATGACCCATCAGTTTCTGAACTTGAAGAATATTGACACCATCTTCTAACAAATGCGTGGCATAGCTGTGGCGCAATGTATGCGTATGCACATCTTTTAAAATTCCTGCTTTTTTACAAACCGATTGAATCGCCCATTGAACACCGCGTTGACTGTAACGAGAATCCAAACCTTTGGAGTCTTTGGTGTTGCCTGTAAATAAAAATATGGTAGGATGTTCGGCTGAAATATACCTTTTTACACCCCGAATGATATGATCAGATAAAGGCACATATCGATCTTTCTTGCCTTTACTTTGAACGATATGCAGTAGTTTTCTATCAAAATCGAGGTGTTTCAATTCGATGTTTCTAGCTTCCATACAACGCAAACCACAGCCGTAAATCAATCCAATTAAAATGCGATGTTTGAGTAAATCGGCATGTTGAAGCATCTTCCAAATCTCTTCTCGACTCAGAATTACAGGAAGTTTCTTTTCTTTAGGAATCGATGGTAAATGAAGATGATCGTAAGGTAAATTCTCTGTTTTTAAAAGAAATCGAAGTCCGTAAACCGTGTGTTTAAAATACGATTGCGAAGGTGAATTGGAACGTTGTTGCAGTTCAAAGAGATAATCTTTAACTTGTTCTGGATGTAATTCGGTTGGTAAAGCACCAAAATGAAGTGCCATTGCGGCCACATGGCGCGAATAATTTTCAAAAGTGCGTTTGCTTCGTCCTAAAATAGAAATATTTCGCTCAAAACGTTGCAGAAGTTCAGAAAAACCTGTAATTTCATTACAAGCACGATTCAAATATTTGTTCGTTCTTAATTCCTCCGGAGATTTTTTTTAGTTACCATATTATCAATTATTTAAACGTTAATAAATACTAAGGTACTAAATCATCGCAGCGAAAGCTACCGGAGGTTTAGTTCAACAGCGGTTTTGAAATAGTGGGGCGAAATTACAAAGTTCAACAGTTATTCCTTGGTTCAAATTTTGTGTAAAATTGAGGTTTTGTACTTTTATTGCTCCATCATCGCAATGCCACGAGAGATTCAATAAAATAAACATCCCAATGAATACACAACAATTTGTACAACATTTTGAAAATACTTTCGACGAAAATGGTCGTCGGTTAATTTTGGAATTTTTTATTTCTTTTTCAAGGTTTGAATTCGCACTTAAAGCAGAAAATTTTGTTTTAGGAGTTGATAGAATTAATGCTGATTGGGATAGATTTATAGGAAGTATAATTTTTAACCCAAATGCAACGCCTGAGTTACAAGATGCTGTAGAGTATATTCTTCAAAATCCGCCAAAAGTACAAAGCATAAGAAATAACGTTATTGTATGGAATGATAGAATTTTTAGTCCAAATACATCTGATGTCTTAAAATTGAGATATCATATTACAGATATCAGAAACAATCTATTTCACTGTGGAAAATTTAATGGAACTTTTGAGCCTGAAAATTCACGAAATTATCAATTGGTAAATGGAGCGCTTCAAATTTTGAACAATTGGCTAACGTTAGATCAAAATGTCCATCATCAGTTTTCGAGACACATAAATTAAGGCACAGCCGGTAAGCGAAATTGCTGAATTTTCGGTAAAATGAGGTTTTCTTTTCGCAAGGAATATCATCTTAGCGAAAAGAGCTCTGTTTCAAACTTAGCAACTTACACAAATCCCAAAACACTTATAATCAATAACAAAAAAGAATGAAATTTAAATATTCAATTTGTGATCCTTTAGAAAAAGAGATTAAATATATTCCCGAAAGTTTTAATGGAGATGAAATTCTTAAAATTGCTAGAGAATATCCTTGGATTGAAAAATTAAAACTTACAGAAAAATTTAAACCCGAGGAGATCCATTTTAGTCCATCATTAGATTTTACTAATATTGATACACAAAGGAGTTTTTGTTTAACAGCATACTATGATAATGAAGATAAACTTGAATTCTCTTTGTGGTATAACAGACCAAAAAAAATAAAATCATTCTTTGGGTTATTTGGAGAAAAGGAAAAATTCATTGTCGACGACTCTTGGGGATACGATATAGAAGGCTCTCTAGAATATTTAAAATACTTTATAGATCGCAGGTATGAAAAACTTGAGATGCTGTATAAATAACCTCGCTACGCAAAGATTTACGCAGCTTATTTCTTATATCTTCTGGTGCGATCCTGAATCAAGTTCAGGATGACCGTTCGCGTTACTTATAATAAATCCTTAACAAAATAGGTTTTTTGTTGTTATCAATAATGTTTTCCAAAATTTTAAAGGTTTCGTTACTAACCATTGGGCAGCCTTCGCTATTAATAATGGGTACCAACTGTTCTTCGTGCGGCATAAATGTGTAAGTATGCAAAACCACATAACGTGCAAAAGCTTGGTCGTTAGTTTTATCTAAACCATGCAGTTTGTACGATTTCCCAAATCTGCCTACATAATCTACTCCCACTTTATAGTTTCCTAACGACGTCATATTACTGCCTTCTACATTGCTAAACTGTAGTTCGCCATACGTTCCGGTGTTCGATCCTTTACCATGTGCCACCAAACCTTTGTGCAAAATACTGTCGTTCTTTACATCGTACACATAAAAGCGGTTGTAACGACTTTTAATAGCCATATCTGCCAAGAAAACTACATCCTGATTAAAATCGGGATGATCTTTTAGAAATTCTTTCGCTTTATCGGAGTTTAATTTGAATCGATCTTTAGCTTCAAGCGAAACATCGTGTTGCGGACGCACAAATTTAAATACCAGCAAAACAACGGCAGCCAATAAAACAATTGCTATTAAACTACGAATGATTATTTTTTTCATGCTTTAACAAAGGTTGTAAGATCAATTCGCGTACTTGGTCTTTTAATTCGGGTTTATCGCGTTGGGTTAATCCTTTGGTTTCAACAAACGGATGCTGGTAAATGAACACATTTCCCGGATGACCTGCAAAAAATCGGAAAGGAAACATCTTTTTTAATCCGATAAAAGTTATGGGAACCACCGGAATTCCAAAATCGATCGCCAAACGAAAAGCTCCGTCTTTAAAATCATCTAAAACAATCGATTCGTCATTTGGCACACCACCTTCAGGAAAAATACAGACACTTAAACCACTTGCCAGCTTTTGTGCCGCAGCAATCATGGTTTTTTGTCGACTTACCGAACTTGATCTGTCTACCAAAATACAGGCTCTTTTATAGAAATATCCAAAAATGGGCAGTTTTGCCAATTCTTTCTTTCCAACAAAAACAAACGGATTTTTAACTAAAATCAGCATCAGCATAATATCCATCATCGATGTATGATTTGCCGTTAGCATATAACTTTTGTTTCGATCGAAATGTTGTTTGGTAACGATTGATTTTCTAAAACCTGTTCCGTAAAATACCGCGTACGCCCAGATTCTTGCCAAGAAGAAAAAGAAACGGTAAAATTTATCGGTTGATAATGAAATGATTAAAAATGGAGAAAGTACCAAAATTACCACCAGTATAATCAGGTAAAACCATATTTTCCATAAAAACCAGATGGTGTTCTTTAAAAATTTCATGTGTTTTTTGTTAGACACTGCAAATTAATAAATAAATAATTTTAACAACTAACGTTATAAACTTTTAAATTTGTAAAAATTAATTTTAACGGATTATTGACCGCATATTTTATATTACTATTAATATCTGGAAATTGTCTCTGCACACCATCAAGTTTATTAATAGCTCCATCAGCCGTATAATCATATAAATGTTTTATC
>JAVXSC010000054.1:0-13575 GCA_036643355.1 Myroides sp.
ATTGTTTTAGACAATGAAGGAAATTCGTTAAACACGCCGGTTGGTTATACGCCGGAAGTTTCGGAGTACGAAAATTGGTTAAAAGAAGGAGTAACAAATTATTCAAAATAAATTTAAAAAATGAGAAAATTACTAATAGCAGCAACGTTATTTGTGGCAACACAGGTAAATGCACAAATTAAAACGCCACAGGCAAGTTTAAAATCAGAAATCGATCAGGCAGTTGGTTTAACAAATGTAAGTGTTGATTATTTCCGTCCGGCTAAAAAAGGTCGTTTGGTTTTTGGAGATTTAGTTCCTTACGGAAAAATGTGGAGAACAGGTGCAAACCAGAATACTGTTATTGAAATTGATACAGATATCGAAATAAACGGTAAAAATTTACCTGCAGGTAAATATGCATTATACACATTGCCAAAAGCAGAATCTTGGGATGTAATTATCTACAAAACTACCGATAACTGGGGATTACCTCAAACATGGAACGAGAGTGATGTAGTTATGAAAACAGCTGTAAAACCACAAACATTAAATAAAGATGTAGAGTATTTTACAATTGATGTTACACCACAAAACAACGAGCAGGGAACAATTGACATTTCATGGGAAAAAACAATAGTTCATGTTCCGTTTAAAGTGCCCACGCATAAAATAGCAATGGAAAGCATTAATTCAAGCATTAACGAAAATTCTAAAGCATCAGATTATTATGCAGCAGGTGTTTATCTGTTTACATCGAATACCGACGTTAAGAAAGCGTTAGATTATGTGAACAAATCAATAACAATGCAAAATGGCGAAGCTCCTTTTTATATGTTGCGTCAAAAATCATTGATTCAGGCGGCAAACGGTGATAAAAAAGGTGCGGTTGAAACAGCTAAAAAATCGTTAGAAGCTTCAGAAAAAGCAGGAAACGAAGATTATGTAAAAATGAACAGAAACTCAATTTTAGAGTGGAGTAGATCATAAAGAAGAAGAGAAGCAGAAATGCTTCTTTTTTTATGCCTTCAAAATAAAATAAGTTTTTTTAAACTGTAAATACGCAGTATATTTGTTTCTTTAAAAAATATTGGAAATATTTATGTTAACAGAATTAAATGCTATTTCACCGATCGATGGTCGTTATAGATCAAAAACAGCTCCATTAGCAGATTTTTTTTCGGAAGAAGCCCTTATAAAATATCGCGTTTTAGTAGAAATTGAATATTTTATTGCTTTGTGCGAATTGCCATTGCCGCAGGTTGCAAACGTATCTAAAGATTTGTTTTCTGAATTGCGAAAAATTTATAACGATTTTTCTACAGAAGATGCACTTTGGATCAAAAACACCGAAAAAACAACCAATCACGATGTTAAGGCTGTTGAATATTTCATAAAACATAAATTTGACCAGTTAGGTTTACAAGAGTTTAAAGAGTTTATTCATTTTGGATTAACCTCTCAAGACATCAACAATACCGCAATACCTTTATCGGTAAAACACGCTTTTGAAAAAGTGTATATACCTACTTTTATTCAGTTGGTTAACAAATTAAAAGAGTTAAGCATTGAATGGAAAGATATTCCAATGTTGGCACGCACGCACGGGCAACCGGCATCGCCAACGCGTTTAGGTAAAGAATTACATGTTTTTGTGGTTCGTTTAGAAGAGCAATTGCGTTTGTTGAACAATATTCCGTTTGCAGCTAAATTTGGTGGAGCAACAGGGAATTTCAATGCACACAAAGTAGCTTATCCGCAAAACGATTGGAGAGTTTTTGGAGAGAATTTTGTTGAAGAAACTTTAGGATTGAAACATTCGTTCCCTACCACACAAATTGAACATTACGATCATTTCGCTGCTTTTTGCGATGCTTTAAAACGTATCAATAATATATTGATTGATTTGGATCGCGATGTTTGGACATATGTTTCAATGGAATATTTCAAACAGAAAATCAAAGCTGGCGAAGTTGGATCATCTGCAATGCCACACAAAGTGAATCCGATCGATTTTGAAAATTCTGAAGGAAATTTAGGTATCGCCAATGCAATTTTTGAACATTTGGCTGCAAAATTACCTATTTCTCGTTTACAGCGCGATTTAACCGACAGTACCGTGTTGCGTAATGTGGGCGTTCCGTTTGGTCATACCATTATCGCATTTGAAGCTACTTTGAAAGGTTTAAACAAATTATTGTTGAACGAAAGCAAATTTGCAGACGATTTAGAAAACAACTGGGCGGTTGTTGCAGAAGCAATTCAAACTATTTTACGTCGCGAAGCATATCCGAATCCTTACGAAGCATTGAAAGATTTAACCCGTACCAACGATGTAATCAATCAAAAATCGATTCATGCATTTATCGATACTTTAAATGTTTCGGTTGAGGTTAAAAACGAATTAAAACAAATAACTCCGAGCAATTATTTAGGAGTTTCAATTTAGAAAATATGAAAAAAATTATTGTTACTTTATTTTTGGCATTGGCATTTGTTGGATGTAACGATGACGACAAACAGGTTGATGTTTTGGTTGGGAAATGGTATCCGCAAGGTGTAATCATTAATGGTGAAAATACACCTTATGCAGAAAATTCAAACTGCGGAAAAGATTATTTGCAGTTAAACGAATTTAATTCGTTTGAAATTGTTGATTATACCGAAAGTAATGTTGTTGGTAAAACAACACCAGTGCCACCATGTCCGTCACAAAAGTTTTACGGATCATATACGGTTATAAACAACGAATTAAAATTTCACGGATCTAACTTTTTTCAAGGCGGAGAAATTGTTGAAAAATCTGCAGATCAGTTAAAACTAAAACGAATGATAGATGTAAACGGCGATGGAACAGAAGATGAAGTAATAGAAGTTTTTGTAAAATTTTTAGCAGAATAAATAATAAAAAAATCGAACTTAATTAAGTTCGATTTTTTTATTCCTCAATATAATTTTCGTTTTTAGGGATTTGATTAACCAACTTAACGATGTCTTCTGGCAATGTAGTTAGTTTTCTTGATTGTAAATCAAACCAGGCACCATCTACATTTACGGTAGCGCTTTTGGTACCATCTGCTTTATAAACAAAATGAGTGATTGAAAAACGATTGTTAGCAATTGTATGTTTGGTCATTTCAACGGCTACAGAAATTTCTTCATCCATTTTAATTTCCCTGTGAAAAATAGTTTCTTCCCTAAAAAGAATCGGTGCAATACCGTATTTTGCACATTCGTTAACCGATAAACCTATATGAATCATTAAATTGTTACGAGCCTGTGTACATAAATCACTGTAAGCAGAATGACGTAAATGTCTGTTTGCATCAATCATACTCCATAATACCTGACCTTTAAAGAAAATATTTTTCATAATTTTACAAAAGTTTCAAACAAAATTACAAAATTATTTAGAAAGATATTTTTTTGGCACGATTAATGAAATGAAGATTAATATAAAAGATATTTAAACATTTAACAACAATACATCATGAAAAAGATAGCACTACTTTTAACAGCATTCATAGGTTTATCAGCATTACAAAGCTGTACTATTGAAGAATATTATGACGATAATGGTGGAGGATATTCTCAGGTTTTTGAACAACCTAATGAAACTTTAATACAAGAAGACGCGTACACTTATTCTGCAACTTGGAATTTTCCAGGTTCACTTTACGATATGGACAATGTGTTAGTTTACAGATGGCAAGGGAATTCCTGGACACTGATTCCTGTTTCATACAATTTAGGAGGTAGCGATATGGTAAAATACGATTATGATTTTACGCGCTACGATGTAAAAGTGTATTTCTCTGCAAATTTCCCTGTTTCAGAATTATCAAATGCAGAGTATAATGAATTTGTATATCGTCAAACATTTAGAATAGTAGTGGTTCCGGGAGGATTTGCACAAAAAATGAACTTTAGTGACTATAATGCTACAATTTCAGCATTAGGTTTAGAGAATGCCCCAGTAAAAACACTACAAATAAAGAAATAATTAAATGTTTTTAAAAAGACCCCCTAAATTTTAGGGGGTCTTTTTATTTTTAATCAAAATTTTATTTATTTTTGCATGGTATAACTACACAATACAAAAAATATGGCAACTTTTCGTTTCGAAGCTTTAAAAGCAGCAAGCAACCGTCCGCCGGTTGCGGTTTCTGAATTAGGTAAAAAATCAGAAATTTTTGGTAGCAATGTTTTCAATGACAAATCAATGCGCCAGCACTTAACTCCAGAGGCATACAAAGCAGTACGCTCTGCAATGGATCAAGGTACAAAAATTGATCGTAGAATGGCAGATTATATCGCTTTAGGTATGAAAGAATGGGCAATGACTAAAGGTGTAACACACTACACACACTGGTTTCAGCCTTTAACAGGAACTACCGCAGAGAAACACGATGCCTTTTTTGAAACTTCTTTTGATGGTTCAGATCCGGTAGAAAAATTTGGTGGTTCGCAATTGGTTCAGCAAGAGCCTGACGCATCATCTTTTCCAAACGGAGGAATCAGAAATACATTCGAAGCGCGTGGTTATACTGCTTGGGATCCAACATCGCCTGCATTTATTTTTGGAACAACATTATGTATTCCAACCGTATTTGTATCGTACACAGGTGAAGCATTAGATAACAAAGCACCTTTATTAAGAGCGTTGTCTGCAATTGATGATGCTGCGACTGAAGTTGCTAAATTCTTCGACAAAAACGTTAAAAAAGTAACTCCGACTTTAGGTTGGGAACAAGAATATTTCTTAATTGATGATGCATTGGCAGCATCGCGCCCTGATATTTTACAAACTGGTAGAACATTATTAGGTCACGTTTCGGCTAAAGGTCAGCAATTAGAAGATCATTATTTTGGATCGATCCCTACAAGAGTTTTAAACTACATGCGCGATTTAGAAAATGAGTGTATGTTGTTGGGAATTCCGGTAAAAACACGTCATAACGAAGTTGCTCCAAATCAGTTTGAATTAGCTCCGATTTTCGAAGAAACCAATTTAGCGGTAGATCACAACTCATTATTAATGGATGTGATGCAGAAAGTTGGCGAGCGTCACCACTTTAAAGTATTATTCCACGAGAAACCTTTTAAAGGCGTAAACGGTTCGGGTAAACACAACAACTGGTCGTTAGCAACCGATACTGGTATCAATTTATTGGCACCGGGTAAAACACCAAACAGCAACTTACAGTTTTTAACGTTCTTTATCAATACCATTAAAGCGGTTTCAACTTACGAAGAATTATTGCGCGCATCAATTGCATCGGCATCAAACGATCACCGTTTAGGAGCAAACGAAGCACCGCCTGCAATTATATCAATCTTTATTGGTCAGCAACTGACAAAAGTGTTGGAAGAATTAGAAGGTGTGTCAACAGGAAAATTATCGCCTGAAGAGAAAACCGATTTAAAATTGAACGTAGTTGGTAAAATTCCAGACGTTTTGTTGGATAATACCGATCGTAACCGTACTTCGCCATTCGCGTTTACAGGAAATAAATTTGAATTCCGTGCCGTTGGATCAACAGCTAACTGTGCTACTTCAATGACCACTTTAAACTCGATCGTTGCAAAACAGTTGATCGATTTTAGAAAAGAAGTAGAAGCTTTGGTTGAAAAAGACGGATTGAAAAAAGACGAAGCTATTTTCAACGTATTGCGTGAATACATTAAAGAAACCAAAGACATTTTGTTTGAAGGCGACGGATACAGCAAAGAATGGGAAGAAGAAGCGGCTCGTCGCGGATTATCAAACCACAAAACAACTCCGGCTGCATTAAAGGCGAAAGTTTCTAAAAAAGCTTTTGATTTATTTGCTGAATTAAACGTAATGAATCATACCGAAGTAGAATCACGTTACGAAATTGAATTGGAAGATTACGTTAAGAAAGTTCAGATCGAAGGTCGTGTTTTAGGCGATATCGTTCGTAACCACATTATTCCTACAGCGTTTAAATATCAAAACTTATTAATTGAAAACATTAAAGGTTTAAAAGATATTTTTGGCGACAGTTATGAAGAATTAGCTGCAGAACAAATTTTGATTTTAAAGAAAACGTCTATGCACGTGAACGAATTAAACGCAAAATTACACGCAATGATGGATGCTCGTAAAGAGGCAAATTCATTAGATTCTGTTGAAAAAATGGCACATGCTTATTGTGATAACGTAAAACCGTATTTCGACGAAATTCGTTACCACGCAGATAAATTAGAGTTAATGGTTGATAATGAATTATGGACGTTGACTAAATACCGCGAATTATTGTTTACAAGATAATTTTATGTCACTTCGATTTCGTAGTGAAAAGAAGTAAGCCTTTCGTAACTGTCACATCGAGCGAAGTCGAGATGTCAAGACAGGTTTCGAGAAGTTTTCCAAATTAGAAGTTCTCGACAAGCTCGAACTGACGAAAAGCTGATAAATTTTAAAGAAAAACCTCCGTTTTGAATAATCAATACGGAGGTTTTCTCATTTATTGGATTAGATTTATTGAAATTATCTATTGAAATTAAATACAAATGTATTTCCACCGCCGGTATAGGCTCTGCGTTCCCACATTCCAAACTGATCGCGGGTTAAAATGGTTCCCAAATCTCTGCGTAACCTGCGTTCGTAATCACGTGGTCCGTAATTGTTGGCAACCATAAAGTTTAAAGATACCTGTAATTGAGATCTTTGTGCACGCGATAATCTTAAAAAATCGTATCGGCTCATTTCACGATCTACATGATAATGGTAATTTCTGCGGTCATCGTATCTTACAACTCTTCTTTGGTTGTGGCGGTAATGACGGTCGTCATCTCTGTGATGTTTGTGCGTATAATGTTTTTTGTGGTGTTTTTTATGTTTGTGGTGACCTCTATGGTGTCCCGGCTGCGCACTTGCAATTGTTGTAATGGCTAAAAGTGCTAAAGTGAATAACGTTTTCATAACAAGTTTGTTTAAAAAGATTGATAATTGTTTTGTTAGTAAGCAATTTTCAAAGTGTGTGCCAAAAAATGTTAAGAAATAAAAAAGACGACACTTTAACAATAGCGTCTTTAAATATTGAATTTTGAGTTGTATTAACTCTGTTTTTTTACATATTTCGTAAGAATAACGATCTGCTGACCATCAATTTTTCCTTCGATTTGTTCGGTATTATCATGAACCAAACGGATATTTCTAACCGCAGTACCAATTTTTGCATTTAAAGTAGATCCTTTTACATCTAAATCTTTAATAAGGGTAACAGTATCGCCACCAATTAAAATATTTCCGTTGCAGTCTTTGTGCAAATCAATACTTCCGTCACCTTCATGATCTCCCGTTTGTTTTGCCCAATCTAACGTTTCGTCGTCTAAATAAATCATATCCAGCAAATCGGCAGCCCAACTTTCATTTCTAAAACGGTTAAGCATTCGCCAGCTTACAACCTGCACCGGAATATTTTCGTTCCACATAGAAGTTGATAAACATAGCCAGTGATTTGCATTTAATTCTTCTTTCTTTTCTATTTGATTTAAACAGGTTTCGCAAGCTAAAATTTCTCGGTCTGATAAATTACTTGCTGTTGGCGGAACATCATAAATTGATAAATTCTCTGTTGCTGCACATAATTCGCACTGATTGCCGCTGCGTGCCGTTAATTTGTCTAATGTTTTCATGGAGTATATGTTATAAATTTTGGCAAATATATCAATTCTGTTTATTATTTTCCATAAACTGAATCAAATCAATCAATCGGGAAGAATATCCAATTTCATTATCGTACCAGCCAACAATTTTTACCATGCGTCCTAAAACGGTTGTAAGTTGCGCATCGAACAAACAAGAATGTGTATTTCCAATAACATCAACAGAAACAATAGGATCTTCGGTATATTCAATAATTCCTTTCAACTGATTTTCTGCTGCTTTTTTAAAAGCTTCATTGATTTCTTCGACCGAAACATCGCGGTTTACATAACAGGTAATATCGGTTAAAGATCCATCGGGAACAGGAACGCGAATGCCGCCGCCACCGATTTTTCCTTCAAATTCAGGAAATATTTTAGTTAATGCTTTGGCAGCTCCAGTTGTAGTAGGAATGATTGATTGTGCCGCACCACGAGCTCTGCGTAAATCTTTATGAGGTTGATCGTGCAGACTTTGATCGGTGGTGTAAGAATGAACGGTGGTAATAAAAGCTTTATCTAACCCACACAATTCATTAATAATTTTCACCATTGGTGCTGCATTGTTGGTAGTGCAACTTGCGTTTGAAACAATTAATTCCGAACCATTCAAAATAGATTCGTTAACACCTAAAACAACGGTTTTAATTTCGTTATCATCTGGCGGAACCGAAAGAATTACTCTTTTTGCTCCGTTTTTTATATGATGTTGAAGAAGATCTTCTGTTTTGTGCTTGCCGGTAGCTTCAATTACAAAATCAAGATCAAAAGGTTTCCAATTTAGTTTTGTAATATCTTTTTCGTGCAGAAACGCAATTTTAGTATCATTAACAATTAAAAAATCATCGTTGTGCGATACGTTTTCAGATAATTTCCCGTGCACACTGTCGTACTTTAACAAATGTGCCATTGTTGCAGTATCGGCTAAATCGTTAATGGCAACAACTTCTATCTGCGGATGATGAATCAGTAAACGGAAAAGGTTTCGACCAATGCGACCAAATCCGTTAATAGCGATTTTTATTTTTTTTTCAGGTTTCAAGTTTCCTGTTGTTTTATGAGTTTAAAAAATCAGTTGATTTTTTAGCGGTAATCAGTTTATATATAAGTAAAATTCCACCAAAAACTTCAACAAACATACCTATTACTAACATATTGTTTCCGTTTACAGGTCCAATTTCCATGTGGATAATCTTTAAAAGAGCTCCAATTAAAATTATAAAGAAGCCTATTGCTAAAATAATTAAGGTGTGTTTTGTTTTCATAATAATAAGTGGTTTAAACGCAAATAGTTCTCGACTTTAGTTTATCTTGAGCATGTCGAAAGGCTCGAACTGAGGTTTGACCTTCGACTTTAAAACTTTTTACTTATAAAATATGTTTTTGTGCTTTGTAAGAAGATCTAACCAAGGCGCCGCTTTCTACATGGCGGAAACCAAGATTTAAACCTATTTCTTCGTATTTTTTAAACTGATCTGGCGTAATAAATTCCTTTACAGGTAAATGTTTTTTACTTGGTTGTAAATACTGACCAATTGTTAAAACATCTAAACCAACATTTCGTAAATCGTGCATGGTTTGTATAACCTCTTCTTCGGTTTCGCCCAAGCCAAGCATAATACCCGATTTAGTTCTTTTAGCTCCGTTTGCTTTTAAGTAACGTAAAACTTCCAAACTACGGTCGTATTTCGCTTGAATACGCACTTCGCGAGTTAATCTGCGAACGGTTTCCATATTGTGCGAAATCACTTCGGGAGCCACTTCTAAAATACGGTCGATATTTCTTTCAACACCTTGAAAATCAGGAATTAATGTTTCCATGGTAGTTCCCGGACTCATTCTGCGAACCGCTTTAATAGTTTCAGCCCAAATAATTGAACCACCATCTTTTAAATCGTCACGATCAACAGAAGTTAGCACTGCATGTTTAATGTTCATTAACTTAATAGAACGGGCAACTTTTTCAGGTTCATCCCAATCTACCGTTTCTGGGCGACCGGTTTTTACACCGCAAAATCCGCAAGAACGCGTACAGATGTTTCCTAAAATCATGAAAGTAGCTGTACCTTCGCCCCAGCATTCACCCATGTTTGGGCAGCTTCCAGAGGTACAAATTGTGTGAAGTTTGTATTTATCAACTAAACCTCTTAATTCTGTATATTTTTTGCCGGTTGGTAATTTTACACGTAACCATTTTGGTTTACCAGTAGCCGGTTTGTTTGCTTCTAAAACCGATTCCATATATTGTTCAATCTAATTAGCAAAGATAATCAAAAAGAGTGGTATAAAATGCAAAATATTCAATTTGTACGATTGTTCTCGTTTCAAAATTGTAATTCCTGTAATTTCGCCTTTCATCACTTCTAAAAGCTGTAATCATGAATTCTAAATCGACTTTAGCACGAATTGTATCAAACGAAAAAGCTCCTGGAATTTTATTGATTTTATGTACGATCTTTTCATTAATTATAGCGAATTCTGCGTTTGGTGATACTTATCATCATTTTTGGACGACCATGTTACCTTTAGGAAATATCGAATTTTGGATTAACGACGGTTTAATGGCGGTCTTTTTTCTGTTTGTGGGATTAGAGCTGAAAAAGGAAATTTACACAGGCGAATTATCAAACGTAAAAAGCCGCATTGCTACCTGTATTTGCTGCAATTGGCGGCGTTTTGGTTCCGGCTGCTATCTATATGTATTTTAATCACGATACAACAACAGCGCATGGTTGGGGAATTCCAATGGCTACCGATATTGCTTTTGCTTTGGGAATTTTATCTTTATTAGGAAAAAGAGTTCCGTTAGGATTAAAAGTTTTTTTAACCGCGTTGGCAGTGATCGATGATTTAATGGCAATATTGGTGATCGGCTTTTTTTATACATCGAATTTTAACGGCATTAACCTGCTGATTTCATTAGGAATTTTAACGTTGCTATTTGTTTTAGGAAAACGTAACGTGAATTATTTGTGGCTTTATTTGATATTGGGCGCTTTTGCGTGGTATTTCATGCTGCAATCGGGTGTTCATGCAACAATAGCCGGAGTTTTACTGGCATTTACCATTCCGTTTAGTAAAATAAAAACAGAATCATCGTTATCAACAGAATTAGAACACAGCTTGGCAAAACCTGTATCATTTATCATTTTGCCGTTGTTTGCATTGGCAAATACCGCTGTGCTGATTGATACAACCGCAATTAACGGCTTGCTACATAACAATGCATTAGGAATTTACGGCGGATTAATTGTAGGAAAACCATTAGGTATTACCTTGTTTTCGTTTTTTGTAATTTCATTAGGTTGGTGCAAACTGCCAAATGCTGTTAATTGGAAACATTTGTTTGCGGTTGCCTGTTTGGGTGGTATTGGTTTTACCATGTCGATTTTTATAACAAATCTGGCATTTTCAAATCAGGAAGATATCGTAATATCAAAACTCGCTATTTTAATATCCTCTACAATCGCCGCTTTAGTAGGATATGTTTTGTTGCAGTTTACTTTAAAGAATTGTAAAATTGATAAAGAGGTTTGATAAATTGTTGTATCATATCTATTAGTTTTATTAAAGTCCATATAAGAGTCTATTGGATATTTTGTTAATTATTTGTAGGTTTGGTTTAACCTTAATAAAAACCTATGAACTTTAATCCTAGAATATATAAAATAGATAAAAACCACAGATTATTAATAAGTAAGAAGAATACAGAAGATATCTGTAAGTCTATTATAAAGACTTCGTATTTTAAAACAGATCCTGGATTTAAATTATCTGCCGATGATTTTCAGATCGTTGATGATTTAAAGAATGATATATGGACATTTATGTATCATTATAAGACTGCAGAAGAAGCTTCTGATTGGATCAATTTTTTACCTAAAAATCTGACTAAAAATAAAGATTTCATCCAACAAAAAATATCTTTAGTATTTTTATTGAATTTCAAGAACACTTGTATAGTATTATTGGAGGTAACTCATTTCGTATAATACAACCTTTTCTAGAGCCTTATTTTGGAATAAATTTATATTCTAGAATTTTAGATCCTGAGAATGATGAATTACTTAGTATTAAAACAAGAAATATTGCTGGTAAAATAGCAGCAGTTTCTAATCACTTTAAAAATAATTTTAAGTTAATAGATCATATAAAATTCGGTTCAGTTCCAAATGAAATAAGTTTGAAATTATCAATTAATCATTCATATTTTGATTTTCTTATTGACAAAAATAAGCCCTTACAAATTCATGTGTCAGATTCAATTAAAATAAAGAAGAATATAAAGTACCCAGAACTAATTAAAATTGTAAAAGAAATAAAATTTATAGAGGAATTAGAAAAAAAGGACTATCTAACTACATATCAAAAAATAGATAATCAATCTCTCTGTGATAAATTACAAGATAAACTAATTGAAAGAATATTACATAACATACCTAACACATTAAGAAAAACGATCAACCCATCAAATGACCTTTCTATTGAGTTTTGTCATCCAAACAAAATTGAAGAATTTTATGAAGCAGATTATTTTCTTGTCCTTGATAAAGTAAGTGAACAAAAGGATACATTGAAAAAACGTTATACAAGCCGCGAAGAATTGTATTTTGAAATAATTTCAAGAGCTGTTGATATATATTCAGAAAATATCACCTTCGATGAATTAAAATATTATTTATTTGGTGTAAGAATTAGATCATATAAAAATGAAAGTAATATTAACTTAACTTCTGCAATGTTTCTGCATCATGTTAATACTGAATTTGAATATGATGATCAACCCATATTTTTGTTAGATAATAATTATTATTTTTTAAAGGATTCCTTTATAAAAGATTTAAACAGTAACTTTGAAAGATTATTAAAAAATTATAAAATCCCTGCGCATATTCTAAACCTACAATGGGATCTTAAAATCAACAATACTGAAGGAAAATATAATTTATTATATACACAAAAAAAGAACTATTTAGTATTAGACACAATTACCATTGATGGTGTGGAATTATGTGATGTGATTTTTTATGATGATGACAATATATATCTAATTCATGTAAAAAGAGGATTTGATTCTTCAATGAGAGAGCTGTATAATCAAATTATTTTATCTTCAAGAAGATTGCAAGAATCTCTGAATAGTAAGGAAAAGAACTATTTAAAAAAATCATTCAAATCGTTGCTAAGTAAAAATAATTTAAATGAAAATATCAATTTTAAGGATTTTAAAAAATTATTTGAAAAAAAGATTAATTATGTAATGGCTTTTTCAAATAAAAACTCTAACGCATTGATTGAAGATAATATTGTAAAAGTTAGATCAAGTATTGCTAAGTTCTCAATTATACAAGCTTCTAGCGAAATGAGAGCAAATTATTATGAACTGTATTTTACGCAAATTCTGCACTAATTTAATTTTTTTTAAAAGAAGAACTGCAATTTTCCAAATACTTAGGTCGTTTATAGTATAATCATATCGACCGCATCCTACTGCAATAATTTAAAAGCTAACAAACCGTTAGCTTTTTTTTATCACATCTTATTTTATCTTTGCACAACTTATTTTTATAAAATGATTACAGTAAACGATATTGCCGTAGAATTTGGCGGAACAACACTTTTCAGCGAAGTAACTTTCGCCATTAATGAAACCGATAAAATTGCCCTTATGGGTAAAAATGGTGCGGGAAAATCTACCTTACTTAAAATTGTGGCGGGTGCAAACAAGCCAACGCGCGGTAATATTTCGGCTCCAAGCGATGCCGTTATTGCGTATTTGCCACAGCATTTATTAACCGAAGACAATTGCACGGTTCTTGAAGAAACTTCAAAAGCATTTTCATCGGTTTTAAATATGAAGAAAGAAATCGACGATATTAACGAGCAGTTAACCGTTCGTACCGATTATGAAAGCGACGAATA
>JAVXSC010000055.1:0-13490 GCA_036643355.1 Myroides sp.
AACCTAATTCTAAAGCGGTTGCGTAAATTGCCAATAGGTTTGATGCATTGAACTTACCGATTAGCTGTACCCAAACTTCTTGATTATTGATGTTTAACAGCATGCCGTTAAACTGGCTTTCAATGATTTTTCCGTTTACATCGGCAACATTCTGTATGCTGTACATTGTTTTCTTTGCATCACAGTTTTGCAACATGAACGCTCCGTTTTTATCATCGGCATTGCTAATTGCAAAGGCTGTTTTTGGAAGTGAATCAAAAAACGATTTTTTTACATTGCGATATTCTGTAAATGTTTTATGATAATCTAAATGATCGTGCGAAAGATTCGTGAAAATTCCGCCTTTAAACACTAAAGCATCGGTGCGTTTTTGAGCAATTCCGTGCGAACTGACTTCCATAAAACAATAACTGCAACCTGCCTGAACCATTTGGTTTAAATAGTTGTTTATTGCAATGGAATCGGGTGTGGTATGCGTTGCCGGAAAAGCATCGTTACCAATTAATATTTTTACGGTTGATAATAAACCAACTTTATAACCTGCTTTTGTAAACAACTGATGCAGTAATGTAGCAATAGTGGTTTTGCCGTTTGTACCGGTTACACCAACCAAAGACAATTTTTCTGACGGATTGTCGTAAAAATTAGCTGCGATAAATGCTAATGCTTTATTGGCATCGGCAACTTTAACGTAGGTTACGTGATCTGAAAAAACAGCAGGATCATCTTCATAAACTATTGCAGTTGCACCGTTTTCAATGGCTTTTTCAATGTAATCGTGTCCGTTGGAAATAGTTCCTTTTTGCGCGATAAAAACACAGTTCGGAGTGATTTTTCTTGAATCAAAGACAATATCAGAGATGTCTAAACTGGTAGAACCTCTAACAGCATCTATCGATACTTTATATAATATGTCTTTTAATTTTTTCAACTTAATTCTAATGTAATTATTTGTTGTTTTGTAATTCTTTCTCCGTTTGCTACCGATTGTTTGGTTACTTTTCCAAAACCTACAATCTGTACTTTTAATCCTAAATTTTCTAATATGGCTACCGCATCCATTGCAGGTAAGCCAACTACGTTAGGCATTGCAGAACCCGACTGCTTTACGTTTGTGTAATATTTTTTATAACTTTTTACTGCCGCTTGTGACGGAGTTTCTATGTTTTTAATTTCTTTCAGCGAAGGCACATCGGTAAAAATCTTTTGTGCGATACGTTTAAAAACCGGTCCGGCAACATCGCCACCATAATAACTGTGTTTTGTTGGTCGATGGATCACTACGATGCAAGAATACTTTGGATTATCGGCAGGAAAATATCCTACAAAAGACGATGCATAATACATTCCGCCTCGGTTTCCGTAATTCATTTGCGCTGTTCCTGTTTTACCAGCCATTGAAAAATCGTGTGAAAGCAAACCTTTTCCGGTTCCTCTTAAAACCACGTTTTTCATGATTGCCTGCATTTCTTTAACCACTTTAGGTTTTACAATCTGCGGGTTGATCACTTCTTTATCAAAAGTTCTGATTACCTGATTTACATCGCGAATTTCCTTTACAAACTGTGGTTTTACCATTTCGCCGTTATTTGCAACTGCGTTGTAAAGCGTAAGCGTTTGCATTGGCGTTACCAGAATTCCGTAGCCGTAAGCCATCCACGGTAAGGCAATTTTACTCCAGTTTCTATCACCCGGAACAGGAATGTACGATTTTGGTTCGCCTTTAAGATCCAATCCTAAAGTGGCATTGAAGCCAAAATCTTTCATTTTATCTGTGAAGTCTTTCGGATTGTCTTTGTAAGCCTGATTAACTGCTTGCGTAACAACCGTGTTCGATGAAACTTCAAACGCGCGACCTAAAGAAATCTTTCCATAACCACGACGGTTTGAATCGCGAACCTGTCTGCCCGAAAAAGTTACAACTCCACCATGCGTATCATAAATTGTAGCAGTATCGGCTTTTCCGTCATCCAACAAAGCTAAATACGACGCCAGTTTAAAGGTAGAACCCGGATCATGGCGTTCTAAAACAGCATAATTTACTGTTTCGCGGTACGATCCGTCATCAATCTTTCCAAGGTTCGATATTGCTTTAATCTGCCCAGTATTTGTTTCCATCACAATCACTGTTCCGTGATCGGCTTCATAGTATTCCAAAGAACTTAACAAGGCGTGGTGCGCAATATCCTGAACATACACATCTATTGTTGTGGTAATATCATAACCGTCTTTTGGATCAATCTCGTTTTCGTCGTGAATTGGTTTCCAAAGGTTTTTAGACATTTTCTGTACTTTACGCTTGCCTTCTTTGCCTGTTAAATAATCAGTAAAAGCAGCTTCAATACCTTTTCTTGTTATAGTTTTATCGTCGTTTAAACGTTCGTAACCTATGGTTCTGTTGGCGATCATTCCCATTGGATATTCGCGTACATGCACTTGGTTAACAATCATTCCACCTTTGTACTTGCCCAGATTAAACAGCGGAAACGATTTTAGTTTCATGTACTGCGTGTAGCTTAATTTGGTGGCAATATGTACGTAGCGCTTTTTGTTTGAACGTGCTTTGCGGAAATAAGATTCATATTCGCCAGCCGATTTTTTTGGAATGAACTTGGCTAAAGAATCTGAAAAACCGCGTATGTTTTGTTCGAAATGTTCGTTTGATGGTGAATAAGGATCGAAATAAACCGTGTATTTTGGAATGGATGTTGCCAGTAAACTGCCGTCTGCCGAATAGATGTTTCCTCGGTTTGCCGGAATAATCTCGTCTTTAATCGTTAAACTGTCGGCTTTACTGCGCCATTGTTCGCCTTCTTTAAACTGAATGATGCTCATTTTTAAAAAAATGGCAATACCAATGGCAAGCATTCCAAAGAAAACAAAGTAAATTCTGTTATTTTCTGTTTTCTTCGCTAATCCCATATCTCATACCACTTTTTTTCTTTCTCTATAACAACTTTTACTTTTTTTGGTGGAACCGATGATGGTAAGATCTGATAAAATTCCATTTCTTTTGAAACATTCGATTCCATTCTTAATTGCATTAATTCTGATCTTTTATCAACAAATTCTGATCGAAGTTCTTTAACATGTTCGGTTAAATCTTTTGCCTTCATCATTTTTTGTTCGTAAAAGTGGTTGTTTGCAATCAAGACCAACGTCCAGAAAACAATGTATATAATAAAAAGCCAATTTTTCAACGATTGCCCTTCAACCAAAAATTTTGCTTTTATTATATTGTTTAATCCCATTCTATTTTTTTTCTGCTATTCTTAATTTGGCACTTCGTGCACGGTTATTCACTCTAATTTCTTCATCGGTTGGAACGATCAGTTTTCCTATGGTTTCAAAAGGAACTTCAAATCTTCCGAAAAAATCGCGTTCAGGTTCGCCTTCAAACATTCCGTTTTTAATAAAGCGTTTTACCAATCGATCTTCTAAAGAATGATAAGATATTACGCTTAAACGCCCGCCCGGTTTTAGTATTTCTAACGATTGTTCCAAGAATTCTCTTAAAGCATCCATTTCCTGATTTACTTCGATACGGATTGCCTGATAAATCTGCGCTAAAATTTTATTGCTTTTATGCGCTGGTAAAAAACGCGAGAATATTTTTTTTAACTGTTCTGAATTTTTTATTGGTTCTTCTTTTCTTGCGGTTACAATTGCTGCAGCCAAGCCGCGTGCATTGTTTAATTCGCCGTAAGAGAAAAACATTTTGCTTAATGCAGCTTCGTCATAATCATTGATTACTTCGTAGGCAGAAAGACTGCTGTTTTGGTTCATGCGCATATCTAATTCGGCATCAAAACGAGTTGAAAACCCGCGTTCGGCAACATCGAACTGATGAGATGATACACCAAAATCGCCTAAAATACCATCGACCTGCTTAATTCCGTACACACGTAAAAAGCGTTTTATGAATCGGAAATTTTCATTGATCAATGTAAAACGATCATCATCTATTGCATTTTCTAACGCATCGGTATCCTGATCAAAAGCAAACAATTTTCCGTTGGGTCCCAAATGGCGCATAATTTCTTTAGAATGTCCGCCGCCGCCAAAAGTAACATCAACATAAACTCCATCGGGTTTTATGTTTAAACCGTTAACCGTTTCTTTTAAAAGTACGGGGTTGTGATATTCGTATTCGTTATGCTCCATAATTATTTATTGTTCCCATCACTTCTTCGGCTAAATCGCCAAAGTCAATTTCTTCATCGTTTACAATTTGTTCGTATAAATCTTTATCCCAGATTTCAATCAGGTTAATTTTCGATGAAAACACCACGTCTTTAGAAATATTTGCGAATTCAACCAAATCTTTGCTCATTTGCAAACGTCCGGCGTCATCGATATCAACTATCTTTACACCCGCCATAAACTTGCGAATAAAGGTGTCTGCCTTGCGGTTAAAACGGTTTAATTCGTTTAATTTTTCTAACATTTTGTTCCATTCGTTCATTGGCCAAAGTTCTACGCATTTCTCATAAACAGAGCGCTTTAGAATAAAACCATCGCCAACAGAAATCAGTTGTTTTTTTAATGCAGCAGGTATCAACACCCTTCCTTTGGTGTCAATTTTACATTCGTATGTACCTACTATTGGTTGCATTAAATTTCTACATTAGATTAATTACAAAACAAAAGTAATTAAAATTTTACCACTTCCTACCACTTTTTACCACTTTGTTGATAAGTTTTTGATTGTGCGTTCTGTTTTTGTAAGTGATTGATTATAAGGATTAAAATAATTTTTAAAGATTTTTAGGCAAGCTTAAAAAATATATAAGTATCTTTCAAAATAAATGTAGATTTACCACGTAAAAATGCAAAACATTTAAATAACTAAAAGGGTTAGGTTGGGTAGCTTAAATATCAATTAGTAATTAAACTACTTTAACTTTACACGATTTTTTATTAATATCGTATATTTGTACGAATTGAAATCGCATATATGGAGCGAAACATAAAAGAAGAAGGAAAGTTTAGATACGTTGAAATTGGTGAAGGTACACCAATTATTATTTTACACGGTTTAATGGGCGGCTTAAGTAATTTTGATGGAGTATCAGATTATTTTCCTAAAAAAGGATATAAAGTTGTACTACCAGAATTACCTATTTATACTTTAAATATACTAAAGACCAATATAAAAGCTTTTGCAAAATTTGTACATGATTTTGTAAAACATAAAAAATACGAGAAAATTATTCTACTTGGAAATTCATTGGGCGGGCATATTGCGTTGTACTACACCAAAATGCACCCGGAATCTGTTGAAGCCTTAATAATTACCGGAAGTTCTGGTTTGTACGAAAGTGCAATGGGAGATTCTTATCCGCGCCGTGGCGATTACGAGTTTATAAAAAAGAAGGCCGAAGATGTTTTTTACGATCCGGCGGTTGCTACCAAAGAAATTGTTGATGATGTTTTTACAACGGTTAACGATCGTATTAAGCTGATTAAAACATTGACGATTGCAAAAAGTGCCATTCGTCACAACATGGCAAAAGACCTGCCGAAAATGCATACGCCAACCTGCATTATCTGGGGAAGAAACGATATTGTAACACCACCCGATGTTGCCGAAGAATTTCACGAACTGTTACCAGATTCGGATCTTTTTTGGATTGATAAATGCGGGCATGCTGCAATGATGGAAAAACCAAACGAGTTTAATGAAATTTTAGACCAGTGGTTTGAAAAACGAAATATAAAGTAATTATGAAGATTAATACTGCTGAATTTATCATAAGTAATTCGGATGTAAAGAAATGTCCAACCGAACCTATTCCTGAATATGCTTTTATAGGAAGATCGAATGTTGGAAAATCTTCACTGATTAATATGCTTACCAACAACAAAAATCTGGCAAAAACATCGAGCCGTCCGGGAAAAACACAGTTAATAAATCATTTTAAGATCAACAGTAACTGGTTTTTGGTCGATTTGCCTGGATACGGTTATGCAAAAGTTTCAAAATCAACCAAAGCGATCTTTCAGAAATTCATTACCGAATATTTTGAAAAACGCGAACAATTGGTAAGTGCTTTTGTTTTGGTTGATATTCGTCACGAAGCACAAAAAATAGATTTGGAGTTTATTACTTATTTAGGAGAAAGCGGCGTTCCGTTTGGAATTATCTTTACAAAAGCAGATAAGATAAGTAAAGGATCGATCCAAAAACACACGGCAGCTTACACAAAAGCATTACACGCAAATGGTTGGGAAGAAGTACCACCATTTTTTGTAACATCGTCTGAAAGTGAATTTGGTAAAGATGAGGTTTTAAACTACATTGATCAGATAAATCAGGATATATTTAAAAACAACAATTTTGTATAAAAAAAGAGTTCCAAATTTGGAACTCTTTTTTTATAACGAAATATGATAACTTTAAATTCTACTCATAAACTTTACCTTCGCATTCCCAGTTATAAGTAAGAATAGTGTCTTTTTTATGGATGTTAAAAGTTAGTTCACCTTTTCTTTTAATAATGGTATCGCCACGTTCAATTTGATCTCTGTACAAATACCACCATCTATGATTTTCAGAGGAAACAGTATACTTTCCGTCTACTATGCTAATACCTTTTATTGACATTGTAGTAGTGGTAGCTGGCGATAACTCATCTACAATTATTAAGCACTCTTCGTTTCTATGATGATTCGCAAGTAAATCACAATCTATTTTACATGATATTAACGTAGAAACAAATATGACTAAAAGAATTTTGTAAGCGATCTTCATAGTTTTTTAAATTTCTAAATGGTATAATTAACCCGGAATTTGTTCTGTTAAAACTAAACCTCCTTTTTTGTCATAATAAGTACAGGTTAATGCGCCTAAATCAACGATCCATTTTTCAACTCCTGTTTCAGCACAATGGTTACAAAAAGTAAAATAATCTGTTTCGCCTTGCTGATGAATCTTTAACAAACGAGCAAACTCCTCTTTATTTAAATCGTCTGAAATTGTTAGATCATCGTATTTTGGATTTGATCGTACCGAAAAATCATTGCTTCCAAGGTAATTGGTATGACTGTCTTTTACCCAGGTTTCAAAACCGGTTACGCCCATTTTTTTTATTTCCTGAATGTATTTCGGAAAATCGGCACCCGATTTTACTTTTGCGTGTGCTTCTTGAATTTCTTTTACTGTAAACATTTTCTAAATTTTTATGCTGTAAAACTACAAATAAAAAAACATCTCGTAAATTGAGATGTTTCCTTTTTATAAATTATTTATGTTTTTTAATTAAACGCTTTTGCTATCATTACTAACGAATTTTTATCGGTAATACCAGACTGTCGCCAAACCATTGCGCCGTTTTTGTAAACCATTAATGTTGGTTCGCTTTTTATGCGTAGGGCTTCAACCAGTTCCGGATTTTTTATGGTATCAATATTAATTATGGTCAGTTTTTCGCCCATTTCTACTGCTACCTCTTCTATAATTTGTTGCATTTGCTCGCATTCGGGATTGTGTTCAGCAGTAAACTGAATTAAAACCGGAATGTTTGAGTTTATTAAATCACCAAATTTTGACATATCACTCTTTTTTCTATCAATACAAAATTATAATTTTTCGGTAATTAACCTTTTATTATTTGCTTTTTTTTAGTTCTAAAACGGTAATTTCAGGCCAAATACCAACTCTGCCAGAATATGCGTGAAATCCAAAACCGCGGTTTACGTAAATATATTGGTGTCCTTTGTTGTATAAACCGCCCCATTCCGGATAAATATATTCTGCCGGACTCCATTCTAAAACGCTCGGAATATCAAAACCAAACTGCATACCGTGCGTATGACCCGATAAGGTAAGCTGGTATTTCTGTTGATGATTCACAATCTCGGCATCCCAATGCGACGGATCGTGTGTCATTACAATTTTAAAGGCATCGGTTGGAACATTTTCTGATGTTTTCTTTAGATCACCTGCTTTTTTAAAGTTCAATCCCCAATTTTCAACACCTAACAAATAAATAGAATCATTATTGCTTTTTAAAACCACGTTTTCATTCAAAAGAAGTTTAAATCCACTTTTTTCAATGTTGTTTTTTATTGCGATAAAATTTGCTTCTTTGGCAGCTTCGGTATCCCATTTTACATATTCACCATAATCGTGATTTCCTAAAACAGCAAATTTACCATACTTTGGTGTTTTGATCTTTTGCAATGCTTCAATCCACGGGTCGGCTTCAGTTGCCAATGTATTTACAAAATCACCTGTAAAAAGTAAGATATCGTATTCTTGAGCATTGATCATTTCAATACCTTTTTCAATAGCTTCTTTATTATCCCAACTTCCTACGTGTAAATCGGATATCTGCAGAACTTTCAATCCGTCAAAACCAACAGGTAAATCTTTAAAAGCAATGGTTTCTTCGCGTACTTTAAAATTATATTTCCCTACAAAAACGCCGTAAATTATAGAAAGTGTAAGTAAGCCAGCGGCTGTTAATACAATTTTGGTCAACAAACTACTGCGCGAGTTTGTAATGATTTTTTTATAGATAAATTTATTGCTGGTCCATCGCGTAAATCGGAACATATCTTCAAAAAACAACGGAATACTTATCAGTATTTTTGGTAACAAAAAAAGCAGCAATAACGCCATAACGTGCATACTTTCTGCGGTTTGCCCTTTAGATTGATCACTGCCTTTAAAATATAAAAACAAGCTGGCAATTATGGTAACCAGTAAAAGCAGGTACGCAAAAACAACCGATCTTTTTTTAGTGAATTTATAAATAAGGTGGCAGGTGTAAACTTCGCCAAGAATTATGAAAAGTAGAATAACGTATATAAATTTTTGAATCATTCTGTTTTAGTTTGAATCAAAAGTACACCAATTTGATTTTTTATCGAATACCGTTTTTAATACTTTAACAGTTTTTCGTTTTCGGCTCACGGCAATTAGTTTCAACAGAGAACTAAAAACGTACAACTCATAACTTTTTTGTACTTTTGATGCTCTTGAAACAGTTAGTATGAACAACCAGAAACGTTTATTTCTTTTAGATGCCTACGCGCTTATTTTTCGTGGGTATTATGCTTTTATAAAAAATCCCCGCATCAACTCAAAAGGGTTAGATACATCGGCGGTTATGGGTTTTATGAACTCGTTAATGGATGTTATAAAACGCGAACGCCCCGATTATTTGGCAGTTGCTTTTGATAAAGACGGGAGTCAGGCGCGATGCGAAATTTTCCCAGAATATAAGGCAAATCGTGATGAAACACCAGAGGCTATTAAAATTTCGATACCTTATATAAAAGAAATTTTAACCGCAATGCACATTCCGATTATCGAAGTTCCGGGAATTGAAGCCGACGATTTAATTGGAACTCTATCAAAAAAAGCAGAAAAAGAAGGTTTTCAGGTTTTCATGGTAACGCCCGATAAAGATTATGCACAGCTAGTTTCCGAAAATATTTTTATGTACCGTCCGGCACGTATGGGCAACGGCATAGAAATCTGGGGCGTTAAAGAAGTGCAGGAAAAGTTTGAAGTGAATGATCCTTTGCAAGTAATCGATTTCTTGGGAATGATGGGCGATGCTGTTGATAATATCCCGGGATTACCAGGCGTTGGCGAAAAAACTGCAAAGAAATTGTTGGCAGAATTCGGTTCAATGGAAAATCTGTTGGAAAATACCGATAAGCTAAAAGGAAAAATGCGTGAAAAGATCGAAGCTAATAAAGAAATAGGTCTGCTTTCAAAAGAATTGGCACGTATCTTTTTAGATTGTCCGGTAGAATTCGAAGAAGAATTTTTCAGATTAGATAAACCTGATGTAGAAAAAACCGAAGCGATTTTTCAAGAACTGGAATTCCGCAGAATGAAAGAACAATTCGATAAAATTTTTGCAGACGAAGTTGTAATGACGCAGCCAACACCAATTGGCAAGCAACCTGTGAAAAGCATCGATCAATTTTCGCTTTTTGAAACGGGCGATACCGAAATTAAAATTACCGACGAAGGTTACTACAAAACCTTATCAAATACCGATCATTTTTATCAGTTGGTTCAAGGGAAATTTGCAGTACAGTTATTTGTAAAAACGTTGTTGGAACAAACCGAAGTTTGTTTTGATACCGAAACTACCAGCATTGATGCGAATTTGGCAGAATTGGTCGGCATGTCGTTTTCGTACGCAAAAGGCTCGGCATATTACATTCCGTTCCCTGAAAATCAAGACGAAGCACAAGAGTTGATCGAACTATTCCGTCCGTTTTTAGAGAATGATCAAATTATAAAAATCGGTCAGAATTTAAAATACGATATTAAAGTCCTTAAAAATTACAACGTAGAAGTTAAAGGCTTTTTGTTTGATACCATGATTGCGCATTATTTGATAAATCCGGATATGCGTCATAATATGGATGTTTTGGCAGAAACCTATTTGCAATATCAGCCAAAATCGATCGAAGAATTAATCGGTAAAAAAGGCAAAGGACAAAGATCTATGCGCGATGTTTCGGTAGAAGATGTTAAGGAATATGCGGGTGAAGATGCCGATGTTACGTATCAGTTGAAAGAAACGTTTGCTCCGAAGTTAGATCAAAGCAAAACAAGAGAATTGTTTGATAAAATCGAAAGTCCGTTGGTTTCTGTTTTAGCCGAAATGGAATCAGAAGGAATTAGGTTAGATGTTGATTATCTTAAAACACTTTCGGTAGAATTATCAGCAGAATCGCAGAATCTTCAAGCAAAAATATTTGAAACAGCTGGTGAAGAGTTCAATCTGGCATCGCCAAAACAGTTAGGTATCATCCTTTTTGAAAAACTAAAAATTGGTTCGGGCAAAATAAAGAAAACCAAAACAGGGCAATATGCAACAGGCGAAGAAGTGTTGAGCGATTTGGCAAAAGATAATGAAATTGTTCGCGATATTTTAGAGTGGCGCCAAATTGTGAAACTGCAAAACACGTATGTTGATGCGTTGCCAACACAGATAAACCCTAAAACGGGTCGCGTACATACCGATTATATGCAGGCGGTTGCGGCTACCGGACGTTTGAGTTCTAACAATCCGAATTTGCAGAATATCCCGATTCGTACCGAACGCGGACAAAAAGTTCGTAGAGCATTTGTTGCCAGAGATGAAAACCATGTGTTGGTTTCTGCCGATTATTCGCAGATTGAATTACGCATTATCGCCGCTTTAAGCGAAGAGCCAAACATGATTGAATCATTTAAAAAGCAAGAAGATATTCATAAATCAACAGCTGCAAAAGTTTTTAATGTTGCGTTAAATGAGGTTACGCGCGAACAAAGAAGCAATGCTAAAACGGTAAACTTTGGAATTATTTACGGCGTTTCGGCTTTTGGTTTAAGTCAGCAGACAAGTTTAAACCGTGCCGAAAGTAAAGAGTTAATTGATGCTTATTACGCAACGTATCCAAAATTGCGCGAATACATTAACACGCAAATTGAATTTGCTCGAGAATACGGATATGTGCAAACCGTTTCGGGTCGTCGCAGGTATTTAAAAGATATCAATTCGCAAAATGCCGTGGTTCGTGGTGGTTCGGAGCGTAATGCGGTAAATGCGCCTATACAAGGATCGGCTGCCGATATTATTAAAATTGCTATGATCAATATTCATAACCGATTGATAAAAGAAAATCTAGAAACCAAAATGTTATTGCAGGTGCATGATGAATTGGTTTTTGATGTTCCTAAAAATGAATTAGAAAAAGTAAAACCTATTATTAAACAAGAAATGGAAAGCGCTTTTAAATTAGCAGTTCCGTTAGAAGTTGAAATAGGCGAGGGAAGCAATTGGTTAGATGCGCATTAACATGCTATTTTGATATTTTAGCCAAAGATATTTTTGTTAAATTTTGTTAAAATTGTTATGTTTGATAAAATTTAAAAAAATATCATGAACTATTACTTAAAAGTTTTACAAAATTATGCCGTTTTTAACGGTAGGGCAAGAAGATCTGAATATTGGTGGTTCTTCTTAATTAATATGGTTATTGGTTACGGCTTAATAATCTTGGCAGGTATCACAGAAATGGCTTTTTTAAGCATGATTGGTGGTTTGTATATGCTTGCTACGCTTCTTCCAGGAATTGGTGTTGCTATTAGAAGAATGCACGATGTTGGTAAAAGCGGTTGGTTCATTTTAATACCAATCTATAACCTGATTTTAGCTTTCACAGAAGGCGATAAAGGTCCAAACGAATACGGTGAAGATCCTAAAGCAAATATGTAGTATTTCTACTTAAACAAAAAAAGCCGTTCATTATGAACGGCTTTTACTTTTATTATTGAAGAGAATTACTTCTTCACAATTTTCACAAATTGACTATTTTCTTTTGTTTTAATATTCAGCATATAAGTTCCTGCACTTAAACTGCTAAAATCTAACTGAACAGTTTGATTGTCAAAATCACGTTTGATTACCATTCTTCCGTTTAAATCAAACACTTCTACATTTGTAATAACATCTGTGTAAGTAATTGTTAAAAGATCATTCACCGGATTCGGGTAATATTTCAACTTGCTTAAATCAAAATCGTTTACACCTAAAACAATAACTGTTTCAATTGGTGTAGGTAAACTCGGACATCCGTTTACACCGATAATTACTGCATAATACGTTGTTTCGTTAACCAATGGCATATCCTGATTTAAAGGATTAACCCCATTCAGTGCGTCATCATAAGTTATATACCAGGTCACATTAGGTTCATCCATAATTAAATTGCTTATTTCAGCATAATCTGTGAATGTCTGTGGCGATGTACCTGTTGGACTTTCGGGTCTGTTGTTAATGGTAACTTGTACTTGAGTTCTTGCAGATTCACATCCGTTTTCAACGCGAACAACAAAATAATATCCGCTGATTAAAATATCGGTTAATGGTAATTCGGTAGTAGAACTACTGTTGATGAACCATTTGTGCGATATACCGGATGGTTCTGGAAGGTTTAAATCTGCCACTGTTGATCCTTCACATAACGTAAATGGAGCTACAGCCGGAGCTGCCGTGTTTGTTACACGAACGGGTACCGGAATTTTTGGCGATATACAGTTACCTTCTTGTTGTGCCAAATAATAAGTTCCGCTTACTAATACATCTGTTGGTTGTAATGGTGTAGTTGATGCAGCAGTACTATACCAAAGTGCTGTAGCATTAGGTAAAATGTTTGCTGATAATTGTGACACAGTTCCACTACCACAAATGTTTTGAACACCCGCCGTTGGTGCGGGAACAGTACTTTGTGCACTTGATACGGTGATTGGTACACGTACAGATTCACAATTGTTTAATTTCTGTGATACATAATAAGTTCCGCTGACAATAGAATCTGTATTTGGTATTGGTGTTTGTGATGTTGCAGACGGATACCATAACAGTTCTGACCCACTTATCTGATTTAGATCGATAGTGCCGTAAGTTAAATCTCCACATACGGTAATTGTTTGCGATGTTAACGCAGGAAGCGCTGTTGTGTTAATACTT
>JAVXSC010000056.1:0-13477 GCA_036643355.1 Myroides sp.
GACTCGATAGCTCAGTTGGTAGAGCACAACACTTTTAATGTTGGGGTCCTGGGTTCGAGCCCCAGTCGGGTCACAAAAACCATTGAAATTTATTATTTCAATGTTTTTTTTGCTTAAATACATCATCTTAAAATGTAAAAAGTGTGATGCAATAAAAAAGCTTCCAATTTGGAAGCCTGGTTTTTTAATTATTCTTTAAAAAATCTTGAATTTGAGTAATCAATTCGTTTAAACTTTCGTCTTTAGGATTAACTGCTTGCGCTTTTTTATAATAATCTAATGTAGTAGTATAAACCAATCTTTTTTCTTGCATTAAATCGTTACGCTTTTTGTTTGATGTAGTTGTATTTGGTAACGCATTTATCTTGTTGGTTATGTCCGCATCTTTCTGTAGCTCTAAATTTCCCAAAGCTTTTAACGCATCAAAATTATTTTTATTCAACAATAAAATCTTGTTTAAATAATCAGTTGCCTGTTCGTTTTGATTATTTTTCATGTTAATAATCGCCAAATTATACAGCAATACTTCGTTTTGAGGAAAACGCTCAACTCCCTTTTTAGCATACTCTTCGTATCTGTCTAAACGATTGGTGTTATAGTATAAAAACAAAACATTCAACAAATTGTTCACATTGTCTTTATCTAAATCGTAAGCTGTTAAAGCATAATTTTCGGCTTCGGAATAATTTTCCTTATTAAGTAAAATATGCGTTAAGTTATTGTAGATGCTTGTTTTGGCACTTTTGTTAAAGATAGTTTCAGGTTGTGTGTGCGATCCGTTTTTAACTGCCAAATCACGTGCTTTTCTATCGAAACCAAACGATTCTACTTTTCCCGTAGCTTGTGAAGTTGCGACATAAGTTTGTGATTTTCCATCGTATTTCAACTTAATCAAATCTTTAAACTTGCTTTCTGCAAAATCGTAATCTTTTGCATTCACGGCGTCGTTTGCCGCGTGATACAGATAAACAGTATCAAGATTGCTTAAATTATATGCCTGTTCAAACAAGCGACTCGATTTTTTGTAATCTTTATTACGGTTGGTGTCAATGGCATCATCAACCAATTCGGCTAAAAGTGTATTTTTAAGTTCGGTAACTTCGGTAGTATATTTTTTACTTTTTGTATCGTTTTCAAACTTAATCAAATGATTGATCGATTCAATAGCTTTTGTTCGATTTTCATTAAAATCAACGCCGCTGTTTGCTAGATTGATAAAATTCTTGGTTCTAAAGAAATAATAGGCTGCCTTTTGATCATCGGTTGCCTGTGGAACCATTTTTTCAACTGTTGACAACAATGCTGCAGTTTCTGTTGTGTTGTTTCTTTTTACCAGTTTTTCTAATTCTTTCAACTCATTTTTTTGAGCAAAAGAAGAAGAGCATGTTATTAAAAACATGCTCATCATCATTAAATTATTCTTCATTTGTATCTTCTTCGTCTTCTAAATCAATATCGTCATCTTCTTCGTCAATTTCGTCAACCACGTCTTCTAAAACATCGTTTTCATCAACTGCTAAAAGATCTTTTTTCAATTCTTCGTCCATCTCAATTTCTTCGTCTTCATCACGCATAACTTTTGCAACTGCTGCAATAGAATCGCTTCCTTTGATGTTGATTAAACGAACACCTTGCGTATTACGACCCATTACACGTAGATCCGAAACGCGTAAACGAATGGTTAATCCGGATTTGTTGATGATCATTAAATCATCGTTATCTGTAACCGAATTAATCGAAATTAATGCTCCGGTTTTATCAGTAATGTTCATTGCCTTAACACCTTTACCACCACGGTTTGTTTCGCGGTAAGCTTCTAAAGACGAACGTTTACCGTAACCGTTTTCTGAAACTACTAAAATTTCTGATTCTAAATCGGATACTGTTACCAAACCAATAACTTCATCTTTTTCATCGGCTAATTTAATACCGCGAACTCCAGATGCCGTTCTACCCATTGGGCGGGTTTTAGATTCATCGAAACGAACCATTTTACCATTTTTGGCAGCAATAAGTACTTTAGAATTTCCGTCGGTTAATTTTGCTTCTAACAATTCGTCACCATCTTTAATAGTAATGGCGTTGATACCATTTTGGCGCGGACGTGAATACTGCTCTAACGATGTTTTCTTAACCTGACCTAGTTTGGTACACATTACAATGTAGTTATTGCTTGTGTATTCTGGGTCACGTAAATCTTGCGTACAGATAAATGCTTTTACTTTATCGTCGTTTTCAATGTTGATTAAGTTCTGAATTGCACGACCTTTTGCTTGTTTGCTTCCTTCAGGAATTTCGTAAACGCGTAACCAGAAACATTTTCCTTTTTGCGTTAAGAACAACATATATTGGTGGTTTGTTGCCACATACATGTGTTCTAAGAAATCTTGATCGCGTGTTCCTGCTGATTTTTGACCAACACCACCGCGGTTTTGTGTTTTATATTCGCTTAATGGCGTACGTTTAATGTAACCTGCGTGCGAAATTGTAATTACAACCTGCTCATCGGCAATTAAATCTTCAATATTCATTTCGCCACCTGCATATTCGATATGAGATCTGCGGGCATCGCCGTATTTATCACGAATTTCTGTTAATTCATCTTTAATCAGGTTCATTCGCAATTCTTTGCTTGCTAATAATTCCTGTAAGTGCGTAATTAACTTCATGATTTCATCAAACTCTGCACGTAATTTCTCCTGCTCAAGACCTGTTAACTGGCGTAAACGCATTTCAACAATGGCACGAGCCTGAATTTCTGACAACGAGAAACGTTCGATTAATCGTTCGCGAGCCTGATCGGCATTTTTAGAGCTACGGATGATTTGGATTACTTCATCGATATTATCCGAAGCAATAATCAATCCTTCTAAAATATGTGCACGTTCTTGTGCTTTTCTTAATTCGTATTCTGCACGACGTGTTACCACTTCATGACGGTGTTCTACGAAATAATGAATTAATTCTTTTAAATTTAATAACTGCGGACGACCGTTTACCAACGCACTATTGTTGATACTGAAAGACGATTGCAACTGCGTAAACTTGTACAACATGTTTAACACAATGTTTGGTACAGCTTCACGTTTTAATACGTAAACGATACGCATACCTTTACGGTCTGATTCGTCACGTATTGTTGATATTCCTTCTATTTTTTTGTCGTTAACAAGTTCAGCCGTTTTTTTGATCATTTCGGCTTTGTTCACCTGATAAGGAATTTCTGAAACAATGATACATTCTTTACCATCAATCTCTTCAAAATTCGCTTTTGCACGCATAACTACACGTCCACGACCGGTTTTGTAAGCTTCTTTTACACCTTCGTAACCATAAATAATTCCACCTGTTGGAAAATCTGGTGCTTTGATATGTTGCAGTAATTCGTCAATTTCGATTTCTGTATTTTCAATATATGCCAGCGTACCGTTAATAACTTCGGTTAGGTTGTGTGGCGCCATATTAGTAGCCATACCAACTGCGATACCCGATGCTCCGTTAATTAATAAGGTAGGAATTTTTGTTGGCATTACTTTAGGTTCTTCTAAAGTATCATCGAAGTTTAACTGAAAGTCAACTGTTTCTTTATCGATATCGGCTAAAATTTCTTCCGAAATCTTTTTCATTCTAGCCTCGGTATAACGCATAGCCGCAGGGCTGTCGCCATCTACCGAACCAAAGTTTCCTTGTCCGTCTACCAATAAATAACGTAAGCTCCATTCTTGTGCCATACGTACCATAGCATCATAAACAGATGAATCGCCGTGTGGGTGGTACTTACCTAAAACTTCCCCTACAATACGGGCAGATTTTTTATGTGCTTTACTTGCTGTAACACCTAGTTCATACATTCCGAATAATACGCGGCGGTGAACCGGTTTTAATCCATCACGAACATCTGGTAATGCTCTTGAAACAATAACGGACATTGAATAATCAATGTAAGCCGATTTCATTTCATCCTCGATGTTAATAGGAATTAATTTTTCCCCTTCAGAGATCATATTTTATACTTTTTTATTTCTAATTTTAACGTGCTAATATACTGTTTTTTTATGGTTTAAACTAATGAAAGTGTTGAAATGAGTATGTGCGTTTTGCTAGTGATTGAAAGTTAGTTATTTAAGTGTTTTTTTAAGATTTGTTTTTTATTGATACAAAACATCTAGAAATTATAATATTTGTATAATAATATGCTTAATTTTGTACAATTTTAAACAACACAACAGTTCATACAATGAATATCGTTATAAAAAATGCTACAATTGTAGATTCTTCAAGTGAATTTAATCAGAAAAAAGTCGATATAAAAATCGAAAACGGTGTGATTGCTGAAATTGCATCAGAAATTAACTCAACAGATTTCGAAATTCTTTCTTTAGAAAACTTACACGTTTCAAGCGGATGGATGGATTCATCGGTTTCGTTTGGTGAGCCTGGTTTTGAAGATCGTGAAACAATTGCAAACGGCTTAACAGTTGCAGCAAAAAGCGGATTTACACATATTGCATACCAGCCAAATACGTCGCCAGTTATAGACAATCAGTCAATAGTTAGTTTTGTAAAAACAAAATCGGCAAATTTTGCTACAACTTTACACCCGATTGGTGCTTTTACTAAGAACGAAGAAGGTAGCGATTTAGCTGAAATGTACGATATGCAGAATGCCGGAGCCATTGCTTTTGGCGACTATAAAAAAAGTACTGCTAACGCTAATTTGTTGAAAATTGGTTTACAATACACGCAAGATTTTAACGCTACGGTGATAGCTTTCTGTAACGATTCTTTAATTAAAGGTAAAGGTGTTGTGCACGAAGGTATTAAATCTACACTATTAGGTTTAAAGGGAATTCCGCCATTGGCAGAAGAAATTGTTTTGGCAAGAAATTTATTTTTGTTAGAATATACGGGCGGAAAAATGCACGTACCAACAATTTCTACAGCAAAATCGGTAGAAATGATTAAAGAAGCCAAAGCAAAAGGCTTGAATATTACTTGTAGTGTAGCGATTCATAATTTGGTTTTGACTGATGCTGTTTTAACCGATTTTGATACGCGCTTTAAAGTTAATCCTCCAATTCGTGATGCAGAACATCAGCAAGCATTAATCAACGGAGTTTTAGATGGAACGATAGATGTGATTACATCGGATCATTGTGCGATGGATATCGAACATAAAAAAATGGAGTTTGATATGGCGAAAGACGGAACTATTGGATTAGAATCGGCTTTTGGTGCGTTGTTGGAAATTCTGCCTTTAAATGTTGTTGTTGGAAAACTTCAGGCGGCAAAATCAATTTTCTTGAATGATTCAAACGGAATTAATGTTGGAGCGAAAGCAGATTTAACGTTGTTTGATCCTTCAAAAGATTGGACATTTACTAAAAATGATATTCTGTCAAAATCTAAAAACTCGGCATTTTTAAACCATAAAATGAAAGGTTTTGTTTACGGAATTTACAATAATGATAAATTAATTATTAATTAATGGAAGTAAACAATATTTCAAAAGACGGCAAACTGGCTGCGATAATTGCGCACTTAACTTTTTTAGGACCAGTTATTGCTTGGTTTATAAACCAGGAAGAAAAAGATAAATTCGGTAGTTTCTACATAAAACAATCTGTTGGAATATTTCTACTCTTTTTACTAATTAGTGCTATTTTACCAATTGTACCAGAGGTTATGTTTATGCCTACTTTGATTGGCTTTTACGTGTTTATCTTTATTTTATGGATTTACAGTTTTTCAGGAGCAGTTTCTAACGAATACAAACTAATTCCTTTTATTGGCGGTTTTATTCAGAAAATATTTACAAAGAAAAATTAATTATGCAGACAGGAATTTTTAATTATTTAATAAAAGAACCAAAGGTTGTTAAAGAACAAAATCCACTGATTATTTTAATTCACGGATACGGCAGTAACGAAGAAGATTTGTTTTCGTTTGCGCCAGAATTGTCAGAAAATTATTATGTGGTTTCGGTTCAGGCTCCCTATCAAGTTCCACCTTACGGATTTGCTTGGTATGCGATTACTTTTGATGCCGATATGAATAAATTCAGCGATAACGATCAAGCAATTGAATCTCGAGATTTATTGGTTAATTTTATTGATGAATTAGCAGCAAAATATCCTATTGATACTAAAAATGTAAACTTGGTTGGCTTTAGTCAGGGTGCTATTTTAAGTTATGCCATTGCGGTTACTTATCCTGAAAAAATTAATAAAGTTGCTGCTTTAAGTGGTTATTTTAACCCAGAAATTATGACACAAAAACCCGATGTTTCTGCATACAATCATTTAAAGATATTCGGATCGCACGGTACGGTAGATCAAGTAATTCCTGTGGAATGGGCAAGAAAATCATCGGCATTTTTAGAGCCTTTCAAGATTTCTTTTGAGTATAAAGAATATCCGGTGGGTCATGGTGTAGCACCACAAAACTTTTACGATTTAAAAGCGTTTATAGAAAAATAAAAAGTTTCCAAATTTGGAAACTTTTTTAATATAATACGGTATCTAATACGGTAAATTCGGTTGTTTTATCGGGACTGTAATCGTACTTAATGATTAATTCGCCTATAATGCCTTCTCCAAAGAAATCAATAATTAACCACTTGTTATTAACAACCGACATTTTATTTACTTTGGTAGGTTTTCCTGTAGAATCAACGGGTAATAACGGGTTCCCGTTTTCTTGCTGATTTAATACACTAAAATCTTGAACTACTTTTGCCATAACGGTTTCAACTTCTTGCGGAGCGAACTGTTTCTGTGCATTTTCGTTTTTATCTATAGAAAAATAGGCTGCTTCGTCATATAATTTCTTATACATTTCCAAAGAATCTTTTACCATTACCGTGTTAAGAGCATCTGTTTTATCTTTCTCTTTAGTACACGAAAAAGTAAGAAATCCTAGTATTAAAATACCTAATATGTTTCGTTTCATATTCTTAAGATTGATTGGTTACTATTCTTTTCTCGATTACTTTTAATGAATCTTGTGAACGTTTCAGTCTTTTTTCTAAACTTTCAATATGTTGGTCTTTTGCCTTCAATATTTTCGAATCATTTACAATTAAAAAGATATTAATTATAAGAGAAAATATAAACAAATATAAATAAATACGTTTCATTAAATATCTAAAATTAGTTGGTCATAAGCTAAAAAAACATTCTCGGGTAAAATATTTTCAATTTCGTCATGAAAACCCAGTTGAAACCCAATATGCGTTAAATAGGCTTTTTTAGGTTTTATTTTACTGATATGTTCTAAAGCTTCGGTTAAATTATTATGGGTAGGATGTTCCTGAATGCGCAAGGCATTAATTACCAAAACATCTAAATTTTCTAACTGTTTGTAAGTGGCTTCATCAAGCGTTTTAACATCGGTTAAATAGGCGAAATTTTCAAATCGATAACCTAAAATAGGTAAAGATCCATGGTTTACCAGCAAAGGTTTTATTACTTTATTGTTAACAGAAAAATCTTTGTAAGCTTCAATTTCGTGAATTTCGATCGAAGGTGCTCCCGGATATCTGTTTGTTGTTTCAAAAATATAATCGAACCTGCGAATCAAACTTTCAACAACACGCTTTTGCGCATAAACGGGCATGGCTTTACTTTCCATAAAACAATAAGGGCGAATATCGTCTAAACCAGCAGTGTGATCGGCATGTTCGTGGGTAAATAAAATAGCATCTAACGCGTCGTTATCAATTCGCAACATCTGTTGTCTGAAATCGGGACCGCAATCAATTAAGATTTTTGTGTTGTTCCAATCAATTAAAATTGATGATCGCAAACGTTTATCTTTTAGATTGGTACTTAAGCAAACAGGATGTTTAATTCCTATAACCGGAATGCCCTGCGATGTACCTGTACCTAAAAAATGTATTTTCACTTAAGATTCTTTTTTACAAAAATAGCACATTAAAAATGAATTTAGTAATTTTATAGTCAAACAATAATAGAAATATGAGCAATATTTTTGCAGACGATTTAGTATTACAGGGCGATCGAGTTACAGATCAAAAACAAGCCTTATCTGACAAAACTTTAAAAATTAATTTAAACAAAAATATATACGGATCTTTCTCTGAAATTGGTGCCGGGCAAGAAACGGCTCGTCATTTCTTTAGAGCTGGTGCGGCTTCAAGAACTATTGCAAAAGCAATGTCGGCATACGACAAACAGTTTAGCGATGCCATTTATACTACTGAACCAGACGGACGTTACGTTACCGAAAACCGTTTGCACAAAATGCTTGATCACGAAGTGCAGCTTTTGGAAGAACGTTTAGATCATACCGAAAATCCAAACAGAATTTACTTTAGTTACGCCAATACGGTTGCTACAATAGATTTTGCCAAGAAATTTAAAGGGCACGGTTGGGTTGGTATTCGTTTTCAGAACGAAGCTGGCGGTGAATTCAACGAGATTATTATTCACATTCAGTTCAAAGAAAACGATGTTTTGCAACAACAGCGAACGTTAGGAACACTTGGTGTAAATTTAATTTATGGCGCGTTTTATCAATACCATGATCCTAAAAAACTGATTTACAATTTATACGATCATTTAGATAAAGATCAGTTAGAAATTGATACCATTAATTTTTCGGGTCCGGCATTTAAAAATGTCGATAACCGATTAATGAGTTTGTTTTTAGTAAAAAACGGAATGGCAGATGCGGTTATGTTTGGACCAAACGGACAAAATATTCTGCCTGCAAACACTTTGTTCAGAAAAAATGTGTTGTTGTTACGCGGTAGTTTTCGTCCGGTGACTATTGTGAACATTAATATGTATCAAAAATCGCTGAATCAGTTTTTAAGTAAAAATCAGTTATCGATTGATAAAACGGCGGTTATTTTTGAAATTACCTTGAACAACCTTTTAGCTTTGGGCGAAGTTGATGAGCAGGATTTTCTTGATCGAGCAGAATTACTTTGTGCTTTGGGACATACGGTTATGATATCGAACTTTAAAGAATATTTTAAGGCAGTAGATTATATTTGGAATTATTCACAAGAAAAAATTGCGCTTACCATTGGAATTCCGAGTTTAATTGAAATTTTTGATGCCAAACATTACACCAATTTACCAGGTGGTTTGTTTGAAGGTTTGGGAAGATTGTTTAAACACGGATTGGAAATTTATGCATATCCGTTTTTAAACGAAAAAGAAGAAGTTATTACTGCCGAAAATATAGAATTACACGACGAAACGTTGAAACCTATTTACAATTATTTCAAACAACGTGATCAGATTATTGATATTGAAAATTTTGAACTGAAAAATTTAAAGATATTCTCGCACAAAGTGCTTAAAAAAATACAAGAAAACGATGACAGTTGGGAAAGTGACGTACCGGAAACGGTTGCAACGCTTCTTAAAGAAAATCAGTTATTCAGAAAAAAAGAGAGTTTGTAAAACTCTCTTTTTTTATTTGTAAATTAAAACTCTAAATAGAAAAAATACCGGTACGAACTTTATTTGATATTGTAAAAGACTAAAAATGTTTAAAAAAATTAAATACATATTATTATTAATAATGTGTGGGCAAATTGCCCATTCGCAAGCATTCACAGAAAATGCTATGCTGGACTATAAACGTTCATCAGCGTATATAAATAATTATCATGGTCCGGTAAAGTCTGCTTTTTGGTATTACACATATGTTAAAGATGCTATTCCCTCTACAGTTACACTAAATCGAAATATACAAAATATTGCAAGAGATAATTTTATGCGTCATAATAGAAAAGCATTAGGAAGTGGTGTCTTTAATGAGTTTGACAAACAAGGAAGAATGATTCAGCATGTGGGAATGGATAAAGATAAATCATATTTTGGCAAGTCAGAATTGAATTACAAAACAGCTTCAGTTTACACTTATGATGAGGAAGATTGGAAAGATAAAAAAAAGTTAAAGATAAAAAAAAGACAAATTTACCCTGTAAATGATTACGAGGTAATTATAAAACCAAGTTTCACTGTTTTAACGGAAACAGGCAACAACTTAATTTACAAATACACTTACGGCATTGATGATAAAGGTAGAATTATAAAAGAAACACAGATAGATGAAGGAGCAAACCCTTATATGGAAAGTACATATACTTATGACGACCGTGATAATATTAAACAACTCCATATACGAGCAAAACAAAAAAATCCGATCCCTTTTCATTTTTTAGATACGGAGACAGGCTTTTGTCCTGACCTTCATGCTGCATACGAATACGATATTAAAGATCGTATGACACAAGTTACGTATTACGGTTGTAATGATACTTTGGCATTCGAAAAATATGTGTATCATCCCGAAAAGGAATATGTAACAGAGCGTACCCGTTTTATAAAATCTTCTATGCGCGGTGTCGAACACGTAACACCAACAATGATTTTTTATCATAATGAAAACGGAGATATTATAGAAAAGAAATATGTTAAAAGTTATCCTAACCAATATCTTGGCGGCGGTCATTTTGAATTACCTAATTCTATTTATTACAAGTACGAATACGACAAATACAACAACTGGGTAAAGTGCTATATCTATATGGAAGGTAAACCAGAAGACAGCGAGCCTACAGCGATTGCGCAGAGAGATTTAGAATATTACGATAGTTAAAATATAAGATTTTATTTATTAATCTCTTTAAGCATTTGTTCTTCTTTAAAAGTCAGTGGTACTACATTAAATTTTTCCCAATATTTTGTTTTGTAGTTTTTGCCTAATCGGGTAAGTTTACTTTCAGTATAAAAATTTTCACTTTTTGGTTTTGCTGGATTTTCATCAACTGAATCTACCAAAAGTTCAACAAATCCACCAACTTTTGTTAACTGATTCATAACCTGCGAAACTCCAAAAATTCTGTAAGAAGTATAGGTTAACGAGTATTTGTTGTTGTATAGATTAAAAATAGTGGTTCGGTTATAAAAACTGCGCTTAAAACGGTGATTATTTTGCTGAGTAAATTCATTATTATTCATGAATTTTTCAGATAAGTTGGCTTTAACTTCCCTAATTAAATAATCTTGTGCACCATAAATCATGGTTCCTGAAAGTGTAGCTTTTTTAGCATTGTCAATCGGATTAAAATTTAAAACATACAATTCTGTTCCATCTGCAGCGGTTTTAGCGGTAATGTACAAATCGTATTCTTTATCTGAAATGATATTTTTTATCAGTTTAAAATCAAATTCATTAGAAACGCGCTCCTTTAAATCGCCCCAATAATATCCAACTAAAGATATCGAATCAAATTTTTTAGATTCTTCATTAGAAAACTTTACGCTTCGGCTTTCATTTACAATTACATTATTTTTATTGATAGATTGTAAGTGATAATCAATTTCAGCATCTTCGTACTGATACATTGTTCCGTTTATGTAAAGAAGTTCGCGGTAAAAAGTATTCAATTTTAAATTCTTTGAGAATTTTTCCTGCGATGTTTTAATCGCTTTTTCAATTTCGTCTTTTATTGATGTTTTTAAGATAACGATTTCTTCTAACGATTCGGTAGAAGACTGCATTTGAACATTGAATGATTTTTTGTCTTTTGCTGACAATTCCTGTGTAAAATAATCTAAATGTTTAATGATTAGTTTGGAATCTTGTACAGGCAGATTAAATTGAAATCGCCCTTCGCTGTTCGTAACCGTGCTTTTTCCGGATACATTTCCAATAATCATTACATATTGAATAGGTTTGTTGGTTTCGGTATCTTTAATAATTCCCTGAACCAATTGTTGTGCCTGAACCGAGATGTTTAAAAAGAGTAGTAGTGCAAGTAGAATGTTTTTCATAAAAGGATTTTAAGTGTTTGTTGCGAAAATTAAGATTTTGTTACACAACTAACAAAAAAAGAGCCACATTTAGTGACTCTTTAACTTTTTATAAAAATAATTTGTTAAAAAACAAACATTGCGCGTTCGCTCATCATTTCGTTAACTTCTTCAGCAATTTGCTCGATCATTTCTTCATTTGTATGATTCATTATAACACGATCAATTAAATCAACAATAGTTTCCATATCGCTTTCAATTAAACCACGTGTTGTAATTGCTGCAGTTCCCACACGAATTCCCGATGTTACAAACGGAGATTTATCATCAAACGGAACCATGTTTTTATTAACGGTAATTTCGGCTTTAACCAAAGCATTTTCAGCTTCTTTACCCGAAATGTTTTTGTTGCGTAAATCGATCAACATCATGTGGTTATCAGTTCCGCCTGAAATAATGTTATAACCGCGTTTTAAAAATGCGCTTGCCATAGCTTCTGCATTTTTTTGAACCTGAACAATGTAATGCAGAAATTCATCTTGTAAAGCTTCGCCAAAAGCAACCGCTTTCGCTGCAATAATGTGCATTAACGGACCACCTTGATTTCCTGGGAAAACAGCAGAATCTAACAAAGCAGACATCATACGTGTTTCACCTTTAGGCGTTTTTAAACCAAACGGATTTTCAAAATCTTTACCCATCATAATCATTCCACCACGAGGACCACGCAAAGTTTTGTGCGTAGTTGTAGTAACGATATGGCAATGTGGAAGTGGATCAGACAACAATCCTTTTGCGATCAATCCTGCCGGATGAGAAATATCTGCCATTAACAAAGCACCAACAGTATCTGCAATTTCACGGAAACGTTTAAAATCCATATCACGAGAGTAAGCCGATGCACCTGCAATAATTAATTGTGGTTTTTCTCGTTTTGCAACTTCCTCAATTTTATCGTAATTAATCAATCCGGTAGCTTCATCAACACCATAAAAAACAGGGTTATATAATTTACCCGAAAAGTTAACCGGAGAACCGTGCGTTAAATGTCCGCCGTGCGATAAATCGAAACCTAAAATTTTGTCTCCTGGTTTTAAAACCGCTGCATAAACCGCCGTATTAGCTTGCGAACCCGAGTGTGGCTGTACGTTAACGTATTCTGCATTAAACAAAGTTTTGGCTCTGTCTATAGCAATTTGTTCAACAATATCAACAACTTCACAGCCGCCGTAATATCTTTTTCCGGGATATCCTTCTGCGTATTTATTGGTTAAAACCGATCCTGCAGCTTCCATTACCGGGTCGCTTACAAAATTTTCCGAAGCAATTAATTCCAAACCATTAACTTGTCTTTCTTGCTCGTCTAATATTAAATCAAAGATTTGTTCGTCGCGTTGCATTTCTATTAATTCTTTAAATTGAACTCAAATTTATAAAAAATCATTGTTATATTCGCATAAGTAATCTAATTAGAACAAAAAATAATTAAAACTATGAATATACCTGCTAACAATCCTAGCTTAAAATCGTGGTTAGAAGTTGCTCCGGCAAGTGATTTCCCTATACAAAACATACCTTTTGGCGTTTTTTCGGTTGAAGAAGACGATTTAGTGATTGGAACCAGAATTGGCGATTTTGCCATTAGTTTAACAGCTTTAAACGATTTAGGCTTTTTTAAG
>JAVXSC010000057.1:0-13401 GCA_036643355.1 Myroides sp.
ATGTTTTTTATCACATAAATAAGGATTTAGTTGTAATGATAAAACAATCAAATAATTAAGCGTTCAGTACAATTGTTTAATTTAGATTTAATAAAAAATTAACAAGTTTTAGTTCGGTGATTGCCGAACTAAAACTAAATTTGCACAAAAAATTAACATGCATAAGGTATTAGAACTCGATTTGTTTAAAGAAACTTCTGCACATTACGAGCGATTTCATAAAATGCAACCCTTAACAGCACGCGTTTATGCTTTGCTGGTGTTCAATAATTGTACAGACGGTTTGTCGTTCGATGATTTGCTGGAAATATTTCAATCAAGCAAAAGTTCCATTTCGCACAGCTTGAATACGTTGATCGAAATGAATTTTATCGAACAATACAAAAAAGAAAACGAGCGTAAACGGTACTTCAGAATCAACAGAAATCTTTTCTTAAAACGAATGGAAGATGTTAAGGAACGATTAACCGAAGAAAAAAAAGTGTATACCAAAATTCGCGAATACAAAAGAACAAACGCTACCACACTTTTCAAACCAGAAGCATTTAATTTTTACATTCTGCATTTAGACGATGCAATAAATTCAATAGAAAAAACAATTCAAAACCTAAAACTCCATATTAAACCAAATGAAGAATAATACCATTAAAGCCCTTTTTATGGTGCTAATAAGCACAGCCACAATTGGTTGTTCTAAAAAAGAAGAAGCTCCACAAGCAGTTGCCCCTGCTTTAGATGTGGTTGCTGCAACTACAAGAGATGTGGTTGGATACACTACTTTTCCTGCTACTATTCAAGGAAAAATAAATAACGATGTTCGCGCAAAAATTCAAGGATATATTCAGGAAGTTTACGTGCACGAAGGTCAGGTAGTAAGCAAAGGACAGCCTTTGTTTAAGCTAGAGGCAAACAATTTAACCGAAACGGCAAGTGCTGCAAAATCGGGAATCGCGGTTGCACAGGCAAATGTAAATGTAGCGCAGGTTGAAGTTGATAAATTGATTCCGCTAGTTCAGAAAAACATCATAAGCAATGTGCAGTTAGAAACAGCAAAAGCAAATCTTGCATCGGCAAAAAGTATGCTGGCACAGGCAAAAGCTAATTTTGGTAGTGCAAGCGCCAATGTAGATTATTCGGTTGTGCGCGCGCCAATAAGCGGGATTGTTGGTCAATTACCTTTAAAGAAAGGAAGTTTGGTTGGACCAACAGATCAAATGGCATTGACAACCATTGCTGATATCAGTTCGGTTTACGCATATTTTTCAATGAACGAAAAAGAATATTTTCAGTTTTTGAATGAAGCACCCGGAACATCATTAGGAGAAAAAATCAAAAATTTACCACAGGTTGAATTAGAAGTGGCAGACGGAAGTATTTATTCTGAAAAAGGAAAGATTGAAACCGTATCAGGTCAGATCGATGCTGCAACAGGAACGGTTCAATTTCGTGTAGCTTTTTCAAATCCTAACAAATTGTTGAGTAACGGAAACAGCGGAACCATTCGTTTACCTAAAAAATATACCAATGTTTTGGTGGTGCCAGAAGTAGCGTCTTACGAACAACAAGGAAAAATCAATGTTTACAAAGTAGTTAAAGATACAGTTGTTTCAACAGTTGTAGATGTTACGGCTCGTGTAGACAACATGATTATTGTAAAACAAGGAATTAAAGAAGGCGATGTTATTGTGGTTAGCGGTGTTGGATCTTTAAAAAACAAAATGGCAATTAAGCCTAAAACTGCAAATTTCGATACCATTGTTAACGCTGTAAAACCTGTTTTTTAATTTAAATTATTATGCTAAAAACGTTTATTGAAAGACCTGTACTATCTACAGTTATTTCTATTTTAATAGTAATTCTGGGTGTTTTGGGGTTAACGGTATTGCCCGTAACTCAGTACCCGGATATTGCACCGCCAACCGTTCAGGTAGCAGCTTCGTATCCCGGAGCAAATGCGCAAACGGTGTTAGAAAGTGTTATTGTACCTATTGAAGAACAGATCAATGGTGTTGAAGGTATGGATTATATCACATCAACAGCCAGTAACGATGGATCTGCATCAATTCAGGTAGTTTTTAAACAAGGGATCGATCCCGATATTGCTGCGGTAAACGTACAAAACCGTGTGGCACGTGCTACGCCTTTGTTACCAACAGAGGTTACGCGTTCAGGTGTAACAACGCAAAAACAGCAAACGTCGTCGTTAATGTTTTTATCGTTCTATTCAGAAAGTAAAAATTACGATGCTACGTATATTCAAAACTATATGAACATTAACGTTATTCCCGAAATTAAAAGGGTTAACGGAGTAGGAGATGCGTCGGTTTTCGGGGCAAGAAACTACTCAATGCGTATATGGTTGAATCCTACAAAAATGGCGGCGCACGGTTTGGTTCCTGCCGATGTTAGTGCAGCAATTAACGAACAATCGTTAGAAGCAGCTGCGGGTCAGTTAGGAGAAAACTCGGGTGAATCGTTCCAATACATCATCAAATACAGCGGTAAATATAAAACTGAAGAACAGTATGGCGATATCGTTATAAAATCGTTAGATAATGGTCAGGTGCTGCGTTTACAGGATGTTGCTGAAATTGAATTAGGTTCGCAAACCTATGGAGGATATTCAGAATTAAACGGAAATCCTGCGGTGGCAATGGCTATTTATCAAACGCCGGGATCAAACGCGCAAGATATCATCAACGATATTAAGAAGGAATTAAACATCATCGAGAAAAATCTACCTGAAGGAATTAAGTATAAAATCAATCTGGATTCTAACGAGTTTTTAGATGCTTCGATCGATAAAGTTGTAACTACATTAATTGAAGCTTTTATCTTGGTTTTCTTGGTGGTTTATATCTTTTTACAAGATTTCAGATCAACATTAGTACCGTTAATTGCGGTGCCGGTATCGATCATAGGAACATTCTTCTTCTTGAATTTATTCGGATACTCGCTAAACCTTTTAACCTTGTTTGCGCTTGTCCTCGCCATTGGTATTGTGGTAGATGATGCCATTGTGGTAGTGGAAGCCGTGCATGCAAAAATGGAAGAAACGGGTCAGGATGCCCACACAGCCACAAACAATGCCATGAGCGAAATCTCTGGTGCCATTGTTTCTATTACCTTAGTAATGTGTGCCGTGTTTATTCCCGTGACATTCATTAGCGGACCGACGGGAGTTTTCTATAAACAGTTTGGTGTAACGCTTATCGTTGCAATTGCTATATCGGCAGTAAACGCGTTAACGTTAAGTCCGGCTTTGTGTGCATTGTTCCTAAAACAGCATGATGCGACACATGGTAAAAAACGTAATTTTATTCAACGATTTTTCGATGCGTTTAACAATTCGTTCAATGCAATGACCAATAAATACGGTAGATCGTTCAAGTTTTTATTCAAACATAAATGGGTGTCGTTTGCCATTCTATTGGCTTGTTTAGGCGGAACATATCTGGTAAATAAAACAATGCCGGCAGGTTTTGTACCTAGTGAAGACCGTGGATTTATCATGGGTAACGTAGAATTGCCTGCAGGTGCTTCGGTTGACCGTGTATATAAATTGGAAAAAGAATTTTCTAAACAGGCAGAAAAAATTCCTGGAGTAGAATCGGTAACGGTTATTTCTGGTCGAAGCATTATTTCCGGATCAGGATCTAACTACGGTTTCTTAATGATAAAAATGAAACCTTTTTCTGAACGTAAAACTGACGAAACATCAACCGATGCAGCAATTGGACAACTTTTTGGTTTAGCCGGTAAAAATTTCCCAGAAGCTAAAATGATTTTCTTTCAACCACCAAGTATTCCAGGATTTGGTTTTTCGGGTGGATTTGAATTGAAACTGTTAGACAAATCGGGTGGAGATCTAAAAGAATTCGATAAAAAAACGCAAGAATACATCTCCGCTTTAATGCAGCGTCCGGAAATTATGTATGCGCAAACGCCGTTCAACACCAATTACGCACAGTACGAAATTAATTTGGACATCGTTCGTGCAAAACAATCTGGTGTATCGGTAAGTAACATATTTTCTGCTTTGCAAGGATACATTGGTGGTAATTACGTAAGCGATTTTACGCGTTTTGGTAAACAATACCGTGTAATGTTACAGGCTTTACCGGGCGATCGTAAAAATATTTCGAGCTTAAACGGAATGTTCGTTCGTACATCAACAGGCGCAATGGCACCGTTAAGTCAGTTTGTAACGTTAGAAAAAGTGTATGGGCCGCAATCTGTTAACCGTTTCAACTTATTTACATCGGCAAACGTTTCCGGAGCTCCAAAACCGGGCTATTCTTCGGGTGATGCTATTAAAGCCGTACAAGAAGTTGCACAACAAACATTATCTACAAATTATGGTGTTGATTTTACCGGGTTAACTCGTGAAGAAATCAACGCAGGTTCGCAAACCATCTTAATTTTTGCATTGTGTATCGTGTTTGTTTATTTCATTTTGGCAGCACAGTATGAAAGTTATATGTTACCATTCGCAGTAATTTTATCGTTGCCAACAGGTATTATGGGTGCTTTCTTATCGCAAAAAGTCGCAGGATTAGAGAATAACATCTATTTCCAGATTGCGCTGGTAATGCTCGTTGGACTTCTCGCCAAGAACGCCATTTTAATTGTGGAATTTGCGTTACAGCGAAGAAAACATGGCGAAACTATTGTGCAAGCGGCAATTGACGGAGCAAAAGCACGTTTACGTCCAATTTTAATGACATCGTTCGCCTTTATTTTAGGATTAATGCCTTTGGTTTTCGCAGGCGGTGTTGGATACATTGGTAACCGATCAATTGGTACGGGTGCAGCGTTTGGTTTGTTAATCGGAACCATTTTAGGAGTGTTTGTAATTCCTGTATTGTTTGTTATTTTCCAAGCATTACAAGAAAAGATCAAACCAGTAATATTCGATCAAAAAGCAATTCAAGAATAAATATGAAAACTATATATAAAACAGCCTTTGTGGCAATTACAGCTGTTTCGTTACAATCATGTATTGCTACAAAAGATTATCAAAAACCGAATGCCTGGGAAAATGCATCGTTTAATACAAACGAGGTTGTTAAAGACAGTGCCGTGCAAAATGTATTACCTTGGCAACAGGTTTTTACCGATGCCGCTTTGCAACAGCACATTCAAACCGCGTTAGATAATAACCTGGATATTCGTGTGGCGTTAGAAAACATCAATCAGGCGCAATCGTATCTGTCGCAAGGCAGAATGGGGCATTTGCCAACATTTTCTATCGGTACAAACTATACGCATTCGGTAAACTCGATCAATACACAGTTTGGTCGAATTTTAGGCCAGCGTCAGCGATTAGATCAGTTTGATATCACCGGAACTTTAGGTTGGGAGGCTGATATCTGGGGGAAAATCACCAGTAAAAAACTGGCAGCCGAAGCTACGTATCTGCAAACCGTTGCGGCACATCAGGCAGTAAAAACGGAACTTATTTCAATGGTAGCATCAAACTACTATAATTTATTAGCGTTAGATGCCCAAAAGAAAGTTGCCTTGAAAACAATTGAAAACCGAGGCAAAAGTTTAGAAACCAATAAAGCATTGAAAGATGCCGGACGTGTTACCGAAGTTGCCGTTAAGCAAACCGAAGCACAGGTTTTAAGCGCGCAGGCTTTGTTGTTAGATATCGAAAATAACATCAAAATTCAAGAAAATTCGTTAAGTATTTTAGAAGGAATGTTTCCTAAAGAAATAGAGCGATCATCTTTTACCGATTTGCAGTTGAATGTTGATACAGAAGAAGGTGTGTCGATTGAAACATTAAACAACAGACCCGATATTCAGGCTGCCGAATTAGGTTTTAGAAACGCGTTTGAATTGACAAATGTTGCCAAAGCAAGTTTTTATCCTACATTAAAATTAACGGCAAGTGGCGGATTACAATCGGTTGAATTTGAAAAATTGTTCGATCCAACGTCGTTTTTTGCAAGCATTGTAGCCGGAATTGCTCAACCTGTTTTAAACGGAAGACAAATTCGTACACAATATGAAATCAGTTTGTCTAATCAGGAAAAAGCTTTTTTAAATTATAAACAGAGTGTTTTAAATGCCAGCAAAGAAATTTCTGATGCGTTGTATGCAATCGATATCAACAAAAAGAAACTGGTTTTAAAACAGCAGGAAGCCGAAGCTTATACATCGGCGGTTACCTATTCGCAAGAATTGTTAAACAACGGTATGGCAAATTATCTGGAGGTTTTAACGGCAACAGAAAGCGAATTAAATGCGCAGTTGAACATTATTACCACGCAGTATAATTTGTGGAATGCCAACATACAGTTGTATAAAGCAATGGGTGGCGGTGTAGAGTAATTTTTTCTATTTATATAAAGTGATTAATGCAGCTAATTTTAGCTGCATTTTTTTTTATTATCAGACCTTACCGGTTTTTAAAACCTGTGAGGTCTTGACGGAAATAAATGAGTTTTTTAATTTTTGTATCTTTGAAAGAAAACAGCATGAGATTTTTTTTGTTTTTGATGCTTTTTCCGTTGGTTGGCTTCTCGCAAGAATCGTTCAGCTACAAAACCCATAAGCAGCAATTTTTTAACCTGCGTCCGGGAACCGATAAAACATTTCACTACATAAAAATGGATAAGCAGGAAATTGTATCAAACAGCTTATTTGTGATCGATGAAACCACACAAAAATTAACGATTCCTGAAAACGGCTATTACGAAATTTCGGCATCGTTCCATTTTAATCCAAACACAAGTGTCATAAAGTTTAACAGGGGCGGAGTGAATTTTGGCGTTGTTCAAATTGCAGAAGGAGTAGAGCAGTATGTGGCGGCAACGCGGAAATCGTTCGATCAGAAAAATCAGGATGAGTTTTCACGGATTGAAGTGTATCCAACCATAGTTTATCTACAAAAAGATGCCGTTATTGCACCTGCAATTAGTGCCGGTTTGTTGGGGAACGTGCTGTTGAGTTGCGAAATTGGCTGTAACCGTAAAAACAAAAACTGCACGTCGTTTTCTATGAACATAAAATTAATCAGCGATCAAGATGGGTTTCAAAGATATTATTAAGGTTTTAATTTTGTTGGTTGGATTTAGCGGATTTGCACAGGAAAAATCGTTTTATATTAGAAGCATCCGAAGCATTCATCTGGAAAACACGCCGTCGGTTATGCAACAGTTAAAGTTTGAACCGGTTGATGTAGTTTACAATAAAATTACTCAGTTTTTAAATGATAAAATCACTATTTCGTCATCGGGAACGTTTGAAGTTTCTGCGTTTGCGAACATTAATCCGGGCGTAATGGGCAGTTCGTCTAAAGACAGTATTCACATGGAATTGTATCTGATTAAAAATCCGCAATCGCCTAACGAAGAAATTTTGGGTAAAACTGAATTTCGATTCAGTTTTGGAAATTTTGATGTTGCTGCCGGACTTTTAATTGCGCCAACCGAAGTACAATTGCAGAAAAATGATGAAATTTCTCTCTGGGTTAAAATTTTACCGACATCGAATATCGATATCAACAAAAGTCCGAAATACGATCATGTAACCAAACCAACCGGAATGCAACAGATTGCAGGCATGCGGATTGAAAAACTATTATAACAAAGGCGCCAACAACCTGCAGATTGATGCAAATGCCTTGTAATACCACTTCTCGTTTTTCCATAAATCTGCGGTAAAACGCTTGCTTACCAAAACATCTTTTTCAAATTGATTGGTTAATTGTTTCGCAATGGTTTTATCTAAAACAACGGCAGAAAGTTCAAAGTTTATCAAGAAACTTCTCGAATCTAAATTGGTGGTTCCAATGTAACTCAATAATCCGTCAATGCAGATGGTTTTTGCGTGCATAAATCCTTTTTCGTACAAAAAAACATTCATTCCGCGTTCCATAAAAGGTTTTAAGAATGATAACGATGCTGCCTGAACAACCGAAGAATCTCCTCTTGACGGAAGCATCAGCGAAACATCGACACCTTTTGAAACCGCGATTAGCAAAGCTGTTTTAAAAGAATCTGTCGGAATAAAATAAGGTGTACACAATTGAATGCTTTTCTGCGCTGCCGAAATACTTAAAATCATCGATTCCATAACGTACGGCGGCGTATTTCCGGGCGATGAAAAAGCAAATGTCATTGGTAATTTCTTTTCAAAAACCGTTTGCATTTCCGGCAGATATTTATAATTCAAGGTAAACGAATTTGCCGAAATACTTTGCCAGTGCAACCAAAACTGTGCTTGTAGCATTTTGGTGGCATCGCCATGAATTCTTATCGCCGTATCGCGCCAATACAGGTTGAATTTATTCGGATTAATGTATTTGTCTGATACATTGATACCGCCAACATAACCGATTAATCCATCAATAACGATGATTTTTCTATGGTTTCTATAATTGCTGTTTGCGAGTGATGAAAATCGCACGGGCAGGAAAATTTCAAACTGAATACCCAAGTTTTCATAATGAGCTTTGCGTTTTGCAAAAGGCGATGATCCAAAGTCATCAATAATTAAACGGATTTCAATTCCTTGTTTTGCTTTATCGACTAAAATGGCTAAAATCTGCGATCCAATTTCATCTTCGTCAAAAATGTAATATTCAATATGAATGTGGTGTTTGGCGTTTTTAAGATCTTCCAGCAACAATGCAAATTTTTCTTCGCCATTAATTAAAAGTTCCACGTTGTTGTTTGATGTTGGAATTGACGTTTGTGTATGCGCCAGATATTCAAAAACATCGTTTAAATGATCGTCATACGTTTCGGTAAGTTTAATTTCGTTGCTTATAAAAGGTTTTAAATCGTTCCAACGTTCTTCTAGTTTAACTTTGTAGCGGTTGTCTAACTTTTTAAAATATTTTTCTTTTTGAAATTTCTGTCCGAAAAAATAATACAAACCAACTCCAAAAAAAGGCAGGAACACAATAACCATTAACCAAGCAATGGTTTTTTCGGGCTTGCCGTTTTCAACTAAAATGGTAATAAAAGCGGTGGTATTTATCAGGGTTAAAGGAATCCAATACCATTCTTTTACAAATTCCCAAATTATTTGTATGTGATCCATAAATTGCTTTGTTTTGTTCTAAATTACCCATTAGTTAATACATTTGCAATGAATTTTTTAACAAAGTGGTTTACAAAACCGCGCGCGCAAGCAAACACAGACATTATGACTAAATATTTAATTGTTGGATTAGGAAACATTGGAGCCGAATATGTAAACACGCGCCACAATATTGGCTTTAAAGCTGTTGATTTTATGGCGAATGAAGCTGGTGCAACTTTTGAAACAGTAAAATTGGGATCGTTAACCCAGATAAAAGTAAAAAACAAAGTGTTACTTCTTTTAAAACCAAATACTTACATGAATTTATCAGGTAAGGCAGTACAATATTGGATGGATAAAGAAAAAATTGCCAAAGAAAACATTTTAATTATTACAGATGATTTAAATTTACCTTTCGGATCGATTCGAATTAAACCAAAAGGATCAGACGGCGGACACAATGGTTTGAAGAATATCCAGCTGATTTTGAACAGTTCGGAATATCCGCGTTTGCGTTTCGGAATATCAGACGAATTTAAAAAAGGGCAACAAGTTGATTATGTTTTGGGCGATTGGAGCGATGAAGAAACAACGGCTTTAAAAGAACGTTTAGACATGGTTTCCAAAGCGGTAAAAGAATTTGCTTTGGCGGGTTTAAACAATGCAATGAATAATTATAACGGTAAATAATATATGAAAAAAATGATTGCGCTATTGGCTTTCTCGGCTGTAGCAATAAGCTGTTCAACCACAAAAGGCGTTGAATCTACCAATTGGTTAGGCAAAAAGGTAACAATGGTTTCTGTTGCGCCAGAAAACGGAAAAGTAACAGCTACCCGCGAGTCTGAAAAGGCTTTAAACTTAAACGGTTTTGAACAACTGTATCCGCAAACAATCTATAATCCGGAAACGGTTTTGGTGCAGTACAGTTTCGACAGAAACAAGGCTAAAGAAAATTATGCAGACGATTTTTACAAAGAAGAATTGTTCTTGGAAATTCCTGCAAAAGCATTTAAAAAAGAATATAAAGATGCTGCTTTGCAAGATGTAAAGTTAGTTTACGGAAAACACTGTTACTGTAAAGGAGAAGCGGGTTACTATAAAATAACACAAGGAACTTTGAAGATAGATCATTCTGATAAACAGACAAAAATAAAATTGTCGTTCAAAGCACCTTCTACTTCGTTAATCGAAAATGTGGAGTTTGTTGTAGAATAAGTTCTAAAGATGTCTGAAAAGGCATCTTTTTTTGTATATTTAATTTATGAAAAAAATTGTTACACTTTTTATAATAGGATTTTCCTGGGCAGGATTTTCTCAAATTCAGATGGTACCATCCAATGGAGGAGATGGGGTTTTAAGTGAGAACCCCACAGAAAAACAAGTAAATGATAGTATTGTTGTTGGCAATGCTTCAGATTATGTGACACTTACAGGAAAAAGCATACACCGCTTTGTTGCCGAAAATTACAGTTTTCCAAACGAAGCTATCGAAAATGAAATTAGCGGAACCATTTCTGTTAATTTCGTAGTTGAAAAAGACGGAACGGTGCAAGAAGCAACTATTTACAAAGGAGTTTGTAGAGAATGCGATTTAGAAGCTATTCGTGTTGTAAGAAAATTGCGCTTAAATCCTATCTTGATTGATGGAAAACCGGAACGTATTCGCTTTCGTATACCCATTCGTTTAGCTTTAGAATAAATTTTGTACCTTCGTGCCGATTTTGGTAGAACATGTGTAATGTTCTTTAAAAGGGAATCAAGCAAGATCTAATCGAATCTTGAGCTGTACCCGCAACTGTATGCTATTAAACTTATTGTAAATTAAAAACGTCACTGGATTTTTTTCTGGGAAGACCTACAATAAGATGCAAGCCAGGAGACCTGCCTGATCATTTTTAACTTTCGGGAATAAAAGTGTTAGGGAAATCTTCTTAAAAAATCTTTTCATAACAATATATTCCTATAAAGTTTCGGGAACAAAACTTTAAATTTTCTATATTATGAAAAGAATTACTTTATTATTCTTACTGTTTTTTACGCAGATTATTTTTGCACAAACTTCTTATCCGCCGCAGGCTGGTGTTGCAGGTACCACCGCCATTCATAAAGATTCAACTGCTTATGTTGCATGGGCTACGGGAATTACTGTTGAAAGAGGCTACATGAATATTGCCAATCCAAGTTTGGGAGTTGTTTCTATAGGAAATCCAAACGATGCTTTAGGCGCGCCAACGGGACCTATTGTAAGTTTGGGCGATAAAGGAACGGCAATACTTACATTTGATAAGCCTATTTACGACGGTCCTGGATTCGACTTTGCGGTTTTTGAAAATGGCGGAACTTCTTTTCTTGAACTGGCAGTTGTTGAGGTAAGTTCAGACGGAATTAACTTTTTTGGTTTTCCAACACATAGTTTAACGCAAACAGCTACACAAGTAGGTTCATTCGGAACTCCATTAGCAGAGAATCTAAACAACATTGCAGGAAAATATGCGGGAACTTATGGCACTCCGTTCGATTTAAGTGAAATTACCGCAAACCCTTTATTAGATAAACAGAATATTACACACGTTAAAGTAATTGATGTTGTTGGAACAATAGATCCGCAATATGGAACGTTAGATAGTTTCAACAATTTAATAAACGATTCATATCCAACGCCGTTTGCTTCTGGAGGCTTCGATTTACAGGCAGTAGGTGTAATCAACGAAAAAGTAGCAAGTTCTAATCCGTCGCATAACACTATTCAGGCAAATGTATATCCAAACCCAGTGTCAGATATATTGAATATTCAAACTGCCGAAAGTATTACTAATGTTACTGCTTACAATATTGCAGGTCAAAAAGTACTACAGGGAAACAAACAAACCCTTAATGTTTCTGCATTAAAAGCAGGTGTTTATATTTTAAAAGTTGAAACTGTAAAAGGTTCGGCTACTTTAAAATTCGTAAAAAAATAAGATCGATTTGAGTTAATCTTTCTAAAAAAGCTATCTTAGAATATTCTAAGGTAGTTTTTTGTTTTTAAAGAAATTAAGTTTTATTATGAGGCATTTTTACATATTGATATTTTGTTTTTTAAGTGTATTTACAAACGCACAAACCATTAAAGGAGTTGTTGTAAGTGCAGAAAACGGCAAGCCTGTTGAAGCAGCGTCGGTTTTTTTAGATAATACCACTATATCAACCGAAACAGATGCCAAAGGAAATTTTCAGATAAATATTCCGGCAAATAATAAAAATCAATTGGTTGTAAGTGCTTTTGGATATGAATATTTCCTTGTATCGAATCCCGGTGCAACTACTGATTTAAAAATCCGACTGAAACCCGAGGAAACCATTTTAGATGAACTTGTGATCGATAAAAATGTTTTTACACGAAAGCAGATGCTCAAAGCGTTTAAACATTTTTTCATAGGAAATACCAAAAATGCCAAACAAACAAAAATTTTAAACGAGAATGATTTAGTTTTTTATTTCGATACAAATACCAATCAGTTATCCGCACATTCAGATAAACCGATTGTTATCAGCAATGGAAACTTGGGATATATTATTAAGTTTCACTTAAAATCATTTCAGGTTCAGTTCAATTATCAAACGTTAGATCCTAAAAATTACATGAACAGCAATTATTTTGGATATTCTTTGTTCAATGAAAATGGAACGCCTAATAAAAAGACAATAGCTAACCGAGCAGAAACCTTTAATAATTCAAGCGTTGCTTTTTTTAATGATCTAACTACAACTAATCTTGAAAATTCTGATTATATGCTTGCAGTTAATGGTTTGGGCGTTAATGTAGATGAATATTTTAAAGTAGAACCAGAAGGCGATGGTTATAAACTTTGCATCATAAAAATGCCTACCCGTAAAAGAGCCGATTTATCAGGCGTGGTTATAAAAGGCGGTAATCTAAATTCCAAATTGAAAAAGGATACTGCCGAAATCGAAGTGCCGTTTGTAGTTTTTAATAGGGAAACTAAAGAGCAATCTCAATTATATTTTCAACAAAAATGTGTTTTTATCCAAAAAGGCGGACATTTAGTAAATCCGAATGATGTATATTTCAGCGGATTTTTTGCCGACTTAAAAACTGCTGATATGTTACCAATTGATTATGTTGCAATGAAACGACCTGCTAAGAAATCAAGTGATACTTCAAAGAACAAAGAAATGCCAACTTATGAAGTTTTTGAAAAAGAAGCAATTGCATTTTATTCATCTAAAAATTTTATTGCTCATAGAAAAGCACGAAAGGCATTTTTTGATAAGTTAAAAGTTGAATATAATTATAAAGTTCACGAACCTTTCCAGCTTTGGATTGAGGAGAATTTGAATAGTACTTTATTTGCT
>JAVXSC010000058.1:0-13344 GCA_036643355.1 Myroides sp.
ATTGATCGCCATACGCACCTTCGCTGTTACATTTAGGGCATGTTCCGGTTACAAAACGATCTGCCAAAAACTGATCTGCTTCGGCATCGTACAATTGTTCGGTAACTTCTTCGATAAACTTGCCTTCATCGTACAGTTTTCTAAAGAAATCAGAAGCCGTATCATGATGGATTTTAGCCGAAGTACGTGAATAATTATCAAACGAAATTCCGAATTCCTGAAAAGAATCGCTAATGATTTTGTTGTATTTATCGATAACTTCTTGCGGAGAAATGCCTTCTTTTTTTGCTTTCATAGAAATTGCAACTCCGTGCTCGTCAGATCCGCAGATAAAAGCAACATCTTTGTTTTGCAGGCGTAAAAAACGAGCGTAAATATCGGCAGGAACGTAAACACCCGCCAAATGCCCAATATGTATAGGTCCGTTGGTGTACGGCAAAGCCGCTGTAACGGTATATCGTTTAGGATTTTGAATCATACTGTATGGTTTTCAGCCTACAAAAATAGTGAAAAACCTACAGAGTTTTGTATGAATTATAAGAAACTACCAATCTGTTACCAGTAAATTTTTGGCAGCTTTTTCTGAACATTTTTGAAATTTGGAATATGCTTTTGCGGCTCGGTTTCTTATTTGCTGATTATCTTCATTATTGATATATCCGGTAATTGCATCGTGTATAACGTAAGCTTCCGGAGCCATTAAATTTGTTGACCACACCAAAGGATTTACGTTTGAATTTGATAAATGTGGAGAAAAGAAACGTTTGCTGTAGCAAGCCAGAATAATTACATCTCTTTTTTTGTCATCAGTATTTTTAAAAGATTCTGAAAGTTGAAAATCCATTAATCCATCATGACCAATGTAAGATACTAAACTGGAATTGCCCGAAATACCAATAGTTTCGTTGTTGATGTTTAAAGTGTCTTTAGTAATTCCCGAGCTGCTTTTTAAAAAATCTATTGTGCATTTTTTGATATATTTTCCATCATACGCATCGGCTACCAAATAATAATCTTTTGATGTATGCTTAAAAATAACTCTTTCTAAAACAATGTCATTTATATTTTTTTGGGATTTTAAAAACTTCCATTCTTTATTTTTTTTAAAGTACGATCTAATTCCGTAAGCGCAACCCCAATACAAATTATTGTCGGGATCTTGTCCGTTTCCAATTTTAGCCGGCACAGGCACAATTCCTTGATATTTGTTATCACAAAGCGCTACAAAAATATGAATGGTTTTACTTGACCCTTCAAAAGAAACAGCTGTGTTTTCTGGTTTGTTATTTGTTTGAACAGCAGAAATTAATTTACTCTCATCTTTACAAGAAAAAAGAAATAGTGGTATAGTTAGCAGTAAGACTTTCATTGTTTTTTCTAAATTTCGATACTAAAATAACAAAAAAACCTGCAAGATTTTAAATCTTGCAGGTTTTATATTTAATGCTAAACTGTTATTATGGTAATGGTTGACCAACCGATACATCGCAACGGTGGCCTGGTTGTCCGTGTGCTGGGTTTGGTTTTCCTTTCATTCCCGGAGCTGTTTCTTGTTTAGGCATTTGCTGTTGTGGAGCTGCCTGTTGTTGTGCCGGAGCTTGAGCCTGTGCATTTCCGCCTAAAAAGCCACTTTGACTTGCCGGAGCTGAAGTCGGAGCTGCTTGTTGTTGTGCTCCTTGACCTGGAGGCGAGTTTAATGGTGCTCCTACAGGAATATCGCAACGGTGACCTGGTTGTCCGTGTGCCGGATTCATTCCTGCTGCCGTTTTTGTGTCAGCTGTATTTGTAGTTGTTGCTCCATGATCGTGGTCGTGACCTTCACCTGGTGCATGGTTATGACCTGCATGCGGATCTACCGGAGCGGCGTCTGTTGTAGTTGTTGTTTCTGTTGTAGTAGTAGGTTCTGCTTTTTTATCGTTGCAAGAAACCAAACCTAATGCAGCAAATAATGCAATAATTGTTATTTTTTTCATGATTTTTGATCTATTAAAGTAACAAATATAAACATTTTGTTTAAAAAAACGCACGTAATTGAATACTTCCTGTATGAATGGTTTTTGCGGTTTCGCTGGTTCTGCCTTGGTAACTGATGTTGGCATCTAAATACTTGGTTAAATTGCGTTGAAACAACAATCGCCACGTAATGTTTTTGCCAGGCTGCAAACCTTCTAACATCTGGTAAGCCACTGCTGACAAAGGATTACCTTCAAATTTGTTGTTGTAAAGCGAAAACTCTCCGTTCAATGTAAATTTCTGCGACGTACTCCAGTTAAATGCCGTTCCAATGCGGTGTTGTTGCAACGTTTCCAAATCGCCCTGAACATTTTCCTTATCTTTCCATTCGTAAAATAATTCTACTCGGGCATTTTGCGAAAACAGATAACTTATTCGGGGATTAATGCTTAAATTATTCAGCAGGTAATTTTTAGATCCGTAGTTTTCCGAAACACTTTCAATTCTATCAAATTTATTGGTTAACTGCGCCAGCCACCACTTGTTCAGCAAATGTTGAAACTGTATTTGGTGCGTGGTAATTTTGTTATCTAAACTTCCAAAATTCATCAGGTTTTTTGCCCGATTGTTTATTAACGAATAAATGGTGGTGTACTTTTGTTTTCCACGGTTGAAGTAGATCGAATTACGAATGTTTGAATTTTCTGCTACCAAATCATCAGACGAAGATCCGAATGGATTCCACGCGATTCCGTTTCCATCTCTCAAAATACTTCGATCGATAATAAAAGACGATTGCAAATGAAACTGACTGGCAAATTTCTTAAAACCGCTTTCGTTCTGCCAAATGCTGAAATTAAAATTGAAAACCTGCGTGAGTTTGGTTTGATGCGTTTTTACAAAACTCTGATTCGGCAAAAACATCCGCACATATTCAGCCAAATCGGGATAAGGCGCAATTTCAAACTCTTCCAATTCCTGAATTCCGTTGCCGTTATAATCGTTCCACATGTGCGTTCCCAATCCCGGATCAACCTTAATATACGTGAATTCCTGTTGCGCGACAGCTCCCGATGAGGTTTCGTAAATGGTGTTGGTTTGTATCAGATTTTTTAAATAGCGGTCGTTGTAGGTAATGCGCGAATTCAATGTAGGTTCCACCAAGCCAGTGTCGGTATATTTTAATCGACGGTAATTTGCGTAAACAGACAAATCGCTGGTTTGGGTTTTAAAAAGCTGCGATTTTACATAAAACGAATGTGCGTTTGAAACATTTCGCAACACATTATTCTGCAACGAATCGTTTACACGGAATTTATAACCAATTTCTACATAGGTTTTCAAGGTATCGCCACGACCTACGAACGCATCAATTTGTGCGTATTTTTGCGATAAGGTTTGAAACTGCTGTGTAGCAACATCTTTTACCTGATAATTTTCCAAATCTAAACGCGAACCTGCCCAGTTTTTATCTTTTGTGTAAACCGCCTGAGTTTTGCTTCGAACAAAATTAGTATTGTAAACACTGCCTTTTGCCGATAAAAAACTGGTGTTGGTATTTAGGTTGAAGTTTTTGTACAGATAATTTCCAATCAAAGACTGTTTGTGTCCAATGTAGCTGTTTTTGTATTCTAATCGGCTGTATTGATACGTGAAAAAACTGTTGTCGTTCGGCGAAACTTTAGATCCGAAAGTCAGCAAAGATTGATTTCCGAAGGTGTTGGAAACATTCCAATCCCGATCAAATTCAATGGAATACAAACGTTCAATGGTCTTGAAATTTTCTGTTACCAACTGCACATTTCCAAAAACATCCACCTTCCATTTATTGTTTAAAACCCGGTGTGTGGCGTTAACATTGGCGGCAATTCCTTGATTATCTTCATCATCAATAGGTGAAAATAAGTTTTGGTCGTGGTTGCTAAATCCAAATTCAAAATCTACCTGCGTAAAATCTTTGGGTTTGTACTGCCCCATAACGGTTGCCAAAGTTAAACGCGCAGGCGCAATTAGCTGAATCAACGGTTCATAATCGCCCTGATTTAATCCATCTACAGGTTCAATAAATTCATAAATTTTACCAACGCCCGACGAATTTGCCAAACGATAATTTCCGTTGCTCGAGCCCACATAACTGAACGAAACCATGTACAAGGTATCGGTTGGCGTGTTAGAATATTGATAGAATTCATAACCGTTTTGGTTGACTTTTTTGTACAGCGTTTTGTTTTCTGAATAAGTATCGGGATAAGCAGACGGCGCCATCATTAAAGCCAGACTGTCGCCGGCTTGTTTAAGAATATCAACCTGTTCTTTGTTTAGATTTTGCTGTACCGGCTGATTTTTAATATCGGTTTCGGTATAAACATATCCGGCAATATTCCATTTTTCGCGTTCATGTTTAATGCCGCCATAACCCAAAAATCGCGCATAATTTCTGTCGGTATATTGATATTCCACCGCAATACGCATTTCGGCAGTAATCGGGAAAAGGGTTGTAAAGCGAATTTCGCCCGAATTGTAATCAATCACATAATCATTCTGTTCACCGCGCGTTAATTTTCGTCCGTTGACATACACCGATTCCGATCCCGAAATAATCAAAATATATAATTGATTGTTGCTGCCTTTTAATTTATACGGACCTTGATTTCCTTCCTGACCAACAAATTCGCTTTTTGCATATTGCCCGCGAACCAACGCCGCTGCGGTTTCAATGGTGGTTTTGCTTTTGTCGTTTCCAAATTTTACGGTACCCGAAATTCCCTGTACTTTTTTGTTGAAGTTTAAAAAGCGGGAAGCTCTGTTTTCTAAAAACAAATCTCCGGCTTTAATGCTCCAGTTGGTCGAAAAAAGTTCCATGAAAATCTGATCGAACTCATCCATTTTTTGTGAATACCCGCCGTTTTGCAAAGGAACGTTACTGTCTTGCAACGATGCCCGAATTTGAACTTTATCTGATAAATTCCCTACAATCTGCAAATCGAGATTAGAATTTGTTACCAGGTTTTGATTGTTTCCTACGGTAATCCCTCGGGAAATACTTCCGTTAGTATTCAATCCTTCAAAAGGTGTAAAAGTGGTTGCCTGTTTTTCTGGAACCGAGAAAATATACGCCCCTTCTTTATTCGGAACGATACGTTTGGTGTCGTACAATGCGTAGGTTCGCGTTAAAAAATCGGGGTAATTTAAAAAAGAAACATTTAAAGTGTCTTGTAACGGTTGGGTAAACGTAAGTGTTGCCTTGTTGTAATCTACCGTGTAATTTGCAGTATCTAGATCAATTCCTTGATTATTGACGATTTTAAAATAGGTGTTGTTTAGGGCAACGCTGTCTAAATAAACGGTTGTGGTTAAAGAATCGGTTATGATTTTTTTTGATTTGTACAGCGAATTTGTTTCCTGTGCATTGGCAAAAGAAAAAAATAAAAAACACCATACAAAACAAAAAAACTGTTTCATGTAAGTTATAACTTCAAAACATCAAAAATAGTGTATAATTTTTCTTTTTAACCAAAGTAAAGTTTGTAAAACTAAATAAATAATATTTAAATTATCTTTATAAAATTAAACTGTACTTTTTAAAATGAAGTTATTACTAGTAGAAGATCACCAAGAGCTTGCTGCAAATATGATAAGCTTTCTAACGCAGGAAAATTATATATGTGAATGGGTAAAAACCGTTACGCTTGCTAAAGAAATGCTTGAAATGTTTGAATACGATGTGGTACTTCTGGATTTAACCTTGCCTGATTATTCGGGGCTTCATCTTTTAGAATACATTAAACAAAACGATATTAACAGTAAAGTAATTATAATTTCGGCACAAAATTCTTTAGACTATAAGATTAAAGGACTTGATGGTGGTTCAGACGATTATATTACTAAACCATTTCCTTTACCCGAACTACATTCGCGTATTAAAGCCGTAACTCGTAGAAATAGTAGCAATAGTAAAAATGATTTACTTGTTTTTAACGAAATTTCGATCGATTTAAATTCTATGGAATGTAAGGTTAACAATCAACAAGTTGTTTTAACTAAAAAAGAATTTAATTTAGTGGTTTATTTCATTAACAATAAAAACAGAGTATTGTCAAAACAGGCAATAGCATTACATCTTTGGGGCGATTATACTTATAATTTAGATAATGTGGATTTTATATATCAACACTTAAAAAATCTTCGAAAAAAAATAATCGATGCAGGTGGAACGGATTATGTAAAAACTATTTATGGTTTGGGATACAAATGGACTGAGTAATGAAATTAAGCAGCCGAATTACATATTATTTAATCGTTATAGTTTTCCTGTCGCTAGCTATTGGTTTCTCTATTTTTTATATTTCTATAGAAAGGGTAACCAACAGATCTGCTATTTACAAAATGGAGCAACTTAACCAGTATATAATAAAACAGCTAAAAACACAGTCAGGAGATTCATTACAAAAAAAACATCCTTCGATCCGTATAAAAGTTTTGTCTAAAAAATATGACAATCTTGTTGATGAGGTTGTAGAAGAAAGAGAAGCTGTCTGGAACGAGCAGTTGCAAAGTTATGGATACAATATAAAAGTAATTCATTATCCGTTTGTTAATAATGAACACTACCAGATAACCAATGAAGATTATATTGTCAAAATAGAAAAAGAATATTGGTTTAGTGTTTTAATGGTTGTTGCTTGGATATTTGTTTTTATATTAACCATTATTATATTTTTTGGCGAAATGATTGCCCGAAATCTTTACATGCCTTTTTACAGTTTGCTGATACAAATGAAAATGTTCGATGTTCGTAAAGGAGAGCAGATACAGGTAATGAATACCAATACTACAGAATTAGATGAGCTGAACAAGTTGTTTACTCAAATGGCAGACAAATCAATACAGCAATACAAACTTTTAAAAGAATTTACAGAGAATTTATCGCATGAACTTCAAACTCCTTTGGCTAATTTAAAAGGTAAGATCGAATTACTGTTAGATACCAATTTAAGTGAACAGCAAATGCAGGCGCTAAGCGGTATGTACGATGAGTTGAACAGAATGTCAACCCTAAACAGATCGCTAGTTTTGTTAATGAGTTTGGAAGATCATGAAGTGTCTCCTGAAAAAGTAAACTTGTCTGATGCTTTAAGGGAAACAATTCTGCACTACGAAGATATTATAGAAATGGGCGGTAAAACATTAAATGTATCTATACAAGACAACATTTACATTAATATAAACCCAATGTTATTGCAGATTGTGCTGTCTAACCTTATAAATAATGCTAGCAGACACAATATTGAAAAAGGTAGTATTGAAATAGCATTAACAAATAATTTTTTAGAGATTAAAAATACAGGTAATCCCAACAGTCTTACCAACGAAACCATATTTAACCGCTTTAAAAAAGGCACATCAGACTCTAGTTCCTTAGGAATTGGTTTGGCATTGGTAAAAAAAATAGTAGAAGTTTACGGATACAAAATCATTTACAAGAAACAAACCAATTTCCATATTTTTATTTTAGATATAAATGTCTGAAAATTAGTTGGTGCAATAAAACTTCAAATTTTTAGCATTATTTCTTCAAAATATCTTCAGTTTTCATTTGTTATTTAGTATTTAAATAATAATTAAAAAATGAAAAATATATTTTTTTCGTTTATTTCCTGTTGTTTTTGCAGTGGCATTATTTGGTCGCAAGAACTACCGGAGAAGAAAGAACTAAAAAGCGAACCTCTTTTTAAGAATTCCTTAGGAGAGATGAAAATTAAGTTCGATGAAAGCGGGGATAAATTCTTAAAGTTCGGAATTTCAAGTCAGGTTTGGTTTCGTTCCATAGAAAATAATCCCGGAACAGCAGTAAACGGTGTTCCGCAAGACAATACTACCGATGCTGGTTTAAGAAGGGTTCGTATCACTATGCAATCGCAATTAAGCAAAGGATATTCTGTGTTTTTTCAGTTTGGTATCAATAACCAGTCTTTTATAAGTGGCGGTGGATCTGGTACAGGTGCTAACGGACAAGGAAAAAAGCCGGGGATGTTTTTTATGGATGCTTATAATGAATTGGCAATTATTCCTAAAAACGATTTTTACACTAACAAAGAAAACAAATACAACTTGTATTTAGGTGCGGGTTTACATAGTTGGAATGGTGTTAGCCGAATGACAAATGCCAGTACAACAAAACTTTTAACTGCCGATTTACCTGTTTTCAACTTTCCTAATATTGAAGTGTCAGATCAGTTTTCAAGACAATTCGGAATTTTTGTTCGTGGTGATTTAGATAGAATTAATTACCGTTTTAGTGTTAACAAACCTTTTGCAACAGACAGAAAACCAGCAGTAGATGGTATCCCTGTAGAAAACAACGGATCTGGTAAATTGGCTTATTCGGGATATGCTATGTATCAATTCTTAGAAAAAGAATCAATGTCAACCTCTTTTTTACCGGGAACTTACTTAGGAACAAAATCTATTTTAAACGTAGGAGCCGGTTTCTACTCAAATAAAGAAGCCATGCTTTCACAACCACAAGAAGGTGTTTTTGAAAAACATAATCAATTGAATTTAGGGCTTGATACTTTTATGGAAATACCCATAGGTACTAAAGAAAAAGAAATGTCTTTAAGTGTTTACAGTGTATATTATTACAACGATCTTGGTAAAAATAATCTTAGGGTAAACGGAATCATGAATCCGGGCACTGCAGATCCAAACTACACAGGTGTTGTTGCTGCAGAAGGTTTTGGAAATGCCAAATACCTCATAGGTACAGGTAGTATATGGTATACCCAAACAGGATTTTTACTTCCAAATTTTAGTGATAAGGTTAAGTTACAGCCTTTTGTAGCATATCATTATAAAGATTTAAAAGGATTAAACCAAGTGGCACATTTTTATGATATCGGAACTAATTTATTTGTTTTTTCACAAAATGCAAAGATAGTAGCGCAGTATTCAAGTCGTCCATTATTCGATAAAACAACAAAAAGAGTTTTCGACAGAAAAGGAGAGTTTCTCCTAAGTTTTCAAGTAGCACTATAATTTAAAAAGATATAAAAATGATAAAACAAGACATGGTAGATAAAGCGACAATACCTTCATCTGCAAAAAAAGAAATTACAACAGCCGAAAGAATTAAAGCAATTGTTGGTGGATCAATCGGTAATCTGGTAGAATGGTACGATTGGTATGCTTATGCAGCTTTTGCCATTTATTTTTCGCATGCTTTTTTTCCAAGCGGTGATCAAACGGCACAATTGCTAAATACAGCAGGTATTTTTGCAGTTGGTTTTTTAATGCGTCCTATTGGTGGATGGATTTTTGGAACAATGGCAGATAAAATTGGTCGTAAAAAAGCAATGACACTGTCGGTGCTTTTAATGTCGTTTGGTTCGCTGCTAATTGCATTAACCCCAACTTACGAAACTATTGGTATTCTTGCACCTGCATTATTGTTGGTTGCGCGTTTATTGCAAGGTTTAAGTGTTGGTGGCGAATATGGTGTATCGGCAACCTATTTAAGTGAAATGGCAACGTCTGACCGTCGTGGTTTTTACTCCAGTTTTCAGTATGTAACTTTAATTGGCGGACAGTTAACCGCTTTGGGAATTCAGCTTGTACTGCAAAAATTTATTTTAACCGAAGATCAGCTACATGACTGGGGATGGAGAATTCCTTTTATAATTGGAGCTATTTTATCGATAATAGCTTTGTACATGAGAAGCAGCCTTCATGAAACAGAAGCTTTTGAAAAAAATAAAGATGAAAATGCGAAAGAAGTTAAAAACGGATCTATAAAAGAATTATTAAAACATCCAAAAGCATTAGTTACAGTTGTAGGTTTAACACTTGGTGGTACGTTGGCATTTTATACGTATACCACTTATATGCAGAAATTTTTAGTTAATACGGTTCTGTTAACAAAAGAGCAGTCAACATTAATTTCGTTCTTGTCATTATTTTTATTTGCGTGTTTACAACCTGTTTTCGGTTCACTTTCTGATAAAATTGGACGCCGACCTCTATTATTAGGCTTTGGTGTTTTAGGAACAATATTTACTGTGCCTTTACTAACCGGGTTAAGTAATACTACAAGTATGTGGGGAGCTTTCTTTTACCTGATTGCGGCTTTAATAATTGTTTCTGGTTACACATCTATTAATGCAGTAGTGAAAGCAGAATTGTTTCCGGCTAATATACGTGCGTTAGGTGTTGGTTTGCCTTATGCATTAACCGTTGCTATTTTCGGAGGATCTGCAGAATACATAGCACTATTGTTCAAGCAACAAGGAGTAGAATCATATTATTATTGGTATATTACAATTTGTATTGGTTTTTCTTTAATAGTGTATCTATTTATGAAAGATACCAAGAAAACGTCATTGCTTAATAAAGATTAAAGAATTAAGTGTTTAGTTTAAATAAAAATACCTTTTCAATTTTTTGAAAAGGTATTTTTATTTGTTTTAAAAAGTATAACCTAATTTAACACTGGCTTTAAAAACGAAGTTGTCAAAGTATTGGTTGTCAATATCGCCTTTTCCTTTAACTTCCCATTTCCAGTTAAAACCAACCGACGGATCTAAACTTAAGTTTTTAGTAAGCTGTATTTTGTATCCAACGTTCGGGTTAATGATACTCCAATAACTGTACTTTCCTTCAAAATTCTGACCGTTGATTGTTTCGTCGAATTTAATTTGTCCGTGTGTAATAAAGTTTTCTCCGTAAAATCCTTGGCGAACACCTTTCTTAAAATAATTACGGGTTCCTAATTCAACAACAAAACCTTGTCCTGTGGTTTTAAAGTTGTTTTCGTCTAATTCTAACTGTCCGTATCCAACATTTAAAATCCAAGAAGAGTGACGTTCGTCTAATTTGGTGTCTTTAGCAAATTCCATACTTAAACCGTATTGTGTTGGTTCGGAAAAATTGTAGTTTGCAGAAACAGTTACAACATCTTTTTGTTGCTCTTGGGCAAAAGCACTTGTTGAAATTAGGGCTAAAAGGTAAATAATTCTTTTCATGATTATTGTGTTTTTAAATTTGTTAACGCAAGCCAAATAGTGTGCCAAAAAAATCTTAAAAACAAAAAAGCTGCTACTTTTAGCGACTTTAATTATTATTCTTTAGTTACAATTTGAATGGTTTCGCGGTTAACCTGCTGTAACAAAACGGTTTTGCCAGTAATGACTTTTTGCGCGTCGTTGCTGGTAAAATGTCGAATGGTGTACAGTGAAACATTTTCGTTGTAGGTAATATTAAAGTTTTTTGCAAGATCTTCAAAAATATGATCGAAGTTTCCAAACTTATCTTCTACGCAAACCGTAAAACTAATGGCGGAGTTCTGAATAACATTCACTTTTATGTGCTGCTCGGCAAACAATTTAAAAATATCGCTTACCTGATGTTCCATTACAAACGAAAAATCTTTAGATGAAATAGAAATAAGCAGTTGGTCTTTCTTAACGATAAAACAAGCGGTTTGCGGTTCTAATCCGGCACCTTTTAATACCGATGTTCCCGGCAATGTTGGATTTACAAACGATTTTACATACAAAGGAATTTCTTTGCGCTGCAACGGCTGTAAGGTTTTTGGGTGAATGACCGATGCACCGTAAAAAGCCAGTTCAATAGCTTCGTGATACGATATTTTATTCAACAGAACGGTGTCTTTAAAATAACGAGGATCGGCATTTAAAACACCCGGAACATCTTTCCAAATGGTTACACTTTCGGCATTCAAACAATACGCAAAAATTGCCGCCGAATAATCAGATCCTTCTCTGCCTAAAGTAACCGAAAAATTATTGGCATCAGATCCTATAAAACCTTGTGTAATGTACAGTTTTTGGTCTTTAAGCTGGTTGGTAATATTTTCTTCGGTTGATTTCCAATCAACGATAGCATCGCGATAAGTGGTATCGGTTTTAATTAAATTTCGGGCATCAATCCAAGTATTTTCTATGTTTTGATCGTTCAAAAAATTACTTAAAACAGTAGTTGCAATAATTTCTCCGTATGATACAATCTGATCATAAACAAAATTATAATTTGGCGATTTGTTGTTCGCTAAAAAAAGTTCCATTTCGGAAAACAAAGTAGAAATTCTTTCAAAAACTACATGATTTTTATCTGTAAACAGATCTTCAACAATATCTAAATGATAGTTTTTTACAACGTCAATACAATTTTTAAGCTCGTCGGGTTTCTTAAAATAAGCATTTACAACATCTTCTAAAGCATTTGTTGTTTTGCCCATAGCCGATGCAATAATTAAACTATCGGTAAAACCAACGGTTTTTAAAACGTGTAAAACGTTACGAATTGCCTGCGGATCTTTAATTGATGCCCCTCCGAATTTAAATACCTTCATACGATTAACTTAAAAATATTTTGTTTGCCTAAAGCAAAAGTAGCGAACCATTTTCTTAACACCATACCTATTTTTAAAAATGTGAAAAGAAATAGATTTGTATGTACATTTTACCGATATTTGTACCACTTTTTTATACACAATTATGGAACAAAGATTTATTACGTTAGGTGAATTTATAATTAAAAAACAAGAGCATTTTGCGTATTCTTCGGGGGAATTGTCTCGTTTGATGAACTCGATTCGTTTGGCTTCAAAAATTGTGGCTCAAAAGGTAAATCAGGCAGGTTTGGTTGATATTACCGGAGCGTTTGGTAGTGAAAATATTCAGGGCGAAGAGCAACAAAAGTTGGATGTTTTTGCGAATGATGTTTTTATTCAAACCTTAATTAACCGTGAAATTGTTTGCGGAATTGCATCAGAAGAAAACGACGAGTTTATTACTATTTCTGGTCCTAATAACTGTAATAGCAATAAATATGTTTTATTGATGGATCCTTTAGACGGATCATCGAATATCGACGTGAATGTTTCGGTTGGAACAATTTTTTCTGTTTACCGCAGAATTTCAGAAGTTGGAACACCGGTAACTCAAGCCGATTTCCTTCAAAAAGGAATCAATCAAGTAGCAGCAGGTTACGTAATTTACGGATCTTCTACAATGTTGGTTTATACAACCGGTAGCGGCGTAAACGGTTTTACGTTAGATCCTTCTTTGGGAACGTTCTTTTTATCGCATCCTGATATGAAAATCAGCGAAGAAGGAGGAATTTTCTCTGTAAACGAAGGGAATTTCAATCAGTTTGACCAAGGCGTGAAAGATTATTTGGATTTTTGTAAAGATGATACTTCTAAAAAACCTTACACCGCACGTTACATAGGCAGTTTGGTTGCCGATGTACACAGAAATATTTTAAAAGGCGGAATTTACATGTATCCGGGAACGGTTTCAAAACCAAACGGAAAACTGCGTTTATTGTACGAATGTAACCCTTTTGCCATGATTATTGAACAAGCAGGCG
>JAVXSC010000059.1:0-13080 GCA_036643355.1 Myroides sp.
CGACCAGAATTTGGTTGATAACATGCACAAAAAATACCGTCGTGGTAGAGCAGCAGCTTTAAACATGGTAATTACCGACACCGGTGCTGGTTCTGCAGTTGCAAAAGCATTACCAAGTTTAGCAGGTAAATTAACATCAAACGCTATTCGTGTTCCTGTTCCAAACGGTTCATTAGTTGTATTGAATTTAGAAGTTGGAAAATTAACTTCGGTTGAAGATTTAAACAGAATAATGAAACAATATGCTTTAGAAGGTGAATTGGTAGAACAAATTAAATATTCGTTAAACAACGAATTGGTATCATCTGATATCGTTGGAACATCAGCTCCGGCTATTTACGATTCTAATGCAACAATTGTTTCTGCCGATGGTAAAAACATTGTATTATACATTTGGTATGATAACGAATACGGTTACAGCCACCAAGTAATTCGTTTGGCAAAACACATTGCTAAAGTACGCAGATACATTTACTATTAGTAGATACATAACATATTTTGAAAGCCAGCTTTTTAGTTGGCTTTTTTTATTTTATATTAGCATAAAACTCACACAAAATGGCTCGTACACTATCAAATATGTTAGCACTTGACACAACAGCACCCGATTTTTTTCTGCCCGATACCAACAGTAACGAATGGAAATCGTTTAATGATGTGAAAGGAAATCACGGAACTGTTGTTATGTTTATTTGCAACCACTGCCCTTTTGTACTGCATGTTATTGAAGAAATTATTCGTGTTGCAAATGATTACCGCGTTCAGGGAATTGGTTTTGTAGCGATATCAAGCAATGATGTTTTAAACTATCCTGAAGATGCACCCGATAAAATGACCGAATTTGCGTTCGATAATAAATTCAGTTTTCCATATCTGTATGATGAATCACAAGAAACTGCCAAAAATTACGATGCTGCCTGTACGCCTGATTTTTACTTATTCAATGCCCAAAACAAGCTGGTTTATCGCGGACAATTAGATGATTCGCGTCCTAAAAACGGTATTCCAACCAACGGAAATGATTTACGCGGCGCAATCGATTCTTTATTATACAATCGTAGTGTTAATCCTTTGCAAAAACCAAGTATCGGGTGCAATATTAAGTGGAAAAATTAGTTTTAAAATCAAAATGTTTATTACCTTTGCGAACACTATTTTTCTTAATCTGATAAAAAAGAAAGATATTTTTTAAATAAAAACCAAATTACCTGATTTAATGCGGTTTAAAATTATTTTTTAACAAAATATCTGACTAGAAACAATAGTTAAAGAAACAATTTAATAAACAACAACAATTTTTGCATTTAAAAACCTATGTTACACCAAAAATTTTTAAATCGTTTTGTAATTAGACAAGTTATCTGGGCTTTTATAATCACCTATTTAATTGTAGCATTCTATTTAGTTTTTTTAAGAGATTGGAGCTTCTTAACTCTTATACTTCCTGTAATATTATTTTATCTGGCATTTAAAGATGCTTTTCAAACAAAACATACCATTCGTAAAAATTACCCAATTATTGGGCGTTTACGATACATTTTAGAAGAAATTCGTCCGGAATTACGTCAGTATTTCTGGGAAGGCGAGTTAGATGGTAAACCATTTAACCGTCGTGAACGTTCTATTGTTTACCAACGTGCTAAAAACGAGAAACAAACCGTTTCTTTTGGTATGCAAGATGATCCAAACCGTATTGGTTACGAATGGGCTTCACACTCGGTTTATCCAAAAGTGATTTCTGACTTTAATTTTAGAACCTTAATTGGTAACGAACAATGTTCACAGCCATACAGTGCAAGTATTTATAATATTAGTGCTATGAGTTATGGTGCTTTAAGTAAAAAAGCCATCATTTCTTTGAACAAAGGTGCAAAGTTAGGCGGATTTGCTCATAATACCGGTGAAGGTGGAATTTCACCTTACCACAGATCTGGCGGAGATTTAATCTGGCAGATTGGTACCGGATATTTTGGTTGTAGAGATGACCAAGGATTTTTTAGCGATGTTTTATTTGCAGAAAGATCTCAATATCCTGATGTAAAAATGATCGAATTAAAATTATCTCAAGGTGCAAAACCGGGTCACGGTGGATTATTACCAGCAGAAAAAAATACTTTAGAGGTATCAAAAATTCGTAACGTAAAACCGTTCACAACCGTTCACTCGCCATCGTCTCACTCTGCTTTTAGCAACTCAAACGAATTGGCACAGTTTATTGGTAAACTACGTAATTTAAGTGGTGGTAAACCGGTAGGTTTTAAAATCTGTATTGGTAGAAAAGATGAATTTATCGATATAATCAAAGCATTTAAAAGCTCGGGGATTTATCCTGATTTTATAACAATTGACGGTGCCGAAGGTGGTACTGGTGCAGCTCCTCTAGAGTTTATTGACTATATGGGTATGGCATTATCAGACGCTTTGGTGTTTGCAAATAATACGCTAAAAGAACACGGTATTCGTGAAAATATAAAACTTCTTGCTGCCGGAAAAGTAATCTCTGCTTTTGATTTAGCGAAAAACATGGCATTGGGTGCCGATGCTTGTTACAGCGCACGTGGAATGATGTTTGCTTTAGGATGTATCCAAGCATTACAATGTGACAGCGGACACTGCCCTGTTGGTATTGCAACGCAAGATCCGTTACTTTATGAAGGTATGGATATTACCGATAAATCGGTGCGTGTAGCAACGTTCCATAAAAATACAATGAAAGCTTTTGGTGAATTTATTGGCGCTTGTGGTTTCTCAAAACCAAACGAAGTAAGTCCTGAAGTTTTCCATAAACGTATAGAGCATGGTAAAAACATGTCGTTTGCAGAAGTCTATTTTAAAGATGTCCCTGCAAAGGTTAACTAACAAAAAGGAAGACTTATAAGTCTTCCTTTTTTTATTGTTTGAAATGAAATTTAACAACGTTTGCTACATTCTCTTTCTAATCTCTGTAGTTCTCTACAAAATTGCTTTTTAAGTTTATTAAATCGACTCTAAAATAAATCACGTATGCTTTTTATTGCATACGTGATGAAGGTTACATAGGTGTTAATAAAAATATTTTTGTAAGGCTTGTAATATTAAAGTGATATTAAAACCCAATAATTGATTCAATTTAAAATTGATAAACATTTCTAAATATTTTTCAACAAGTTATATCAATAAAAAATAAGGTTTTTAAATTTGTTTATCTGGTTCAAATCTAAACCTAACTAATTAGCTACGCAAAATGTAGTTGTGCAGATTGATCAATCAGCAGTTAAAAAAAACATAAAACACTGATTATCAAACATAATTATTTTCAACCAAAGTAAATAGAAAATTGTAAATTGCAGTGTTACTAATAAGTAAAAATGTTAAAAATATATCTTTCAATACTTCTCTTTATTGTTTTTGTAAAAGCAAATGCTCAAACTTCATTAAATTATAATGAAGATGATTTTACTTTTGAACAACTTAATGATTCTTTAAAGAATAACATTACTGTTGAAAGTAAGTTAAAACTGTTTTCGAGATTGTACCTTAAGAAATCTAAAAAACAAAAAGACAATGTAAATTTATTTGAAGCTTATGATAAAATTTCAAATTTAACTCACTCACCTTCCGAATCTCATGCTTATGCTGACAGTTTATTAATTGTTGCGAAAGGTTTAACTAAAGATTATTATATAAGAGCTTTACAAACGAAGGCTACAGCTTACTATTTTGAGAAGGATTATATTAATTCGCTTAATTACGAATTAAAAGCACTAAACGAAACAGATAAAGAAAAAGAACCTTATATTTATTATAAAGGCATATATGGCGTGGGGTTATCTTATTTTCATATTCAGGAATATGATAAAAGTTACCAATATTTTAAAAAAGCCCGAATATTTTTTGAAAAGAATGTGTATTATAGTTACACTCAAGGATATTTCACTTCAATATATCGTGAGGCTTTTGCTTTGTATTACCTTAATAAGCATACAGAAAGTAAGGCTTTAATTAATATTGGACTAAGTAAAATAAATCAATTAAAACCTTACGATTTATATTATAAAAAACCATACTTTCATTATGTTCAAGCGTTAAATCTCTATCAGGAAAAAAACTATAATGAAAGCATCGAACTACTTAAAAAAAACGTATCTATAATTGCAGAAAACGATGATTTTGCGAATGAAGCAACTGCTTATTTTTATCTCGGATTAAATTATCTACATTTAAATCAGAAAGAAAATGCAATGGTATATTTTAAAAAGACCAATGACATTTTCAACAAACACAATTACAGTAACCCTGAAATAAAAGATGCTTACACTTATTTAATCTCTTATTATCGCGAGCAAAAAAACACCGAAGAAGAACTGTATTACACCAATCAGTTATTAAAAGTAATGAAGTTATTACAAGCTGACTATAAATCGTTGGTAGGAACTTTACATAGTAATTTTGATATTAAAACTTTAATAGCCGATAAAAAACATCTGGAAAACAATTTAAACAAACAAAACACATTAACGAACACATTAATTTTTGTAGGAATTACCATAGTAATTACCTTGCTTTTAATTACGCGTCACAACTATAGAAAAAGAAAAGAATTTTTAAAAAATTATAACGATCTTTTAAAACAACGCGAGCCCTTGCCCATTCAAGAAAGTACAGATGAAAGCTATCCTATTGTATCAAACTCATTAAATCCGTTAGCTATTAATATTGATGAGTGGGGGAAATACATTTTACCTATTACAAACGATGCAAAAGACACACCAATTGTAGATGATAAAATTTTAAAAGAATTAACAGCACATTTAGATGCTTTTGAAAAGAATCATTTATTCTTAAATAAGGATCTAAATCTGAATGATTTAGCAAACGAATGGAATACTAATCGTACCTATTTATCACAATTTATAAATTCTTATAAAGAAAAATCTTTTATAGATTATTTAAATAGCTTACGTATCGCCTACTTTTTAGATAAGGTTGATACTGACAAAAAATGGACTAAATACAAAATACAAGCTATTGCAGAGCTGTTAGGTTTTTCAAGCGCACGTAGTTTTTCAAGCGCGTTTATGAAAAGTACCGGCATGTCACCATCTTTTTATCTACAACAAGTAAATTTAGATCATAAGAAAGAAGAAATTTCTGCTTAAGATTATTTCTTTTCTAAAACGATGTCGATAGGTTTGTTCATACGGCGACCAAACTGCATGGCTTTCTGTTTTTCTTCAGATGTACAAAGAATATACATATTGTACGGAGCTAACTGCATGATGAATGTTTTAAAATGTCCTCCGTTTTCTTCACCGTCTATATCTTCGATCTTTAAATAATAATCATCAGCATTAAAGGTATTGGCAACGGTTACCAAATAATGATCGTCAGCAAAATAGTAAAACCATTTACCTTCGTTAAAACCTTCGATTTTTTTATTGTTGGAATTGATCTTATAATTTCGAACAAAATTCAACGGCTGGTTGTTGTTTTTCCAACTTAACTTGAAATCTTTATTTATTACTTCGTTTCCATTTTCATCGCAAACCGACATTTTTAAACCGTTTATGGTTTGTTCTTTACCGTCTTCGTGAGGTTTTACAACTATATAGCTTGTAAAATCGTAACCACAGTGAATGGCATCGCCAATTTGTGCGCTTGCCGCTGTTATGGTTAGTAACGAAATTAAGGTGTACAATTTCTTCATAGCACAAAAATAAAAATACCTCTTAAAAATAAGAGGCATTTTCAATATTATTTAACGTCTACAAGTTCTACATCAAAAATTAATGTTGCATTTGGTGGAATTGCTCCGCCTGCACCGCGCGATCCGTAACCCAAGTGAGATGGAATTACAAAACGAGCTTTATCGCCAACATTTAACAACATAATACCTTCGTCCCAACCTTCGATAACCTGACCAACACCTACATTAAATTCAATAGGTTGCTTGCGCTTGTAAGAATCATCAAAAACTTGTCCGTTAGTTAACTGTCCTTTGTAGTGAACTGCCACTTTACTACCTTTGGTTGCTTGTTTACCTGATCCTTTTTGAATGTATTGGTAACGCAAACCGCTTTCGGTTTTTTGAAAACCTGCCGCAATTTTATCTAATTCTGCATCAACTTTCGCCTTTTCATCAGCCAATCTCTTCGTGCGAGATCCTTCAAAAGTTCTGAAAGCTTCAACTGCATTCCATTTCTCCGCTTCATCGCCCACACGGATAATTTCAACTTTATCCATTTTATCACCTGGTTCAACTGCATCAACCACATCTTGACCTTCAATTACATGCCCAAAAACCGTATGATTGTTATCTAACCAAGGCGTTGCAATGTGCGTGATAAAAAATTGCGAACCATTTGTGCCAGGACCAGCGTTTGCCATAGAAAGAATTCCAGGAGTATCGTGTTTTAATTCCGGATGAAACTCATCATCAAACTTATAACCCGGACCACCAGAACCTGTTCCTGTTGGATCGCCACCCTGAATCATAAAATCATTTATAACTCTGTGAAAAGTTAAACCGTCATAATAAGGTTTTCCCTGCGTACGTGCAGTGTTTTCTAAAGTACCTTCGGCTAAAGCAACAAAGTTTCCTACTGTACCCGGAGTTTTATCGTGTGTTAATTTTACTACTATATCACCTTTTGGTGTTGTAAATTTTGCGTAAATACCGTTTTCCATAATAATCTTAAAAAAATAAGTTACAAAGATATAAATTTATGCTGTTTAAAGGATATAATTGATGTTAAAAGCCACACGGTAATCAGCTTCTACACGTCCGCCAGTTAAATTTTGATTAATAGGCAGCATGGCATTTACACCTGCAGAAAACTTTTTATAACCTATTTCGAACCCTATTTTGCCAAAAAAAACATCGCCTTTTGTGTAAGGAACTTCTTCTTTGTAGTCTTTATTTGCCTTATACGTTTCGCCGGCAACACCCAACTGCGGTACAATATTTACATTATTAACTGCTGCTGTGTAAAAAAGCGTACTGCCGTAATTTAGCTGGTTACCAAATTGATATTTTTTATAGTTTTCTGTTTTTACAATATAACCCAAGGTAGAATTTAAACCCCATTTATCTTTGCGAATAATGTATTCAGCTGCAACATTGTAATCCCAACTTCCGGTTCCCAACTGAAAACTGGGATTAACGCTGCCGTTGTTTTTATTATCGAACTTTCCCGTTGGTGCTTTTAATCCAGCACCTATCAGAATTTTATGCTGAAAAGAAGCCGAATCGTTCATTGTTTGCAATACGTTGTAAAACGCCATAACAGTAACATCGCCCATACCATCTAATGTTTGATTTCCCGATGCTTTTTCCCGATTTAAGAAATGATACGGAATCATTACCATTACCTCTATTTTTTTGTTTACGGGAATTCTACCCCAGAGTTGTGCGGTACTAAAATTTTCATCGATCCAAGGTGAATTGTTAAAAACACCGTCTTTGCTTTTGTAATGCTGATACATGTAACGGACACCCAAAAACTGCTCGCTTAACATGGAATTAAACCCCATACTACCGCCGCTTGCCGAACATCCGCAAGCATCACAATCGTCAAAAAAATAAGGATATTCGTTTGGCAGATCAACCTCATCAGTAGGTAATGATGCACTGAATTGTGCCTGAGCACATTGTATCATCAGTAAAAAAAGGATTATTATTTTTTTCATTTTATTTAGGTTTTATGGTAAAACAAAGGATTTTTTACAAACTCGTAATCGGTAAGTGTTTTTAAGAAAGCAATCAACGCTTCTTTTTCTTCCTGCGTAAGCGGAATGCCCATGTGGGAATTGTTTTGCAACAACGGATCTAAATTTTCTGTCTGTTGCACTCCGTTTGAATAAAAGTTGAGTACCGACTGTAAAGATCCAAAACGTCCGTCGTGCATGTAAGGAGCGGTCAATTCTACATTTCGCAGGCTTGGCACTTTAAATTTGTAGCGATCTGTACGAAAACCGGTTACCTCTTCTCTGCCCAAATCGTTCAATTTTGAATTTGGTGGTAATCCGTTATTTCTAAAACTGTTATCGGTAAAAAGATCGGTCGCGTGACACGAAGCACAATTGTTTTTAAACAGATCCAATCCTTTTAATTCTTGCTGATCGAAATTACCTCCGGCTTCATTTCGAATGTATTTATCGTATTTAGAATCGGCAGAAATCATTATGGTCATGAACTGAGCCAAAGCATTTAAAAGGTTTGACGAGCTTACTTCACAATTACTGAAAGCTGCTTTAAACATTTGAACATATTGTGCATCTTGCTTTAATTTTTCAACAATTGTTGGAAGACTTTCATCCATTTCCAGCGGATTATGAATAGGAACAATAGACAACATTTGAATGCTGTTTGATGCTCCGTCGTAAAAATATTCGCTCTGAAAAATCATGTTCTGAACCGACGGTGCATTGCGTTTGCCGGTAAGGTTGTCAATTCCGTGGCTTAAATCGTGCCCGTGGTGTGTAAAAGCACTTTGTTGTTCGTGGCAAAAAGCACATGAAACAGAATTATCGCGTGACAGTCTGCCGTCGTAAAATAACTTTCTTCCCAATGCCACACCGTTTTGTGTAGGAAAATTATTATCGATATTCTGCGCTATCTGTGGAAAATTGGATGGAATCTTTAATGGAAAAAGGCTGTCTGCCGGAATGCTTTCATACACATCATCTGACGTACAGGAAAACAACCCTAAAATCATCATTAAACCTACTATCTGTTTTATCTTTTTAAAATTCATAAAATAAAAAAATTAAAGAGGTATTTCGGACAAAAAAAATCTGCCCGAAATATCTGAAGAAACGTAAATTAACTAACGATTTAATGATGCGAACCCGAACCATTGTGCACATGATCTACAAAGAACATCTGCAGGGTATTTTCGGCTATTTTAATAAGATTTTCTCCACCCATAATGCTTGCGTTTGTACAGGCAGTATTCAAATTATCTTGAAGAACGATTTTATTTTGTCCGTCGGTAATTTTATTGGCATCGGCTACGATATGTATACTTGGTTTATCGGTTTGTCTAATACGTGCCGTTGTAGGTAAATTCAGCGTAATTTCGCGGTAATTGTCTGTTGCGGTGTTGCTACCCTGATGAATCTGGAAATTGAATAATCCTGGTGTTCCTGTTTCCGGTTCTTCGTGATCTTCGTGTTTGGCAGCGTGTGCCGGTTTAAAAGTTCCTTCGAAATTAATAAAACGGTATCCGGTGCTCCACGTCCATGTCAGGTTGTGCTTCACGGCATAATCCCAAAATTCCTGCTGTGCGGTTTCGCCTTCCAGATATTTTTGATGATCTACACCCAATCCAAATCGCACTTTAACATAATCGCCTGCCGGAATATTTTCTAACTGAACAGTGTGCAGATCGGCTTCTTCGCTAATAATAAAATAGCTTTTTGATTTTGGATAAATATATTCGGTTCCGTCTGCCTTAATCAGTACAATATTACTTATAATGTAGTTAAAACGGTTAATTGTTAGGGTTTCACCGTTAGAATTGGTGTACGAACTGCCCAAAACAAGTTTGTCGCCGTTAACACCATTATCAAAATAAAGTTCGGCAGCACCAAACGTATTTTCTTCAATTATAGAAGAATTGTCGTCGTTGTTACAAGCCACGAATAAAGATCCTGCAGAGAACAACCATGCGAATGTTTGTATATTTTTTTTCATTTTTAATTAAATTTTAGGTATTAGTAATGGCTCTTTCTGTAGAAAAAAGAGTCGTTTTATGACAGTAGAACCAAATATTGGAAAAACTGACTAAAGAGTAATAACTTAAAAGTAATTAAGAAACGGGTGGACGAAACAGAAGTTGCGAAAAACAAAACCTGTAGATTGTATTGTAAGAAAAAAGTTTTTGTGATAGAAAATCGTCTATCAAAATGAAACAAAAATCGGTATAAACAGCTTCGCAAAATGCCACAGAACTTTCAACAGAAAACGTATGTACTTTTTCTTTTTCATTACCGGCAGCTACTTTTGCAAGCTCTTTTTTAAGATGGCATTTACCGTTACATTCTAGTTCAGGTTTACTTTTGTTTACGCAAAGCTCATTCTTTATATAGTCGTAAAAAACCACATACTCGACTGCAGGAAGTATCGGTTTAAAAAACATAAATAAAGATAATATGATGGTTGCTGCTTTCACGCTGTAAAATTGCGGGTGTTTTTAAAATTCACCAAATTAAGGAACGATTATGTACATGATTGGATTGAAAAACAAAACATCATGTGTTTTTACGGAACTGTTCGGGCGTTTTTCCTGTTTGTTTTTTAAAGAACGAAACAAAATACGAAACATGCTCAAACCCCAGTTCAAATGCCACTTCGCCTATTGAAAGATTGGTATAATGTAAAATTCGTTTTGATTCTAAAATCAAATGGTTTCTTATCAACAATCCAGACGAAATGCCAAAATACTGCTTACTTATTTTATTAAGATAGTTTGTGGTTATATTCAGCTGGTTTGCGTAATACGACGGTAATTTGAACTGTTTGTAGCCAACCTTAACCAAATTTTGAAACTTGTGAGCTTTTTCTTTTGAAAACCCAGGGTATTTTGAAATTTTAAGCGGATTGTAGTTACGCTCTAATTCAATTAAAAAGATATTAAGGTATGATCGTAATGCTTTTTGTGCATCTGTTTTCTGGGCAGAAAATTCGCTTTGTGTAAAAGCTAATATATTCTGAACCGAACAGAAATTTTCTTCACTTAATAAGAAAACCGATCTGCCTGAAGTTTCTAAAACAGAAAACTGGTTTAACATGTTATCGTTGTATCGCAACGAAAAAAATTCTTCGGTAAAGCAGATCACTTTTCCTTTGTAACCTGCATTAAAATGTAGTTTGTTTATACTATTGGGCTTTATAACGGCAATTTGCAAACTGCCTGCCGCATTGGTTTCGTTATCTACAACAAGGGTACCGGCAGCCTGTTCTATGATTAAAACCATAAAAAAACTGTTTTGGTGAAACTCTTGAAAAATAGAATTTGAGGCAACTTCGTGCAAAGTGCCTGCATAAAAACCGTTTGCGTGATTACCAAATACGTCAATAGTACAAACAGGTAAGTTTCCTATTTGCATATTTTATTTAAATTGATTAATACTGATAAAACTATATTAACCTAAATAAACGGGTGGTTTAAACACCGCCAAAGAAAGTGCATGACAGTATAAATTGCTGTAGTAAAAATTGCTGTTTTGATTATTTTTTTTAGGGGAAAGATTCCATTTTAAACTGAAAAAATCTTGAAAGAAAACTACATTGCTTTCCACCGAAAAATTCCGACTCGAATTTTTATCCTGCTTTTCAGAACCTTCCGATGCTTTTGCCAATTCCTTCTTTAAATGACATTTTCCATCGCAGTGCATTGCCTTATTGTTTTTATTTACACAAAGTTCGTTTTTAATGTAATCGTAAAAAACCACATATTCCAACATTGGAATTATTGGTTTTACCAACATAAAAAGTGCAAATATTACAATGATTTTTTTCACAAGGCAAAGATACTTGTTTTAAAAAACAAAACATATTAATAATGTTGCGTAATTTTGCAGCAAATATTTTTTTATGCGTATTGATATTATAACTGTTTTACCCGAATTGATTAAAAGTCCGTTTGAAGCATCGATTTTAAAAAGAGCCATTGCCAAAGGTTTGGTGGAAGTTCATTTTCACAATTTAAGAGATTACAGTACCAATAAACATAAAAATGTTGACGATTACCAGTTTGGCGGCGGTGCAGGAATGGTGATGAGCATTGAACCGATTGATAAATGTATTACCAAACTGAAAGCCGAACGTACTTACGATGAAATCATCTACATGACACCCGATGGCGAAACACTGAATCAGCAAATTGCCAACAGCATGTCTATGGTTGAAAATATTATTATTCTTTGCGGACATTACAAAGGGGTTGACCAACGTGTGCGCGATCATTTTATTACCAGAGAAATTTCTATTGGCGATTATGTGCTTTCGGGCGGTGAATTGGGTGCTGCTGTTTTATGCGATGCCATTATCAGGTTGATTCCCGGTGTGCTTTCTAACGAAACCTCTGCCCTAACCGACAGTTTTCAGGATAATTTACTGGCTCCGCCAATTTACACACGTCCAGCTGAATACAACGGTTGGAAAGTTCCTGATATTCTGTTGAGTGGAAATTTTCCCAAAATTGAAAAATGGCGCGAAGATAAAGCCTATGAACACACTCAAAACCGCAGACCCGATTTGTTGGATAGAGAATAATTTAATTGCTAAAGTTGACTCTTTTTGTAACATTCGCCTTAAATGTTTACTTACTTTTAAAAGTATCATTATGAAAAATTTTATAAAAAGTATTGCACTTTGCACGTTGACTTTAAATTCGTTTTTATCAACAGCTCAAACCGAAAAAAGTTTATTGTGGGAAATTTCGGGTAAAGGTTTAGAAAAACCTTCGTATGTTTTTGGAACCATTCACATGATTTGTCAGGAAGATTACATCATGACGGAAACTATCCAAAACACTTTAAAAAATGTTGATGCTTATTATGCCGAAATTAATTTTGGTGATCCTGAAAGCACTGCGCTTTTACAGCAATCTATGATAAGCGAAACGCCGCTTTCTAGTCGATTAGATGCTGATAAATACACCCTTTTAAAGCAATTGTTAAAAGAACAGGTCGATTTAGATATTGCACAATTTGAAAACTTAAGCGATGCGGCTATTGTTAGCATGATTACTTTTAAATCATTCCCTTGTACCGATTTTAAAATGTACGAAATGGAGTTTTTACAAGCTGCAATGATGCAACAAAAAAAATTAGGTGGTTTAGAAACAATTGAAGAGCAAATGGAGATTTTAAGTAAATCATTAGGTAGTAATGCTGCAATTGAAATGCTTAACGATCTTAAAAAAGACGGTTTTAAAAGCACTAAAGAAATGATTACTTTATACAAAGCACAGGATGTTCAGGGTTTGTATAACTACATGAAGAAAAGCAGTTACATGACTGATGATGTTTATAACGAAATGCTTACCAAGCGAAACCATAATTGGATTAAAAACATGCCGCAACTTATCAACA
>JAVXSC010000060.1:0-6450 GCA_036643355.1 Myroides sp.
CCGATTTTGAAAGCGAATTAAAACAAAACAAAATACCTAAAGAACGTAAAAAAGTTGGAGAATATATCTACTTTGAAGAAGTTGATTAGTAATTAAGTCTTGCATTGCAAGACTTTTTTTTTACCGTTTACTAAATAATAAGTACATTTAGCATCAAATTTATGTACTATGAAAAATTTTAAAAACTATGTGCCTCATATTTTAGCAATATTGGGTTTTGTAGTTGTTGCTTTAGCTTACTTTTATCCGGTACTTTCGGGTAAGCAGATCTTTCAGTCGGATATTGTTCAATACACCGGAATGGCTAAAGAATTAAATGATTTTCGCCAGACTAATAACGAAGAAACTTATTGGGTTAACAATGCTTTCGGCGGAATGCCAACGTATCAGTTAGGTGCAAAATATCCACATAATTACATAAAAGAATTAGACTATGTTATACGTTTTCTTCCGCGTCCGGCAGATTACGTTTTCTTATATTTCATAGGTTTTTACCTGCTGCTTTTAACGTATAAAGTAAAACCTTTAAAGGCTTTTATAGGTGCTTTATTGTTTGGTTTTTCTACCTATTTAATAGTGATTTTAGGAGCCGGACACAACGCAAAAGCGCATGCAATTGCTTATATGCCGTTAGTTTTAGCCGGAGTTCATTTAGTTTTTAGAAAGAAATATCTCTTGGGTGGAATCCTTACAATGATTGCAGCTGCCTTGGAAATTTCGGCAAACCACTTTCAAATGACTTACTATTTACTGATATTTTTAGTAATTGTAACCATTTATTATTCGGTTCATTATATCAAACAGAAAGAGATTTCATCTTTATTAAAAATGTTCGGAATTTTTGCTGTTGCGGGTATTTTAGCTATCGGTTTGAATGCAACTAACTTAATGGCAACATCAGAATATGCAAAATTCAGTACACGAAGCGATAGCGAATTAACCATTGCTCCAGACGGTTCTCCAAAAGAATCAACAAATGCCATGACGCACGAATATATTACCGAATACAGCTACGGAATTTTTGAAACTTTTAATTTATTAGTACCAAGAATTACAGGTGGCGGAAACGGTGAAAACATCGGCACAAATTCAAATACTTTTAAATACGTTTCTAACTTTTTGCAATCGGAAGGTTACGATCCTGCTCCGGCACAACAATTCGCAGACCACGCACCTACTTATTGGGGTAAACAGCCAATTGTTGCAGCGCCTGCATATATTGGAGCAGTTGTGTTATTTTTAGCTCTATTGTGTTTCTTCGTTGATAATAGAAGAGCAAAGTACTATTTAGGTGCCGGTGCAGCAGTTTCTATTGCATTGTCATGGGGACACAACTTCTTTTTAACCGATTTTTTAATTGATACCTTACCACTTTACAATAAATTCCGTGCCATAACATCAATCCAGGTAATTGCCGAATTATGTTTCCCAATATTGGCAATTTTAGGTTTACAGGCATTTTTTAAAGCATCAAAAGAAGAACAATTCAAAGCAATAAAACTGTCGGGAATTGTTTTTGCAGGAATACTTGTATTATTGTTCGTTTTGAAGGGAATGATGGATTTTGAAGGATCGAACGATTCTTACTACGCTCAAGTTTTTCAAGATGGCGGATCAGGTTTTATCAGTGCTTTAATTGATGACCGTAAAGCAATGTACACCAAAGACTTATTACGTACATTATTGTTTGTTGCTTTAGCTGCAGCCGTGTTATGGGCTTACAATAAAGAAAAACTGAATGCAAAAACAGCCGTAATTATTGTCGGTTTATTAGGTGTTGTTGATTTAGTTGCAATTGATACCAATTACGTTAACAAAGATAATTTTGTTTCAAAACAACAGGTTGAAAGACCTTTTCAGGAAACTCCAGCAGATCAGCAGATATTGTCAGATAAATCGCAGTTCCGCGTTTTTGAACAACAAGGCGGTTTCAGCAGTGCGCGCAGTTCGTTCTTTCATCATTCGTTAGGCGGATACCATGCTGCTAAACCTAAAAAAGTTCAGGATTTGTTCGATTATCAGATCTCACAACAAAATCTGGAAGTTTTAAACATGCTGAATGTAAAATACATCATTGGTAAAAACGAAGAAGGAGCTGATATTCCGTTGCAAAATCCGGAAGCTAACGGAAATGCCTGGTTTGTTAGCAACATTCAAAAAGTTGCGAATGCCGATGAAATGATGGCAGCAATGAAATCGTTCAAATCAAAAGAAACGGCGTTGGTTTACAATACGGTGAATGTTCCTAAAACGACTTTTACTGCCGATAGTCTGGCGCAAATTAAACTGACAAATTATCAGCCAAACAAATTAGAATATCAAACCAATAATAAAGCAGACGGATTTGCAGTTTTTTCTGAAATTTATTATCCAAAAGGATGGAATATTTCGATTGATGGAAAACCAGCCGAAATGGTTGAAGTTAATTACACTTTGCGTGGTTTGAATATTCCGGCAGGAAATCATAAAGTTGTATTTTCGTTTGAACCTAAAGTTGTGGAAACTGGAAGCACTATTTCGTTAATCGCATCGATAATCGCATTGTTGATTGTAGCTGCGGGAATATTTTTTAGATCTAAAAGAAAATTAATTGACGAAAATCATGATGAAAAAAGTGAAGATTTGAAAAATGAGAAAGGTGAACTTTTATTTCTAAATAAAAAGAAGACAGGAGATTATATTGACTATGAAGAAATTTAGATAATGAATATTTTAGGATTGGCGATAGCCGGCGCAATTGGAACAGTTTGCAGATACGAGATCGGAAAGATCATAACGTATCAGCAATTTCCTGTTGCAACCTTATTAATAAACACATTAGGAAGCCTTTTATTAGGCTTTCTTTTTATTAAATACGCAGCAAATCAACAACATTTGTTCGTTATTTTAGGAATTGGTTTTTGTGGCGGATTCACTACTTTTTCTACCTTTTCGTTAGATCTTTTTAAAATGCTTCAAACCCAGCAATACTTCAATTTTGCAACCTATTTAAGTCTTTCAATAGTTTTGGGATTAATCGGTGTTTTTGCAGGAACGTATTTAGCCAAATTAGTTTAATCATTATGAAAAAAGTACTTATCATAGCGTATTATTGGCCACCGGCAGGTGGCCCGGGTGTGCAGCGTTGGTTAAAATTTGTAAAGTATCTGCCCGATTTTGAGATTGAGCCTATTGTTTATGTACCCGAAAATGCCACCTACCCTATTATTGATCAGGATTTGATAAACCAAGTAAATAAAAATGTAATTGTTTTAAAGCAACTAATTAAAGAACCCTACAAACTGGCTTCGATATTTTCTAAAAAAAGTACAACTACAATCAGTTCGGGAATTATAAAGGCTGAGAAAAAACAATCGTTTGTAGAAAAAATGTTACTTTATGTTCGTGGCAATTTTTTTATTCCCGATGCGCGTGTTGGCTGGGTAAATCCTTCGGTTGACTATTTATCAGATTATATTAAAACCAATGCGGTAGATGTGATTATCACAACCGGTCCGCCACACAGTATGCACTTAATCGGGTTGGAATTGCAGAAAAGATTTGCTGTTAAATGGATTGCTGATTTTCGTGATCCTTGGACATCAATCGGATATCATAAAGAATTAAAACTGACCGATAAATCGGCACAAAAACATAAAGATTTAGAGCGTTTGGTGTTAACAAAAGCTGATACCATTCTTACTACAAGCTTTACAACAAAACAGGAATTTGCAGCAATTACTCAAAAGTCTATTCATGTAATTACAAACGGCTACGATATTGAAACGATTGAAAAACCACCTTTAGATACCAAGTTTACAATCAGTCATATTGGTTCGTTGTTATCAAAAAGAAATCCGCATATTCTTTGGCAAGCTTTAAGCGAAATTTTGCAGGAAAATGAACAGTTTAAATCTGATTTTCAATTGCAGTTAATTGGTAAAGTTAGTTCAGAAATTATCGATACCATTAAAGAATTTCAGTTAGATAATTATCTTAATATTTTGGGATATGTATCGCATACCGAAGCGTTGAAATACCAACGCAGTTCGCAGGTTTTGTTGCTGATTGAAATTGATTCGTTCGAAACTATTGGAATAATTCCTGGGAAATTGTTCGAATACATGGCTGCCGAACGACCTATTTTGGCAATCGGACCAAAGCAAAGCGATGTTGAAAAAATTATTAAAGACACCAACGCCGGCAAGTATTTTAATTACGATAATTTGCAAGAAGTAAAACAGTATATTTTAGATTGTTACACCAAATATAAACAGAATAACTTAAAAGTACACGGTATTGGTCTGCAATATTTCAGCCGAAAAAAACTGACCGAAAAATTAGCCGGAGTTATTAAGAATATGTAAATAAATGATTACTAGAAATTTTATATTCTCCATAGAATTTATCAACCTTTCGTCAGTTCGAGCCTGTCGAGAACTTTCAAAACCAAACTTCTCGATACGATTTATCTCCATTTCATTACGAAAAATCTACTCGAAGTGACGGCTATCTGTATATAATTAATCAAGTATATTTTGGTATAGTGTTCTTGATAGGCAATTTAAAATAAAAGGAGTTTACCCAAAAAAGTAAACTCCTTCATAAACACATTTTTATGCGAAAAAATGAATCTTAAATAATTATCCAAAATAACCGCTGATGTAATTTGCCGTCATTTCGTTTTTAGGATGATTAAAAATTTCATCTGTAGTACCTTCTTCCTTCACTTCGCCCAAATACATAAATACCGTTTTATCGGCTATACGTTGTGCCTGCTGCATATTGTGTGTTACAATAACAATGGTATATTTCTTTTTTAAATGCTTGATTAAATCTTCGATTTTCAGCGTACTTACCGGATCTAAAGCAGAACAAGGTTCGTCCATTAAAATAACTTCTGGTCGTAAAGCCACTGCACGTGCAATACACAAACGTTGCTGCTGACCGCCCGATAAACGTGTTGCCGGCATTTTAAGATCGTTCTTAACTTCGTCCCACAAATACGCTTCTTCCAAAGCTTTTTGAACCACCTCTTTATTACAAGGCAGGTTGTTGATTTTTAACCCGTAGGCAATATTGTCGTAAATACTTTTTGGAAACGGATTCGCTTTTTGAAAAACCATTCCGATACGTTTACGAATTTCTGTAACCGGAACGTGTTTAGAATTAAGATCCAAATCTTCCAAGCTTAAAGTACCGTTTATTTTAGCATCCGGTGATAAATCGTGCATGCGGTTAAAACTGCGTAACAATGTACTTTTTCCGCAACCCGATGGTCCGATTAATGCTGTAATTTCGTGTTCTGCAAAAGCAACACTGATATTTTTTAACACCTGTTTCTCTCCGAAACTAATGTTTAGATTTTCTGCTGATAATTTAGTTTTCATTTTTTCTGTATTTATAACGAATATAAAATGCCGTAAGGTTTAATAAAAAGACAACGATAACCAATACTAAAGCGGTACCATAAGCGATTGGTCTTACTTGATCTATTGACTGATGCTGGGTTGAAAGCATATATAAATGGTAAGGCAACGCCATAAATTCCTGGTTCAGGTAACCTGTTGTACCATTGATATAAAATGCTGCACCTGTAAATAAAATGGGTGCTGTTTCGCCCGCTGCTCTTGAAAGTGTTAATACAACACCCGTTAAAATTCCCGACATTGCCGATGGTAGTACAACATCTTTTATCGTTTCAAATTTTGTTGCTCCTACAGCCAATGCAGCTTCGCGTGTACTGTTCGGTATCCTTTTTAAGGCTTCTTCGGTAGTTGTAATTATGTATGGCAACGATAACAAACCTAAGGTTAAACCAGCTGCGATTAATGATGTTCCAAACTGTAATGCCTGTACAAACAATGCCAAACCGAATAATCCGTAAATGATTGAAGGTACTCCAGACAAGTTTCTGATTGATGCACGAATAGTTCTTGTTAACCAGTTATTTTCGGCATATTCGTTCAGATAGATCGCACAACAAACTCCGAACGGTATCGCAAAAAGTGCTGTGATCAATGTTAAAAGAACGGTTCCGATGATCGGAGTTAAAATTCCACCTTTTGTCATTCCTGCCGATGGAACTTTCGATACAAATTCCAACGATAAAGACGATGCTCCTTTCGATACGATTTCCCAAATAATAACAAATAAGAAAAAGCAGACAATAAGTGTGGTTGATAATAAAGTACCCCACTCTATTACCGATGCTAATCTGTTGGTTTTATACTGCATGATATTTTCTAAATCTGTTAATAAAAAATTCTCCGACTAAATTTGCAAACAGTGTCATAAAGAACAAAACAGTTGCAATAGCGTAAAGTGCGTAATAATGTGTGGTTTGGTAAGGAACTTCGCCCATTTCAATGGCAATTGTAGCTGTCATGGTTTTAACCGAATCAAACATTCCGGTAGGTATCAACGCGGCGTTTCCTGTTGCCATTAAAACCGTCATTGTTTCACCAATAG
>JAVXSC010000060.1:6460-12985 GCA_036643355.1 Myroides sp.
CGCAGCAATAATTCCGGGTGCCGCAGCAGGAATAATCACTTTTCTTAAGGTTTGCCATTTTGTTGCACCTACACCGTAACTAGCTTCTTTATAAGCATTTGGCACAGCGTGTATGGCATCTTCGGCAACCGTTATAATTGTAGGTAACGCCATGATTGCCAATAAAATTGCTCCGTTTAAGGCATTCAATCCATTTGGTAAATCTGCGATGTTAGCAATTCCAGGACTTAAAACTACAATTCCTAAAAACCCGATAACTACCGATGGTATCGCAGCCAACATTTCAATAGCCGGCTTTAAGATGTTTTTTAATCGGCTGCCTGCATATTCCGATATAAAAGCTGCAGTTCCAATTCCTAAAGGTATCGCAATAATCATGGCACCAAATGTTACAAATGTGGTACTGATGATTAAAGGCAGCATACCGTATTTTGGCGTTTTTGCTGTTGGCGCCCATTCCATTCCCGTGATAAAATCCAACGGTTTAATATCTAAAAAGAACGATATTGAATTGTAAACCAGCATGGCAAAAATTCCGCCCAATAAAGCCAAAACCAAAAATCCGGTGGTTTTAAATACGCCTTTAAATAGTATATCAATTGATATTCTTGTTTTGTATCTCATGTTACTTTTCTTCTATAATATAATACCCGTGCTCTTCGATCATTTTTTTACCTTTTGTGCTCTTTTCAAAATCGATAAAAGGTTTTACTTTTTCCCATGAATCAGCCAAAACAAACTGATACAACGGACGCTGAAAAAAATACAGACTGTTGTTTATGGTCGCGGCATCTATTGGCGAATAAGCTGTTGAAGTTGCATTTTCTTTAATCTTTAGGATTTTGATTGCCGTATTTGCAGCCGGATCGTGTGCCACATATCCTGCACCTACATAACCAATGCCCGATTTATCTGCCTTAACGCCTTCTAAAATCTGTGCGTTACCGGTCATTTCTTTTGCAGTGTTAGAAAATTCGATCTTCAGTTTTTTCTTTACAAACGAATGCGTTCCCGAACTGCTTTGACGACCGTAAATGTTAATCGGTAGATCTATATCTGTGATTTCAGACCAGTTTTTAATTTCTCCGTTTAAAATCTTACCAAGCGTTTCCAACGTAATATCTTCTAAAGGCAGATCTTTATGAACAATAAAAGCAGTGGCATCTTCTGCAAAAACAACCGTTTTAACTTCGATGTTGGCTTTTTTGAACTGTTCGATTTCTTTGTCTGATAACGGACGTGAAGAATTGGCAATATCTGCCTGCCCGTTTAATAAAGAAGTAATTCCTAAACCCGAACCTCCGCCAGAAATTGCAATACTAAAATCAGAATCAATTTCGGTATAACGTTCGGCTAAATTCACTGCCAGGTTTACTTCCGTGTCTGATCCCTTCATTTTTACCGAGCTGTTGTCGCTGCATGCAAAAAGTGAAAAAATACTCATAACAACTAAAAGTTTTTTCATAATTAGCTTGAATGTTTCATCGGCACAAAATTGATTTTTTAAGATAAATGGAATGTTACACCTGTATTAAGCTAATATTAACAAATAACTGTTATGTTAATTTATTGTAAATACATTTTAAACCCGTTGTTAAGGTAATAATTTATTGATGTTAGGTTGATGTTTTGGTAAAGTGGTTTTAAAAAAAGAACTGCGTTTAATTTCGGAGTTCGCATTTTAAATAATTATGAAAATTATGCGCAATAGCAATATATTAATCGCACTAAAATGCTATTTTATGTTATACGAAATTTTTTTGTAAAAAAGGATAATTGCGTATATCTTAGTGTTATGCGGCATTCTAAAACGACACCGCTAAAAAGAAAATGAGTAGAAAAAATTGGACTGACGAAAAAATTATTTCTCGGCTTATAAATAATAAGACGGACAAATCTCGTTGGGAAAATATCAGAACTTTAAGACAACGACCAAGTGAAGAATTATTTTTACAAAGTGTCGAACTAACCAAATCGGACAACACAAAAATCAGAAAAATAGGTATTGACATTTTAGCTCAATTAGGTTCATCGCCAAGACCGTTTTTAAAGGAAACTCTTAAAATCTATTTTGAATTACTTGAAATTGAAACCGACCCAGACGTTTTAATGTCATTATTGTATTCTATCGGACACAATAATCAAGAACTTAACAAAGAGCAAATTGAGAAAATATGTTCATTCATAGACAAAGAAAATGGTTGGGTAAAAGAAGGTTTAGTTTCTGCGTTACTTGGAATTGACAACTCAACAGTGATTGAAACTTTAACAAAACTCTCATCTGACAAATTGAGCCATATCAGAAATTGGGCAACTTTTGGACTTGGAACTCAAATCGAAAGAAACAATAAAATTATACGAGAAGCTTTGTGGAATAGAGTTAACGACAAGCATCAAGAAACAAAACTTGAAGCAATTGTAGGATTAGCAAAGCGAAAAGACAATCGAGTAAACGAAATCATAAAACGTGAAATTATTGACGGAGAATATGGCATTTTACTTTTTGAAGCTATTCTTGAAATCAAAGACAAAGAATTTCTACCTTTACTGAAACAAAATTTAAAATCAATCAAAAGCGACAAAAACATAAATCCTGAATGGAAAAAAGACCTCAAAAACTGTATAAACGAATTAACAAAACTAACGACTGAAAAAAGAACAACCGCATAACAAGGGTTTATGTCATCGTTTCTATTTTTTTAATGGTTTAGATGATTTCTTCGCAGTTTGCAATAGTTGGGTGAATCCCGAAGGGTCGGGACAAGATCTGCAAAGTTCAACGGCAGTTCTTCGATTGAACTTTAGTACAAAATTGAAGATTTTGCTTCGATTGCCCCACCATCGCAAAACCCCGAAACGTTATTATTTCTGATGCAGTTCTATTAAACCCTCTAGCTTTTTTTAGTAAAACACACCTGTAATCAGGGTGTTTTGTTTAAGGATTGATTTAACTTCGTCTTTCAACAAAAAGGCTGTTGACCCAATAAAGTGAACCGGAACATTTAGCATATAATTATGTAACCGAATGTTAACATACTAAAAAATAATTGCTACTTCACACAAAATTGAAATAGCAATCATCTTATAATTGGTATAATTATTCAGCAACAGCTTGTGATAAATTTATTATTCTGAAAAAAGCCTGCAGGTTTTGCAGCATCTGCCCTTCCAGTCGTATCTTTTTTTCTCGCACTTTATTTTTGTCTACCTCATCATCAAAAAGTAGTGGTTTGATCTTTTGTACCAGTTGTTCAAATTCTTCCGTTGCTTCACCGGCATACCGTACTAATTGTAACAAAGTGTTGATATTTTTAGTGTTTGGTACGTAATCTAAATGATACAGAATATGTACCTGTAACATGTATATGAAGCACTTACGCAACTGTTTGACGATGTAACTAAAGGTTCTTTTGCTGAAAGTATCGCTGTATCTACAAAATTTTCAATTTTTTCAGATGAATATTTAACACCAATCATGTTCTCATGAAAATCTGGATCCCAAGTGTTCTGCCAATGGATGGCTGGGTGATGTCCGGAAGTATAAATTCGGTTTTGGTCTTTGTAGACTTTTTTATAAAAACCTTGTTGAAAATACACTTTATCCTGTATGTAAAAGCGGTTATGGGCGATTATTGCGAACTGCACCTCAGCATCTGTCGTTTCTATTTTCTTAATAATTTCTTTCAATTCTTTAGATACCTTATCTTTAGTAATCAGCAACAGGTAAAAGCAGCGCACCGTTTTGTTATCCAAATAGCTTACTGTTTCGTGGAACAGGAATATTTCTTCGACCTCTTCATTAGATTGCAGCTGTTTTAAATGATCTGAATATTCAAATGGAACTGTATCTTGCTGTTGCAGACTGACTATTTGTTTGTTCTTATCCAATTCAGCAAAAATCTGCAATACAATGTTCTTTATCTTTTTTTGTGCTTTTTTTAGTGCCTTTCCCCAGTCATCATAAATTCCCGCGTCTGAAAGGCTTTGCTGTTCAATCAGGTAAAAAGTATCGGCGACCTGCTTAACAAAAACCGCTTTCCATATTGGACATATTTTTTCCATAATCAGCAATCTTTCGGTTAAACTGTCTTTCTCATTTACAGCCCCTAGGAATAAAAGCTCCAATGTTTCCAGCTCTTTTTCGTAACCTTTAAGATACAGGTAACAGCTTCCTTCTAATTCATCTTTTATAAAATCATCGGTATACGTTTTTAACAGCTGCTGTCTTTCTATATACTGTTCTTTAAATTTTTTGAAGTATTCCCAGAAGTAATAATCCGAAGGCATTGCGGTTTCATCGTCTGTGTAGAGCACTTCTGCTTTAGTCAGGCTTGAATGTATAAAAGGACTGCTGATCTTTTTATGTTTTGTTACATCGTCTTCATCCAACAATACTACCAGCACCTCTTTATCTGCAAAAAATAATGCCCTGTTTTGATCAGAAAAAACAGCAGCGGCTTCCTTTTTGTTTTTTACATACAGCCACAGTATTTTTATTTTTTCATTGCTTAGCGCATGACCATACCATGCGATGCAAAGTAACTTTTGACTAACCAATGTTAACAGTCCGATTTGTAGTTTTTTAGTAAAATCTACCTTTTTAAATAATTCTTTTTTCGTTTCCATCATTTATATATTTTAAAATTAATAGTGGTTTTAATTGATAATAAGATTGTTATTATATTTAATGTGTTATTCACATTGTGCCTGATTATACAACTTCTCACAAAGACACAAGGCTTTCGTAAAAACCAACTGATCATGTACCGGCAGTTCACCAACGGGTCTGGGAAAAAAAGACATGGAAGTGTTTAACAGATCAAGAATTTGCTGTACATCATCAGTCTGCACACATACGTTATAAACCTCCGGTAGAAAGGCTTCCAATAACTGCATAAGGTATTTGCAACTGTACATAGCAGGAACATACTGCACTTTTTGATATAACAGCCCGAGTACCAAATGCTGGAACATACTTTTAAGAAGTAAGATATGCCCGGATCGGTAAACTAAATTTTCCTGCTGAAATGCAATAAACCACGGAGTGATATACAAAAGGCGTTCATTCCAATAATGCTTTTGTAATTGCTTTACATGAACCATACTGTTACTTTCGAGTACATTATCGTTAATGGTGAGGTTGTTTCTCAGATACCGTAAATTTTGAGGTATAATAAATTCTTTAAAGAACAATTGAAACCTGTTGCCATTATTTTGCAGCCACTCCAGAGTATGTATCACACAGAATACTTCTACCCTTCCTTTGAAATGATTGGATACTTTGTGCGCTAATACATCGTGTTGCTGTATTCGCAGTGCAGGAGCTATCAGCAGCAGATTGAATTTATAAGTGTTGTCTGAATCCGGTTTGATGGGTCTATTTTTACTTAACAGATAAACGGCATCTATTTTATAACAATTGGTTAGAAAAGAAACCAGCTGTTTCAGCAGTACCGATTCATCCCTCACCGTATCAGGAATCTGACTTTCAAGCCTTTTGATATAAAACCTTTTTAGCCTTTTAAAGCAACCGGTTTGAAGTTCCACTACCCTTTTTGTTATCTTTTCTATCAAACTTTCATGGGAATGCCCGATTAGATATTGAGATTGATCGTTAAAGGATACCGTTTTTATTTTAGCAATCCGTTTTAAATTTTTAGACAGTTCCGGATAATACAATTCAATAAAACGAAGGAATTCCTGCTCATTAAAATCCTGATGCACCGATTTTGGAAGCAGTACGTTTTTAAGCACATCTATATAATACGAAAAAGATTCCAGTAACGCTGCGTGAGCTGCCTGATATAACTGTTGCTTCACCAATGGTTCTACAAGCATTATTACAGCTTCTTTTACTCGATGTTCAACAGCCTTTATATGATTTGCAAAAAGTACCGATGCTTTCTGTTTATCGTTACTGTAAAAATTCTGAAACAGGCTGTTCCACCGTTTTGGCTGATCGGCATACACTATAAAACAAGGCTGTAAATGTAGTTGCAGAAAACTAAAATGTAACTGTGAATGGTGTGGTGCTACCGTATGGTAGTTTACGCTTATTAAGGTATCGTGCCTTGTTAAAGCATCCAACACCTTTATCTGACTGTATAAACCTGCGAGGGTGTCACCATCGGTATCTTTAGCTACGACTAATGTAAGCAGTTTAAGGTTACTATTGGCAACTGGCGTATAGAACACCATATAAACTTGAGACATTCTAATAGAATCCAAGATGAACTGCTTTAAAGAATCGTGGAGCTCGGTGGGAATTGTGTGGTTTGAACTTTTCATACTAACTGATTTAAAGTTGAATAAGTCAAAGTTGCACAACTGTTTTTGTGTACCGCACCATAAAGAAGTGTATCGTACCACGATGGTGTAGTAAAATACCGATAGTAGGTTTTCTGTGTTTTTTCCAGAGGTAATTGAGGCTGCTCAACAATTAAGAAAATTGCGTTAAGTTGTCATTTCGACGAAGGAGAAATCTTTAATAACCCTTTGAGTGTAATTATTTCCACCACATAGTAA
>JAVXSC010000061.1:0-12913 GCA_036643355.1 Myroides sp.
AAAAATTAATAAATTTATAAACTAAACACTAAATTAGTTTTTATATTTAACTGTCTAATTTACTTTGAAGACGTACACGTACCATTTTGTAAGTTTATTAATATTGAATTTTTTGAATTGTTAGGCGTTTCCAAATATCCCGTTGCTAAAAATTGTTTTAAAAGCTTTTCTCTAAATTGATAGTGTTTAGCTGTAAATTCATAAACGCCCATTGATTCGGCTGCATTCCCTAAAAACAATTGAAAAGCATCTGTTCCAACTTCAGACCAATAACAACCATTGTATAAATAAACTGAATTGTTTTGTTTACAAATACCCCAATCGTTGGTTTCTGCTTTTTTTATAATATGTTCTATTGATAAAATTAAATAATGCTTTTCTGTTAGTTTTAATCTATCTATTTGTTTAATTATCTCTTTGGCTTCATTACTGCCTATTTCAACATTTTTAAGTTTGTTTCTTAACTCTTTAATTTGTGGAAACGCTAATGCTTCAAAATCTATTGTTTCAATTTGTTTGCATAAAAAATTTAAAATTTCGGTATGCTTAACTGCATTTGTTTCTGTTAATTCTTCTAAATGGTTTAGTATTACTTTTGCTTCTAAACTATTGAATGTTGGTTTAATATTATTTTCCATTACTTAAAACATTTTTAATTGATTGGTATTCGATTTGGTTAATTCTGCAAACATCATTTCGTTTGTTGATAATAAGTGAGCATTGCAGCCTGAATAAGGGCATTTTACCTCATCAACAGATTGTGCCAAAAGACCGTTTTCTTCAAGTTTGTCTTTATATCTACACGCACTTGGTTGGTGTATTTCAAAAGCTTCACAAACTAATCGACTTGTAGTAGTAATGTATTTTAGAACTAAAAAAAACAAACTTTCATCTGTATATTTTATTCTAATTTCTGAATATGTTAAACCCGTTTCTTTCTCAATAATTTCACGTGTCTTATTTATTAATAATTCCGTATCTTTATTAAGTCTTTTATGTAGGGTTGTTCGTGATTTATTTTTCATAGTTCAGCCCTTTTTTATTGTTAGACAAATACAAAGTTGCTATTGCATTAGCTTCAGCAAAAGTGTTTCTTTTACCTTGTTTAAGGTATTCGGTAAGTTCAACGGTAGAAAAGTATAAACGGTTGCCTTGTTTGAAGTGTGGTACTTCATTTTTACTTACTTTGGAATAAAGTGTTGCCTTTGTAAGATTTAAAACTTTAGCAGCTTCCTGAATGTTTAAAAAACGCTCAGGAATTTCTAACTTATCATTTACTTGATTTTTAAGTAAAAGATTTTTTAATTCGCTTATCTCATTGTATAAGCTCATTACCAATTGTGGTAAATTTTCGAATGTTACATTTTGTAGATTCATTGAATAAACTTTTAAAATTTAGACAATGATAACTATGGTATTTAAGGTTAAAAAGGTGGGATTTATGGGCAAAATTATTTTGTCAATGCTGAATATATTTGATTATTTTTTAACTCACTAAAAACACTTAATTTCCTTATTATAGAGAAAAAAATATCATCACTTGATAAAGGATTTTCTGATAATTCATAATGTATTTCTCTTAAGCATTTAGCAAATCTTGTTTTTGTTTGTTTTCTTATATTAATATTGGAATTAGGTACTTCAAAATCTTCATAATTACTGAAATATTTAGCAAGCAAAGTAACAAAATTCAAAAAATCTTTTTCGTTAAAAAATAGGTATTCCCATTTTTTATTGCTGTCAATATTATTTATTTGTTCTTTAATAGTATTATAATATGACTCAATATAATTATTATAGCTTGAATTTACTGAAGGTATTTTTTCATCATTACTAAATTCATTTTTTTCAATTTCAAGAAACTCATTATACATTGATAACTGTTTTAATTGAAATAATAATTCACTGAATTTAAATAATACATCAATACTTGTATTGTATTTTCTATAATGTTCAAAACTTAAAATATCAATATCCCACCATTCATTTTTTTGATAATCTTCAATTAAATACAAAATATCATCAATTAATTCTTCTTCCTTTTCTAAAAGAATGCTAACATCTTTAATTAATGGTTTTTCTTTTAAGTAATTATCGTGTTCGTAATTTTCTTGAAATAATGCAATTTTTATTTCGTCTGTAAATCGTTCATCTTTAAAGTTATAGGTGTTTTCAAATAAATAAGAAATTGTCTGAAAATGGATAATATTATCTTTAAACTCATCAGCAAATCTATTTTTCCAATAATTTGATTTTTCCAACTTTAAATTTCGCTTCATATTTTCGATAAACGCAAAACTTAAAGTACTGAAACCTAAATCTTTAATTATTGACTTTGTTTTATCGATCTGATTTAATGTAATAACCTTTATTTCTTCAATATCGTTACACATTAAATATATCAATTTTGTGTTCTCAGTTTCATCAATATCCTTTATTTCAACATAATGTTCAATAAATGCTTCTACAAAACCTGACTCTAAAATTTTTTTTGTGTTATTTTCAATTTCTTCAATTTTATTCATTGTCTTTTATGATGGTTGTTATTACATATCTAATTGAATATTATTTGCTGCTTTACGTTTTGCTTCATCTACTATTTTAGCATAAACTTGAGTAGTTTTTAAATCTTTATGCCCTAACATTTTAGATACTGTATAAATATCTGTACCGTTAAAAAGTTGTAAAGTTGCAAATGTGTGTCTGAAGCAATGAAAAGTAATTGGTTTTGTTATACCTGAAGCACCAATCCATTGAAACAAATGTTTATTATGATACGCTGAGTATTTTAAACCGTTGAAAACTTTTTGTTCTTGATTCATTTCTTTAGGATTCTCACTTCCTTTTGTCAATTGGTAGGCTTGTTCTGATATAGGTAAATTTTCAACGCCTTTAGTTTTCTTTTGATTGAATTTTAAAAAATATCCTTGCCCCTGAACAAATTCAATTTCACGCCAAATTAATTTTTGAATATCTGAAAACCTTAAACCCGTTAAAGCTGAAAACAAAGCAGCACGCTTTAATAAATCATCATTACAAGGCGTTTTTACAAGTAGATTAAGTTCTTCAAGTGTTAAGTATTCCTTTCTTGTTTCTTGTTCTTTAATCGCTTCTATTTTAGCATTCAAATCAGTTTGCAAAATATCATCTTTAAAGGCTTGTTTTAATGTAGCTTTTACTTTGTTAAAATAAGAAACAGCAGTATTTACTGATAAGGTTGCCTTTTCACTTTTAGTACTTTTAGTTGTAAGTAAATAATCTTTAAAATCATTAAAGAAAACAGTATTTAAATCACGAAACTTAATACTTCCTTTCGTAAAATCGTACAAATATTTATAAGCTGATTGCCAATTACTATAATTGCTGTTTTCACGCTTATCTGCTAACTTTTTGAAGTATTCAACAAAACACAATTCGCCTTTCTTTTTATTGTCATGGATTTTTTGTTCGTGTTCTGAATATACTTCAGGCTTATCAAAGTAATTTTGCCTTTGTACTCTTATACTTTCAGCAACTTTAATAGTTTCTGTATTGTGTTGTTTTTCAATTGGGTTTTTGGGCTTATTAAAAGTATAAAGCCCTAAAAATTCTCTACGAGTTTTTTTACCCGTTTCGGAATTTAAAACAGCTGGATAGAAGTCAAGATAAAAACTTTTTCTTTCTTTAGTTATATCTTTTTGTCTAAGTGTTACTTTAATACTCATTGTCTTTTATGTTAAAGTGAAAAAAATGAAGCAAAAAAATATCTTTTTTTTAAAGCAATGCTTTATTTATTAATTCTTTAGATAAATAAACAAATTTTCCTTTTCTTATTTTCGTTATATTATTACGCTTTATTGTTCTTCTTAAAGTAGCTTCAGCAACCTTATATTTACTTATTACTTCACCAATTGTATAATAATCGTCAATATCAAACGGTTTATTTTTTTGAATTGGTTGAGGTTGCCTTATTTCTTTACGCTCAAAAACAAATAGTTTATCAATATCGGTACGCTTTATTCTTGTTAACCGTTTATTAAGGTTTAAAGAATGAATTGTACTGTTTTCAATTAGTCGGTAAATAGTGCGAGTAGAACAGTTTAAAAGCAATGCAAGTTCTTTAACGCTTAAAAAATCTTTTGTTTTTATAACCTCAACGGGCTGTTGTTTGATATTTAAAGTTTCCTTGTTAGATTTTTCAATCTTTTGTTCTTTGGCTCTTTTCTTATAAGAAGCACTTGCACATTTATGCGAACAGTATTTTGTAACAGTTGTTTTTGCAATAAAATCTTTATTACAGAAATTACAAACCCGATTTATTTTGATATTACTACTCATTAAATAACATTAAATGTACTTAGGGTTAAATAAGTGTATTTAAGTGCCATAATTTCACCCATACCCGTCACTTATTTTGTACCTCAAAATCAAAGGTACAAAAAAGGTACAAATAAAATCAAAACAGATACAAATAAATACAACTAAATCAAATGTATAAAAATAAAAAAAGCCTTGAAAATCAAGACTTTTAGCTGTTTATTATAATTTGTTATAATTTCGTTTTGCGTAGGTTACTTTCCGATACAAAAATTAGCGAAAATGTTTCCTAATAACTCGTCATTGGTAACTTGACCGGTAATTTCACCGAAATAATACAAAGCCTGACGAATATCAATTGCCATTAAGTCGGCAGAGACATTGGTATCTAATCCCCACTGTACTTTCTGAATTTCTTCTAGAGCTTTTATTAAAGAATCGTAATGACGCGTGTTGGTTACAATGGTCTCGTTATTGCGAAGCGCACCGGTATTCACAAAACTTATCAGCTGTTTTTTTAAGGCATCTATCCCTTCTTTATTTTTTGCAGAAATAGTTTCCAGCTTAACATTTAAACTTTCAAGTTGTTTTTTTATATTTAGTATCTCCGCTTCAGAAAGTAAATCTATTTTGTTAATAACTACAACTAAAGGTTTCAATGGAAATTGATTTTTGATCTTTTCAATTTCTATGATGTATTCCGAACTTTGAACTTTAAACTTTAAACTTTCAAACAAGTATAAAATGACTTGAGATTGTTCAATCTTTTCGAATGTTTTTTGAATTCCGATGCTTTCTACCACATCTTTTGTTTCGCGAATTCCGGCGGTATCAATAAATCGAAAACCGATACCTTCAATCACCAACTCATCTTCAATGGTATCGCGTGTAGTTCCGGCAATATCTGAAACTATGGCACGTTCTTCGTTCAACAAAGCATTTAAAAGGGTCGATTTTCCGACATTCGGTTCACCAACAATGGCTACGGGAATACCGTTTTTAATTACGTTTCCTACAGCAAACGAATCAATCAATCGCTTTAAAACAAACTGAATTCTATTTACCAGATCTCGAAAAGCAGTACGATCGGCAAACTCTACATCTTCTTCAGAAAAATCGAGTTCTAATTCAATCAAAGAGGCAAAATTCAACAGTTCCTCACGCAATTTTGCAATTTCGTTACTGAACCCGCCACGCATTTGCTGCATGGCTATTTGGTGCGATGCTTCGTTGTCAGAAGCTATTAAATCGGCTACGGCTTCGGCTTGCGAAAGATCCATTTTTCCGTTTAAAAACGATCGCATGGTAAATTCGCCGGCAGTTGCCATTCTACAGCCTTTTCTCAATAAAAGTTGTATGATTTGTTGTTGTATGAAAGTAGATCCGTGACACGAAATTTCAACGGTAGGTTCACCCGTGTAAGAATTATTCCCTTTAAAAAGCGATACCAGCACCTGATCAATGATTTTTTCATCGTCTTTAATAAAACCCAAATGCAGCGTATGCGTTTTCTGTTTGCGCAAATCTTTGTTTTTTACAGACTGAAAAACATCAGCAACCAAATCAATTGCCTGCGGTCCCGAAACACGGATTAATGCTACTGCACCAGCGCCCGATGCCGAAGCCAATGCTACTATTGTATCGTTCAAAATCATAAACTAAATATTGAAACACAAATTTACGCCAACTTTATAAATCATGCTAATTTTAAAAGCTTGTGTATGCTGAAAAAAAACGCAATATTTTTTTACAATCATTTAATTTTTTGTAATTTAATAGCAACAAACCAACAGCTCAAGATTATGAAAAAGATTCTTTTCCCAACCGATTTTTCAGAAACTGCAAATAATGCATTTGTTTACGCTTTGAAGCTTGCCAAAAGTATTGATGCCGAAATTTATGTTTTGAATACCTACGAAATGCCTGTAATTTCTACGACTTCTGCCGGACAGCCAGAACTGATTCAGAACGTATATAATTCTATTGAACTGAATAATTTTGATAATTATAAAAAACAGGTTCCGAAATTAAGAAGTATTGCGACAGATGTTGATTGTGGCGATATTAAACTGACTTTTATTTTTGAGGAAGGAATTATGCTTTCGATTCTTCATAAAATAATTCGCGATGAACATATTGATTTTATTGTGATGGGAACAAACGGAAATTCCGGGTTTGAAAAGAAATTACTCGGATCGAACACGGTTCATGTAATGGAAAATGTCGATATTCCAATTTTAAGTGTTCCACGAAAAGCTGAATTTAAACGCTTGAATAATTTTGGATTTGCAACAATGCTTCGCGATAGTGATAAAGCAGGATTGCATCAGATAATTAAGATTGCGAAATCTTTAAATGCCGATGTGAAAGTGTTGCATGTTTTACGGAAAGAAAATCCGGCTACTATGGATGTTTTAAACAGTTGGAAAGAGGAGTTTAACAATGAAAATGTAACTTTTCATACCGTTTTAAACGAAAAATTAGATGAAAGTGTTTTCTTTTTTATCGATGATCAATTAATTGATGTAATGTGCATTGTGAAACGTCACTTAAACTTTTTCGAAAAGATTTTTACAACCAGTTTAAGCAAGCAATTATCTTATCATGCCGATGTTCCTGTGTTGGTATTAAAAGAATAAAAAAGCAAGTAAATACTTGCTTTTTTTTATGTTTATCTGTTTCTCAAAATCAGATAAATTACCAAAGGCGCACCTAAAATAGATGTTACTGCATTTATCGGCAACACAAATTGTTCGCCTGGTAACTGACAAATAATATCGCAGGTAATTAAGATTAATGCACCCATAATTATGTTCCCTGTAAACAAATGAAAATGATTGGTGGTTTTATAAATGATTCGTGTAATGTGCGGAACTGCCAAACCAATAAATGCAATTGGTCCTACAAAAGCAGTACAAACCGCAACCAACATACAGGTTACCAAGATGATTAAAAACTTGATTTTTTTAATGTTTAATCCCATACTTCTGGCATAACCTTCGCCCATTAAAAGGGTGTTTAAAGATTTGTTCAGTAAGAAAGATCCTGCCAAGGCTGCACATAAAATAGGGACAATAAAATAAATCTGCTGCCAAGAAATGTTTCCTAAACTGCCTAAATTCCAAAAAGTGAATTTTTTTAATTCTTCGGCTGTCGAAAAATAAGCCAGAACATTTACAAAAGCACTAGTAAAACTACTGAACATCAATCCAACAATTAACAGCGTAGCAATTTGCTTTATGCGTTGCGATATTCCTAAAATAATAAACATCACCAAAACGCTTCCGGCTAAAGCAAATAGAATAATGGTAATGTTACCGGTAAGATAATTTTGTAGTGTGAGCGAAAACAAACTTTTCCCCAATATACAGATTGCGACACCCAAACTTGCACCCGAACTTACACCTAAAATATAAGGTTCTGCCATTGGGTTTTGAAAAAGTGTCTGCATCATCATTCCCGCAATAGAAAGTGCTGTACCAACAATACAGGCAATGACCAATTTTGGCAATCGATACTCTAAAACAATATATTCCCAGCTTGCTTTTCCTGAAAAATTACCGCTTACAATTTCCAAAATAGCGCTTACAGGAATTCGTACCGACCCAAGTACAAGGTTTAAAACCGCTGCAATTACAAGCAATACAAAAAACAGTAAATGATATTTGGAATATTTTGCAAACATTATTTTAAGGCTTCAATAAATGCTGGTTTATAATTTGGCAATACGTTTGGATGAAGGATCGAAATTAAATCTTTCAATACCAGATCCGGACGATTAGGAGCATCTTCATAAAATATGATTCCGCCAGTTGGTCCTTTTTTGATTGAATACGAATAGATTTTTTTGTTTTGAAACGCTGCAAATTTACCGTAATGTTTGTTGGCTGCCACCATTTGATCGAACGTTGTAAATTCGCCCGGACCAATCCAAACATCGCCGTTCATAGCTTTTTCAAATACAGCTTCAAACGATAACGACAAACTTCCCGTACCTTTTGAATCGCTCCACAAATAATTTCCGCCGGCATCTTTTATAAATTCAGCCATCCAGCTTTCGCCTTGCGGAACGTACCAAACATCCTGAAAAATAGCTCCGCTTAAAACGGTTGGTCTGTTCGTTACATTGCTAACTAATTTTTTGGCGTTGTTGTATTCTGATACAATGTTGTTAAAATATTCGTTGGCTTTTTGCTGTTGATCAAACAAAACGCCGAAAAACTTTACCCATTCTGCTTTTCCCAAAGGCGATGTTTCAACCCAATCGGCATTGTATAAAACAGGAATTCCGGCTTTTTCGAACTGATTGAATTTTGCCGTTTCACTGTCCATACTCAAACCGACGATTAACTGTGGTTGCAGATCGACCGTTTTTTCGAAATTCAAACTATGTTTATCAGACAATTCTTTTACTTTCCCGGCATCGATTTTTTGACGAACATCGGCAGATGAAATGTAATCTAAATTAGGAAAACCAACCAGTTTGTCGGTTTCATTTAAAGCAACAATAGAAGAAATATGTGTGGTTGATGTTGCTACCAGATTTTTAACCGGCGTTTGTATAAAAGTATATTTTGCCAAACTGTCGGGCAGGTTTTTGTTAGATTTTGCACAAACGTACGTAAACGTTTTAGTGGCATTTGGCCAGGGTTTGGTAACCTTCATTACAACAAAATCGTTGTAGTTGTGTATTTCTAATCCGTTGGCGAATTCAATGCTGTTTTCAACTTTTAAGGTTGTAGTTTCAGTTGTTTTTTTACAGCTTACAAAAGCGATAAAAACCGTTAGCAATACGTATTTTGATAGATTCATTTTTGCACTTTTAGTTGCGCAAAGATAGTTTAACAAAAAGTATTTTCGAAGTTTCTGTTTAATTATTGCCGATTTTAGTACGATAGTGTGCTGCTCTTGATGAATTTTCTATTCCTCAACGTTCATCTTCTATTCCTCAATGTTCATCTTCTGCTCCTCAATGTTCATCTTCTGCTCCTCATCGTTCATCTTCTGTTCCTCAACGTTCATCTTCTATTCCTCAACGTTCATCTTCTATTCCTCAACGTTCATCTTCTATTCCTCAACGTTCATCTTCTGTTCCTCAATGTTCATCTTCTGCTCCTCATCGTTCATCTTCTATTCCTCAACGTTCATTTTCTATTGCTCAACGTTCATTTTCTATTGCTCAACATTCATTTTCTATTGCTCAACATTCATTTTCTGCTGCTACTGAACCGATTTGCATTGCTACTGACCTGATTTGTGTTGCTACTGACTAGATTTGTATTTTGTAGCACCCGATTTCTATTTTGTAGTACTCGATTTCTATTTTGAAGTATCCGATTTGTATTGCTACTGACCGGATTTGCATTGCTACTGACTAGATTTGTATTGCTACAGACCCGATTTGCATTGCTACTGACTAGATTTGTATTGCTACCGACCCGATTTGTATTGCTACTGACCTGATTTGTATTGCCCGATTTGTGTTATTTATTATTGTTCAAAGTCGTTAGACTTTGCAAAGCAGATAATTATTTAGTAAGACATTTTAAATATTCTTGAATAATTAAGCCGTTCTTAATAGTAATTTCATTTTCATAAATGTATAATTTTACATCGGTAATCCTTGAACTTTTTAACAATGAAATTTCTTCTTGACTTAATTGAATAAAAGCAGAGTATTCCCAATCACTTGTTTTTCTACTGTTATAATCAACATCAATTTTCTCATTAGGTTTAGAAATTTTCTTTCCATTTTCCAACAAAATATAAGCACCTTTTTCACCAACATTCAAAGTACCTCCATTAACCTTTACACTTAAATAATACGTTTTTATATTATTTCTAATTGACTTCATTAAAGATAAACCTTGATTGCCAAAAGGTGTCATATGAGTTTCTAAATCTTCAAATTTATCCTTCTTTATTAAAATATTATTACAATATACTTCATTAGATAAGATTTCATTATTAATTAATTCTAATTCAAAGATTGCTTCATTTGTAGGATCATATCTATAATATATTTTACCAATTTCAGTATTTGATAATTGAAAAACATAATCATTATATGATTTATAAGATTTTTTTTCATTCAATTCATAAATTTTTTCGACTGTAAAAATCAAAGGTTTTAATTTATAATAGTCAGAACTTGCCGTCCTATCATCGTAAAAAGGTTTATTTTTTCTACCTATAACACTTATTTCTCCTCTAATTGTATCAAAAACAGCTATAAAATTTTTAAATCCATATTTTTTTAAATGTTCATCCTTAAATATTGGAGTAATTTTTTTACCGATTAAATCTTCTGGTTTATTACCTGGAAAACTTTGAGAATACGCATTATTTATTAACAAAAGGATTAAAAAAAGTAAAGCTTTTTTCATATAAAAACTATTGAAATTGTTTGCTAAAATAAGATATTTAACACATTTATAATAATGTTTTATTCTTTGTCCTTGATTTTTTACTTCCTAAACAAACTCGTTACGCAAAGTCTCACGACTTTGAGCCTTTCAATTTACCATTCATCAATAATCCAAGACGGATATTCATCTACATAAATCCACTGGTTTTGTTCTTTTCGTATAAAAATAAAACTTCGGCAAATTTCATTGTCTCTGCAGTAAAACGAAAATAAATAGCAACTTTTTGTAAAAGAATCGTTGAATACGGGTCGGTAAACTTTATCAGCTTTAACACAATATTCATCATTACACGAATCATTTTCTGTGGTAAACTCATAGTATGATTGATCAAATTCTTTAACCGAAAATAATTTGTCGGTGCCTTTGTAATGTATCTGCCTTTTAATTAAATCGATGTATTCTTCACCAATAATCGTGTCTAACCGTGCCATATTGTTATGCTTAAAATCATCAAGCAAATTATTATAATTGTCATCCCAATCTGCACTTTTTCGAAGATCGTTGTTTAATGGTTTGTACTGATAAGCGTAAAGTGTATCGCTTATTTGCACTCGAATTTTTCTGGTTTTTAATTCCGCTGAAATACTGTTGGAAATATCATCCAAACTATCAACTAAAATATGAACAAGTTCTTGCTTTTTAAGGGAATCTTCTTCCATTACAATTCCCATTTTATAGGCAAACTGCAACATGTCATATCCTTTTTTTCCTTTGATATAACTTGCAACCGAATTTGGACTTGTATCTAAATACTGACTTAATGTTTCTCTGATGATTTTTTTCTCTGTTTCAAAATCGATTTTCTGCGAAAAAGAATTTACCGTAAATAAAATAAAAATCAGATTTAAAAGTATTTTCATTGTGGTTCTGTTCATAATTTTAAAGATAATTTAAATATTATTATTTTTTTGTAAAACTTGTATAACAAACTTTAATTTGCAATATTGATAAAATAGAGTACTTTTGCCAGATATTAGGTTGCAATTTTTTGCATTAATAGGGAAATAGGTGCGATTTTTTCAATTCCTATGCTGTTCCCGCAACTGTAAGCTTTGTTTGTAACGAACTTTTGTTTTTAACTACGCCACTGAATTTTTTTGGGAAGGCAAAAACAAGAAGCAAGCCAGGAGACCTGCCTAATGATTACTAATTGATTTCGCCTTCGGAGAAAAGGTTAAACAAATGAACAAAGCGGTCGTTTATTCTTTATTTTTTTCAACTTTTAGCTACATTGCGTATTCGCAGAGTAATTCTTCTATTGAATTAGACGAACTTATTATTGAAAAAAGCAAAATTTCTAATCAGTCTAAATCACAGAATTCCATTGTTTTAAATGATTCTTTGGTAGAAAACAGCGTTGGAACATTTACAGATTTTCTTCAGAAAAACACTACACTATATTTTAAGGAAAACGGTTACGGCATGGTTAGTTCACCGTCTTTCCGTGGAACAACCGCACAACAGACCAGTGTTTTATGGAACGGAATTAAGATAAATTCGTCCCTTTTAGGTCAGACCGATTTTAATTCTACAGCTTTTAAAAGTTACGATAATATTGTTGTAAAACCTGGTGGCGGAAGCGTTTTGTACGGAAGTAGTGCTATTGGCGGAACCATACATTTAAACAATCAGTTGGATTTTAACCGAAAAACAGAAAACGAAATTCAACTGAATTATGGTAGTTTTAATACACAGGGAATTCATTATAAAATTTCGACCGGTTTTGACAAATTTGCTGTAAATGCACATTTTGGTTATAATAAAAGCGATAATGACTATGAATGGATCGGTAAAAATCGTAAAAACATAAACGGACAATTTTTTAATACCGATTTTGGTGCGGAACTTGCCTACAAAATAAATACAAAAAATACGGTTGAATTTTATTCATCGACTTACAATGATGACCGCCATTTTGCTTTGCTGACGCAATATCAGACAAAAACAAAATATCAGAATAATTACAATCGAAATTTGTTAAAGTGGCATTATAAAACCAATCGTTTTTTAAATACGTTTTACGCGGCAAATATCAAAGAGTCATATTCTTATTTTGATCAGTTACCTACTGATAATAAATCGGGCGGAAAAGCGAACACTTTATATTTTAAGAACGAAAGTTTTTATAATGTGTTGCAGAATTTTAAATTGTCGGGATTTTTAGAATATCAAAAAACAACCGGCGAAGG
>JAVXSC010000062.1:0-12815 GCA_036643355.1 Myroides sp.
AAAGAAGGATGTAAACCTCATATTCGAGTTTTAGCAATTAAAACAGCCATACTTTGCATACCGGCATTCATAACTTTAATAGTGCTTTATTTTACCGATTCTTTGTATTTCAGTTGGATTATTTTACCGTTTTTCACACTTGGATTTCTGTTGATTTACATGGGATATAAAAACGAAAAAATGGTTTTTAAAGATGATTTTATTATCCTTAAAAGTGGAATTTGGGACATTACTACCACTTATCTTCCAGTCGATAAAATTCAAAAAGTTTCCATTTCTCAAAGTTATTTTCAAGAGAAAAGACAAATAGGTTCGTTAAATTTGTACACCGCTGCCGGCATAGTTACTTTGTATTATTACGATTTTAATATGTTGCAAAGTATGGTTAACGAAATTCTTTATAAAATAGAAAAAAACAAACATTCATGGATGTAATAAGTTCGCATGAACAAACTGTTTTTATACAAACATCGAACATATATTTTAAAAAGTGGGAAGTGGAAAACCCGCGAAATACCATTGTTTTATTGCACGATTCCTTAGGTTGTACCGTTTTATGGCGCGAATGGCCCGAAGAGTTGGCAAAGGAATTAAACTGTAATGTAATTTCGTATGATCGACGTGGTTACGGGAAATCAGACAATTACACCGTTAAAAGACCCATTAATTATTTGGAACAGGAAGCCGATATTTTAAAGGATCTTTTAAATTATTGGCAGGTTGATAAACCGATACTTTTCGGATTTTCAGACGGAGCTTCTGTTGCTACCATTTTTGCAGGAATGTTTCCGAACGATTTGGAGTTACTAATTATTGAAGGCGTTCATGTCTTGATTGAAGCCGAAACGTTAAAAGGAATTGTTGAAGCCGAAAATATTTTGGAAACAACTCAAATCGCTAAAGCATTGCAAAAATATCATGGCGATAAAGTGTACGATTTATACTACGCTTGGACAAAAACATGGCTTTCAGATGAACATCAAACATGGAATATAGAGCATTTTATTCCGAAAATCACAGTTCCTACATTAGTAATTCAAGGAGAATTTGATGAATTTGGATCTATGAATCAAGTCAATGCTTTTGATAAATCATCTGGAATTGTCGAAAAATTAATTGTTACAAATGCAAAACATACTGCTCACAAAGAACAAAAACAACTGGTTTTTTCAACAATTACTCAATTTGTAAATACACATCTGCATGAAAAAATGGATTAAAGCCGCACGTTTACGCACCTTACCGTTATCTGTTTCGGGCATTATTTTAGGTAGCGCTTGTGCGTATCAGGCAGTTCCGTCACACTCAAACTTTTGGCTTATTTTCGGCTTGTGTTTGCTTACAACCTTGTTTTTTCAGGTACTTTCTAATTACGCAAACGATTATGGCGATGCCGTTAAAGGAACCGATAACGAAAACAGGATAGGACCGCAACGTGCCATTCAAAGCGGTGAAATTACGAAAGCAGCAATGAAAAAGGCAATCATTATCACATCTGTTTTAGGAATGATTTCTTCGGTTGCCGTTGTTTATTTTTCGTTTGGAAAAGAAAATTTTATTCAGGCGGTTATTTATCTTGTGTTGGCAGTTGCCTGTATTGGCGCGGCAATTAAATACACGGTTGGTTCATCAGCTTACGGATACCGTGGTTTGGGAGATGTTTTTGTTTTTGTGTTTTTCGGTTTGGTAAGCACTTTTGGGAGTTATTATTTATACACGCATTCGTTAGATTTAAAAGTACTTTTTCCCGCATTTGCAGTAGGTTTTTTAAGTACAGCGGTACTGAATATGAATAACATGCGCGATATTGAAAACGATGCTGCCATGAATAAAAATACCTTGGTGGTAAAAATGGGCTATCAAAAAGCAAAACAATATCATTTTTTTCTGATACTTGGATCAATAATATTTTTCAATACCTATGCTACGGGAAGTTTCACAAAATGGTATCAGTTTGCGTACGTTTTGGCATTGATTCCGCTGTTTAAAAATATCGGAGTTGTATCAAAAACGAAAAATCCGCGAGATTTAGATCCCGAATTAAAACGCATTTCCTTAACCACATTTTTTATATCTTTATTATTCTCAATTGCTATAATTTTAAATTAAAACTATGAAAATAACTTATTACGGACATGCTTCTTTAGGAATTGAAGTAAACGGAACAAACATCATTGTCGATCCTTTTATTTCGGCAAACGAACTGGCAAAACATATCGATGTAAATTCTTTAAAAGCCGATTATATCTTAATTACACATGCACACGGCGATCATATTTTAGATGTTGAAACCATTGCAAAGAACACAGATGCTATTATTGTATCGAACGCAGAAATATCGGGTTATTACGAAGCAAAAGGATTTAAGACGCATCCAATGAATCACGGTGGATCTTGGCAGTTTAATTTTGGTAAGGTAAAGTATGTAAATGCCATTCATTCAAGCAGCTTTCCCGACGGAACTTATGGCGGACAACCGGGCGGTTTTGTGATTGAAGCCGATAATAAGAACGTTTACATTGCAGGAGATACTGCGTTGACGTACGATATGAAGTTGATTTCTATGCGAAATCCTTTAGATTTGGCGATTTTACCAATTGGCGATAATTTTACGATGGATGTTGATGATGCTGCAATTGCAGCCGAGTTTTTAGAAGTAACCACTGTTTTGGGATATCATTACGATACGTTTGGATACATAAAAATTGACCATGAAGTAGCTAAACAGAAATTTGCCAATAAACACAAAGAACTGATTTTATTACCTGTTGGTGATTCAATCGAAATATAATATATATAGAAGCAGTTTGATCTTTCCTTTTTGTCAAGCTGAACTTGTTTCAGCTTCTCACTGGTATGTATATGTGATTATAGAATGAGTTCGGAATGACAAGAAAAATAAATCTTTAGACGGTTTTTTAACTAAAATCAATTTCAAGATGAAAGCAAGTATGCAATGGAGTTATTTATTTAAGCATTGGTCAGCAACTTTGATTATACCGTTACTTTTAACTAAAATACATCACAATTACAGTATTGAGTTACTAGCGATAGGTTTTCTTTTTGGTTTTGTGTTTTCTATACCAACTTATGTTTTTTACGCTATTGTATTTCAGTCTTTACAAGAACAAACCATTTCTATAACCTTAAAAAAAATAATATTAATAGCAACATCTACTTTCGGTATTATTGTAACATTTGCTTTAATATCAGGAGATTTAAAAGGTGTCTTTACTTATGATGTATTTATATATATAATTACCTCTGTGATAACAGGCATTTTTTTTAGATTGGAAAAATCGAAAGCCAAATTATGAAAGCAACATTCAAACAATACATATTAAACTTTAAGCAGGCATCTGGAACATCAAGAGGTATTATGAATACCAAAGAAACTTATTTCCTGATTTTAGAAGATAATGGTAAAATTGGAATAGGCGAGTGTGGTTTGTTTAGAGGATTGAGTTATGATGACCGATTGGATTATTCAGACAAATTGCAATGGGTGTGTGATCATATTGATTTAGGTGTTGATGCGCTTTGGAATCAATTAAGAGAATGGCCATCGATTCAATTTGGTATTGAACAAGCTTTTTTATCGTTGCAAAGTAATGATCCATTTATGTTGTTTCCATCAAGATTTACAGAAAGCACAAAAGCGATACCGATTAATGGTTTGGTTTGGATGGGTTCACCCGAATTTATGAAGCAACAAATTACAGATAAGATTTCAAACGGATTTAACTGCATTAAAATTAAAATTGGCGCTATTGATTTTGAAGAAGAATTGAATTTGATTGCAGGAATTAGAAAGAATGTTTCACCCGAAATGATTGAGGTTAGGGTAGATGCTAACGGTGGATTTTATTCTATTGATGCTTTAAGTAAAATAAATCAATTATCTGAATATAAAATACATAGTATTGAACAGCCTATTAAACAAAGTCAATATGACAGTATGGCAGAGTTGTGTAAAACAACTTCAATTCCTATTGCATTAGATGAAGAACTTATTGGTGTTGTAAATGTGCAGGATAAAGAAAATCTATTGCTTAAAATTAAGCCTCAATACATCATTTTAAAGCCAAGTTTGGTCGGTGGTTTTAAAGGTTCGCAAGAATGGATCGATATTGCCGAGAAATTAGGCATTGGTTGGTGGGTAACTTCTGCTTTAGAAAGTAATATTGGCTTAAATGCAATTGCACAATGGACATTTACTTTAGAAAATAATATGCCGCAAGGTTTGGGAACAGGAGGTTTATTTACAAATAATTTTGAAACTAATTTATATGTAAAAAACGGACATTTGTGGTTTAATGATCAAGCGGAAATAAATCTTAAAAACATACTTAATCAAATTGAAAACTAACTGATATCTATCAAAAGTGTTGTTTCCTGGTTCTCTTTAATCAATTCAAATTGTATCGATCGGTCGTTTAAAAATGTAATAAGTTCTTCGTTTAATGATAGTTGTCTGTTGATCCAGATTTTGTATATGTTTTTCTTTTTTGTTTTGTAGATCGATATAAAACAAATGATGTTCTCCTTATATTTTATTTTGTCGATAAATTTATAGGTAAAAAGAATAATGCGCAACAGCGTCTTAAACTCTAAATCGCTTAAAATAATGGTGTTATCTGTAAATGTTTCAATTTTAATGAATGATGCGTACTGTTTTTTGATTTCGTTGATAATGTAAGCAAGATCTACCGTTTTGTAATTTGTAGTAGAAATAATGTGCGAAATACTGCGCGATTCATCTTCAATTTCTTTGATTTTATCCTGAAGCAGCTCCAAATCTGTTTTATTGTTGCCAAAAAGTTGAAGTAAATCGTTGATTTTTACAATTGCATTTTGATCAATAAGCTGTTTGGTATTGTTGTTTTCTTTTAAAATTGATGCATCCATCTGCTCTTTAATATCAATAAGATATTTGTACATCTGTGTTTTCTCGTTCAGATATTCGCGGTGTTTTCTAGCTAATTGTCTGGTTTTAACGTTCCGGTAGATGAAATAGTAAAGCACCACCGAAAAAAGCAGTATAAACGTGAAAGCCGTAACATTTAAATTTTGTTTTTGAATTAACTGCTGTTCGGTCTTTAATTTTAAAGTGTTTGAATTTGTTTCGAAAATAAAATCATGCACATAATTTTTATAGGTAAGCAGCGAATCGTTAATTTTTATGTAATCGTTGGTATACTCTTTTGTATTAAGCGTGTTTGTAGCAATTAATTGCTGTAAAATCTGATGTTCGTAAATAAAATTGTTGGTTTCCCTGCTTATATCTAACGCTTTTTTAAAGTTCGATGAAACCGAATCGGGTGTTGAAACCGACTGATAATATTTTGCTTTTAAATAGTAATAAAGTGCTTCGGATTCTTTTGTAGGAACTGTATTTAAGTGTGAATGGTACAAATTTAAATCGTTGTGAATACTGGCATCATTCAGAGATATTTTTGCATAAATGGAGTAAAATAAACTCGTAAAAAACAGATCTTCACTAGTGCGATTTTCTTTTAAAAGTTCATTAATTCTTTTAGTAGAACGTTTAATAATTATATCATAATTCGATTTTCGTATCAAATACTTGTTTAATTCACCAGTAAGATAATTTTCCATTAAAGTTCCTCTTCTAATGGCTTTTTCCAATTCGCCATCGATATTCATGAGGTAGTTTACTTCTTTTTCATATTTTGCAGGATCTTCCTCTTGCAAAATCGGCAGACTAAAAACATGTATATATAATTGTTTCAGTTTTTCATTTTCAAGCGGAATATCTTTTAATTTTTCAAGTTCAATTTTAGAATGTGCCAATAAATTAACACGATTTGTTAAGGCAATTTTTCTTATCGAATTAAAAAATCTTTTTCTATCGTTATTTTTAAAATGATCGTTTGCACGCGTTAAATAATAATAAGCGCTGTCGAACTTATTGTTTTTTGCCAGATAATTGCTGTACAGTTGGTGGTTTATGCCCAAAAGAACACTGTCGGTTTCCTGCATATACAAAGCATGAACCTTATGTAAATTATGCGGATTGACTTCATATTCGCTGTTGTAATTTTTCCGCATGGTAATACTGTCAATTTTATAATTGGCGGAATTAGACACTTTTTCTTTACGACAAGCCATAAGCAGGCAAACCGCAAGAATTAGAAAAGTGTTGCTAATAATTAAACGCATAGACTATAATTTAACAGTAATTATAAAAGTTGTTCCTTTGGTTGATTCAATGGTCAATGTTCCATCGATTTCTTTCAATCGGTTGTGAATGTTACTAATTCCGATACCTTTTTGGGCAGTTTTAACGAACCCTTTGCCATTATCAACAACAATCAATTTTATGTTCGATTGTTCTTGATATAACTTTATGTAAGCATGTGTAGCCGATGAATGTTTGTGTATGTTTTGTAACAATTCCTGCAAAACACGGTAAAGGTGAAAACGAATCCTTGGATGTGTTTTAAACCATTCAATAGAAAGATCAAAATCGTAATCAAAAGTAATTAGGTTGTTTGGCTGGTTTTCAATAAGTTCAATCAACATGTGGTGAAAAGAATCTTTCTCAAACAAACTGTTTATTTCGTTATAATTGTCGCAAATTTCAATAAGACTTTGCTTTACTTCCAAAACCGTATTTTTTGCAATTTCTAAACTGTTCGGCTTAATAAAATCTTTATGAAGTAAAAATCGTGTAGAAAAAAGTTTGTTTACAATATTGTCGTGCAGTTCCATAAAAATCTGCTTTTTATTGTTGTTCAGCTTGTTTTCAATATTGTTTTTGTAGGTAAGTGTTACTTCAAGCGCTTTGGTATCCTGCTCGATATAATCGTTGCGAAGTTGTATTTTTTTTAGGTTGATTTTTTGGATAATGCTGAAGATAACTAATATCGATATAATAGAAATACCCAAAATAATAGCAACAACAAAGAATATTTCGCGTTTAAGTTTTTCATTTTTACGAACTAATTCATGATTGTCGTAAACCACTTTTTGATTGATATTTACCTTTTTGTCGTTATCATTCTGAATTTTACCAACAACATTCAAATAATGGTTGTTTAGTTCAACCGATGTAGAATCGGTATGTTGCATGATTTGTTCTAAAACGCGCTTTTCTAAAAAAAGGTTTTTAAATTTTAAATCATTTTCTGCCAAAAGTTCTTTCTGAAATTTTTTTGCTGCAACGGTATCTTTCTTTATTTTTAAAAGATAATCACCTAAAACTGCATAATTTTCTTGGAGTAACGGAGCGCTTAAAACATACGATTTGTTTTCTTCAAACGCTTTTATATAAGCATCTAAACTGTCTAAATTCCCTGATTCTATCTTGTATTGAATAAGGTTGTGCAGAGTTGTAATTTTATTTTTTTTGCTTTTATCGCTATTTGTCATTGATGCCAGAACAAAAGCCGATTCTAAATCTTTTATGGTTTGCTTTAAAGAAATTTGACCGATTTTATTCCCAGAAATGGCGTAATTATTTATGTAGATGCTTTTTAATGAATTGATCTTTTCTTGCGAAAACAGTTTTTTATTGAAATTGTCAGACAATGTTTCGTAACTGTTTAATATTTTAAAAGCGGCAGCGTATTTTTTTTGTTTGTAATGAATATTACTGATTAAAATAAAAACCGAGGCTTTTTCAAATGCATATTCTTTATTATTAGTACCCAGATTTTCGAGTGCTTTGTAGGCATAATTTTCTGCAATTTGAAAAGATTGTAAGTTAAAGTAGTATTCTGAAATTAAATAATTCGATAAATACGCATCATACGAACTTAATTGATTTTCAAAATAGTTGACTGATTTAAAAAGACGTTGATATCGATTATCTGTTGATGATAAATCTGAATTTAATAAAATCTGCAGATTATTTGCCCGATAAATATTTGTTGAATCTGCTAATTTTAGTGCAGAATTTTCGAAGTAAGCTGCCTTGTCTTTTGCCTTATCAAAATCATCTGCAAACTGAATATTATACAGCAAAAAGTAATACAATTCATCTAAAGTAAAAGATTTGTAGTTACTATCAGTAATTTTTTTGTGAATTTGAATATGGTCGTAAACATTCGCTGGCTTTTTGCACGATATAGCAAAAAACAATGAAAATAAAGTAAGGACTACTAATTTACGCACCCGATTGGTTTTGATTACAAATAAACAAATTTATGAAAATATGTTAATGAAATCTGTCTACTTATTCTCATTAAATGAATTAGGAATCAATTCAGGCAATAGTTTTATTAAAATAGGAAGCAACAAACTACCACCCGGAATTAAGAAAATGGTGAATGCAGGAACCGTTTTGCCCAATTCTATAAACTGATTTTTTAACTGTAATTTTTCTTTTGCCGTAAGGTTGCTGTAAGTTCCCTTTACAATAAGCTGCATTAATAATTTGTTGTTTTCCAGTTCTTTAATTAAACTTTTTTTGTTTCGTTTAATTAGCAATGCCACTGTTTTGTTGGTGTTTTTGTAGAGCTTTTTTAATGGATGTGTAAATTGAAAATATGGAATTTCACTTCGGTTATGTTCAATAAATGAAACCATATCGCTTAAAGATCTTTTGGTAAAATCTTTTTGTAAACCTAATAAATTTCGAAGTTGAAGAATAAATTTAAACTCTTTTTGATCGATCTTTTCATCGTTCCATAAAACCATTAAGGCAATGTCGTAAATGTACGCTTTGCCGTAAAACGTTTTAATGTTCCACAAATCCAGAGTTGAAAGTTGTGTATCGAAATTTTTTAAAGACGCATATTTTAGAGAACTGCTTAAAACTTCCTGTAACTTTACATCGTATTTTGAAACATTCTGTTTTTGGTTGAAACTAATCATAACCAAATGCGAAAGAGTTTGTTCCAGATACTTGTAATAGTTCAAAATTTCGGTTTCGTTCAGCAAATAACGTTTAAAACAAAGAACATCGGTAAAAATTAAAAAGTTCGATAAATGATGCGAAAATGTTCTATCCAAGTAATTTGACGATCGGGTAGTGCGTTCGTTCAAGATTTTCTCAAGCGATGCATAGGCTTTTTTAGATTCGAACTTTATAAAAGAAAAGTACGATTCTGTCTTGGCTTCGCCCATTTTCCGGTAAAAATCCTCGGCATGTTTGGTAAATTCAGTAAAATCAGTTTCATTTTTTGTTTGAACAAACGTTCCATACAAAGCTTCCAACAAAACAATTTTTGCGTATTCTTCGTGCGTTAGATCGAACGAATTAAAAACCGGTTGAATCGATTTGGTGGTAAAACCGTATATAAAGCCTGTTTTACGAATGTTTTCGTACAATTCTTCTTCGGTTTGATTAATAAAAAAAGATGGATTACTTAATTTAAAAAATTTAGTAATCCATAATTCCTTTGATGGGTTCATAAATTATTTTAGTTCAAAAACAACATTTACGTTCGTTGAAATTTCAATTTCGCCCACAGCCAATGTTTGATCCATTCCTGCAGATTCGTCAGCCATTGCCGTTTTCATCATATAAACGCGAGGATTGTTAACCATAGACTGATCGCTGATGATTAATGCTTTCCCGATTGTTTGGTTTAAAGCACTAGCGTAATCTTCGGCTTTTTTCTTTGCGTTAAGAACCGCTTTTGCTCTAATTTCTGTTGCTACTTTTTCAGTTTGGGTCGATTTAAATTCAACACCGTTAATAGTGTTTGCACCAGCAGCCATTAAATCAGCCATTAATTTTTCGTAATTATCTAAACTTCTCAACGTAATAGTGATCGTTTGACTTGCTACGAAATAATCTTTTTTCTCTTGATATTCTCTTGTTTTGTAAAGATTTACACGTTGTGTTTGATAATCTTTTTCTACAACATTACTTTTTTTGATTACTTGAATCATTTTGGCAATAATTTCATCGTTTTGTTTTTTTGCCTTTGCCGAATCAAGATCTTTAATTTCTGCACCCATTGTTATCACGGCATAATCTGGCTTGATTTTTACCGAACCTTCGCCGTTCACGTTAACCTGTGGTGTAATACTGTTGTTGTTGTTGTTGTTGTTGTTTTGTGCCATTGCTGAAAATGTTACTAATACAAGTGTAAATAAATAAACAATCTTTTTCATGTTTTTAAAATTTTAGATTAAAGGTTAAGCCATTTAAAACTCTTTTCTATGGCTTTTATCATTTCCCCTGCAATATCCTTGCCAGTTGCACCTTCAATTCCTTCTAATCCGGGAGAAGAATTTACTTCTAACAGCAAAGGTCCTTTGGCTGAGCGTATTATGTCTACACCGGCAACTTTTAAATTCATTGCTTTTGCTGCTTTAATTGCAATTTTTTTCTCTTCGGCTGTCACTTTTACTATTGATGCCTTTCCGCCTAAATGAATATTTGCTCTAAATTCTCCAGGTAAAGCCTCGCGCTGCATTGCTGCAACTACTTTTCCGTCAACCACAAACAAACGTAAGTCTTTTCCGTTTGCTTCTTTAATAAACTCCTGTACCAGAATATTGGCACCAACACTTTTAAAAGCGTTTATAACAGATTCGGCAGCCTTTTTTGTTTCTGCCAAAACCACACCTTTTCCTTGTGTTCCTTCTAACAACTTAACAATTAAGGGCGATCCGCCAACCATATTTATTAAATCGTTTGTATCTAACGGTGAATTTGCAAAACCTGTTGTAGGAATTTCAACCCCGTAGTTTAAAAGCATTTGTAGTGAATACAGTTTATCGCGCGATTGTGTAATTGATGTTGCGTTGTTTAAGCTGTAAACTTTTAATGATTCAAAATGACGAATGATCGAACAACCGTAATAGGTCATGCTTGGACGAATTCTTGGAATAATCGCATCGAAATCGTTTAAAATGCGTCCGCCACGATAATGAATTTCGGGTTGGTGCGCATCTAATTTCATGTAGCAGTGCTTTATGTTTAAAAAGTGCATTTCGTGACCGCGCAATTCACCGGCTTCCATAATACGTTTGTTGGAATACAGTTCGGGATTACTCGCTAAAACGCCAATTCGCAAACCATGTTTTTCGTTGCTGTTGGCATTGTAGTATTCTTTGATTTTTTCAGGAGTTACAATTCCGAATTTAAAACGTTCGTCTGGATCAACAATAATTTTTCCGGTCATTGCTTCACGACCCAACAGCATTCTAAAGCCCATTGAATCACGATTGGTCAAGGTTAATTCAATAACCCACGATTTTTCGCCCAACGACACTTCGGTATTAATCACATATCGGCTTTCTCGAGTACCTGTGCTGCTTTTTACAATTCGTTTGTCAATTACCTTTGCTTCGCACGAAATAATACTTTTTACATTTCTTTGGATAGGATGTATTATAAAACGCACCCATGTTTCGCCGTTTTTATCGAAAGGAGTAATTTGTTCTGCGTGCAGTGCCGACGTTTTTGCACCAGAATCTACACGAACCTTTACCGCCGGAACCTTTAATTCTGGCAGTGCACACCACTCTTCGCTACCAACAATAACTTTGTCAATCATAAATTTTTCTTTGTACAACTTATACAACTAAAGTATTTAAAAAAAACGAAATATTTTATAAATAGACCGAAATAAAAAGCCGCTTTTAAAAAAATATTAAAAGCGACTTTCATTAAAAATTTATCGGATAAAAACTATAAGTTAAATGCTTGTTTAACGGCGTCGATTTTATCTAATTTTTCCCATGTAAACAATTCTACTTCAATTGTTTTTTGTTCTCCGCTAGGGTTTTTGAAAGTTTTAGTAACAACCTCATTTTTACGTCCCATGTGTCCGTAAGCAGCGGTTTCACTGTAAATTGGCTTTCTTAATTTTAACGTTTGTTCGATATGATACGGACGTAAATCGAACAATTTCTGTAATTTATCTGCAATTTCACCGTCGGTTAAATTTACTTTAGCTGTTCCGTAAGTATTCACGAAAACGCCCATTGGCTCTGCAATTCCGATAGCATAAGAAACCTGAACCAACAATTCGTCTGCAACACCTGCAGCAACTAAATTTTTGGCAATGTGTCTTGCCGCATAAGCCGCAGATCTATCAACTTTACTAGGGTCTTTCCCAGAAAAAGCTCCACCACCGTGCGCACCTTTACCGCCATACGTATCAACAATAATTTTTCTGCCTGTTAAACCTGTATCGCCATGAGGTCCGCCAATAATAAACACACCCGTTGGATTTACGTGATACGTTATTTCCTCTTTAAAATAAGGTTGGTATTGCGGATATTTCTTTAGTAAACGAGGAATTAAAATTGCAACGATGTCTTTTTTAATTTGATCCTGCATTGTTTTTTCTGCTTTGTTTTTAGCACCTACAGAATCGTTTTCAGGCTTTACAAAATCGTCGTGTTGTGTTGATAAAACAATTGTTACAACGCGTTTTGGTTTGTTATCATCGTCATATTCCAACGTAACCTGCGATTTTGCATCAGGACGTAAATAGGTGATTTCATTATTTTCTCTGCGTAATTCCGCTAATTCCTGCAATAATTTGTGAGATAAATCTAAAGCCAAAGGCATGTAATCTTCGGTTTCTGTTGTAGCATAACCAAACATAATACCTTGATCGCCTGCACCTTGATCTTCTTTATTTGCTTTGTCAACACCTTGGTTGATATCTGCAGACTGTTCATGAATTGCCGATAAAATACCACAGGAATTAGCATCGAACATATATTCGCTTTTCGTGTAACCAATTTTCTTGATCACATCGCGCGCAATTTGCTGAACATCTAAATAAGTGTTCGATTTTACTTCGCCAGCCAAAATAACCTGACCTGTGGTTACCAAAGTTTCACAAGCTACCTTTGAATTTTCGTCAAAAGCTAAAAAG
>JAVXSC010000063.1:0-12776 GCA_036643355.1 Myroides sp.
AATAGCAATGTTTACGCCTAATTCTTCCCTTATTTTTAATTCGTTTAATGATTTTCCGGCTAATAGCGATTCCTGCGGAATTTCAAAAGTAGTCATGTGTCCGTCCCAAGGCGTTAAATCGCTTTTGTTTCTAATGGCTTCGGATCTTTCGCGGTCATTAAAATTCTCGATAAACTGATGCTGGATCTTTCCATACATAATCTGAATCCTTTTGGGAAATAAAACCGCAAACGCAATTAAAACTGCCAATACAATCACGCCAGTCAACGGATTAATCAGTTCGTTAATCATTATAAAAACAATTACAATGCACAGCAAAATTCTAAACAAAGCAATTAAAATCAGCGGCGTAATATTTTTACTGTCGCTTTTTAACTGATTTAACGACTTAACGGCAACTCTTTGTAACGCCAATGCATACAAGAATGGCAAAAACGCCACTACGGTTAAAAATATGTACAGATAATAGGTAAATGCGCCGCTTGACAGTGGAATTAAATAGTAAATGCTTACGAAGACAATACCTGCAATGATGACCGAATGAATGACGATGTGGGATGCAACGTCGGAAATATATTTTTTCCAGTGATTTGTTTTATCAATGGTTTGTGTTGCCGACGAATAATTATCTAACTTATCTTCCCATTTTTTAGGCAGAATGATTTTTAATTGATGGTATGCTTTTAAGGAATTTTTGATGAAAAACGGAGTTGTAAAAGTGGTAATTGCCGAAACCGCAACTACGATAGGATAGAGGAAACCGCTTGTTACGCCTAATGTCATACCCAAGGTGGCAATAATGAACGAAAATTCGCCAATTTGAGCCAAACTCATTCCTGCCTGAACCGACTGTTTCAATGGTTGTCCAGAAAGTAGCGCACCCATAGTGGTAGCAATTGTTTTTCCGAAAATGGTAACAATGGTAATAATCAGCACCGGAAAAGCGTATTCCTGAAGTGTATCTAAATTAATAAGCATACCAACCGATACGAAGAAAACCGCACCAAATAAATCTTTTACAGGCTTCACTAAATGTTCGATTTGTTCTGCTTTGGTGGTTTCGGCTATGATCGATCCCATAATGAAAGCACCCAATGCCGGAGAAAAACCTGCGGCGGTTGCCAAAATAACCATCATTAAACACAATGCCAGCGAAACAATTAAAGTAGTTTCTTCATTTAGCAAATTTTTGGTTCTTTTAAGCAGCGTAGGAATTAAAAAGATTCCTGCCAAAAACCAAAGTATTAAGAAGAATGCCAGTTTAAAGATCGATTCCATTAGTTCAACGCCCGAAAACTGTTGCGATACAGCTATGGTCGATAGTAAAACCATTAATAAAATGGCTACAATGTCTTCTACAATCAGTGTTCCGAAAACGACTCCGGCAAATTTCTGGGTTTTAACGCCTAATTCATCAAATGCCCGCAGAATAATTGTTGTGGATGACATGGAAAGAATCGCACCTAAAAAAATACTGTCGATAAAATTCCAACCGAGCAATTTTCCGGTTGTGAACCCAACAATAATCATAGTGATGATTTGAACAGCGGCGGTCATACTGGCGGATCCGCCTACTTTAACGAGTTTTTTAAAACTGAATTCGAGTCCTAAACTAAAAAGTAAAAAGATTACACCTATTTCTGCCCACACTTCCACGTTTCCCATATCTTGAACGGTAGGAAATAACGGAAAATGCGGACCTGCCAAAAAACCGGCGATTAAATAGCCTAAAACCAAAGGCTGCTTTATCTTTTTAAAGATTAAAACGGCGACTCCGGCAGTCATTAAGATCAAACCTAAATCGGAAATTAACGGATATAAATGATGAGAGGTTTCTATAGCTGCTGGCATAAAAGAGTACGCAAATATTTGTTTTTAAAGATACAAAAAAGCGGTGTTGAAAATGAACGAAATTTTGTTTGTAAATAAAAAAAAGCTACTTTCATTGAAAGCAGCTTTTAAAGTTGAATGGTGTATGTTTTATTGAATTTCGATATTATCGATATGCAGATTATATGCAGCGTTGCTTCCCACTTTTAAAGCAAAAAGGTCACCTGTTGTACTTTTGTTAATATCAACATCTGCAATGTTTAAAGTTACCTTAACCCATTTGTTAGCGGTATCTATGGTTCCGCCGTAATTATTTGTTCCGTTACCAGAATCATTAAGTACTGCTTTGTTTAATGTAACCGCTAAACTGTTTAAGTTAGATACGTTAAATACATCATAACCTGTAGTTCCACGATAAACGTTGATCGATAACGATTTAGCAGATGTTCCTTTAACCCAAAAAGTAATTTTTGTTGGTGTTGCCGGAATGTTACCTTTAGCAGAAGCTAATACAGTAAATACGTAATCGTTTGCGGTTGGCGTTCCGTTAAGATGCATAGAATTTGTTCCCAAAGCACCTGTGCCCATACCTTGAACTGCATACGATTTTAATCCGAAACTGTTCAATGAAGCTGTAAAGTTCGCCCAGTTTTCAAAATCGGCTGCAGTAAACAATAAGTTTGTTGGCGCTGTAGGCTCTTCGCCTTCTCCTGGATCAACACCAATACGGTCTTCAGTTAATTGGATATCGTTAAATGTACGAGCCATAAATTGATAATCGCTGTTGAACTTTGTTAGAATCCCACGAATTTTTCCGCTGTTTTTTGGAACTACTCTTGAAGCAAATTTAGCAAATTCACTTGTTCTAAAGATCATTGTTCCAGTAGGATCAACAATATTGTGATTTGTAGCACCGCCTAAAACATTTGCTGGATCGTAATATGTTTTATCAACAGCATTGTCTGCAAATTGCACTTTTTCAATTTCAACCAAGGTGTTAATGTAGTTGTCGTTTTTAAGATCTGCCAACGTAATGGTTTTCATTAATTCTGTTTCAGGAACTATAATGCTTGAAGGGAGTACTTTTTTATAGAAATCGAATTCGTTCATTCTACCTACACTTGTTTCCTGATAAAGACTTCCTAAAACTAAAGATCCGTGTACGATTGAAAAATACATATCTTTTAAATAGATATACACTTTACGACCCGGAGCGATGTCGTTGCTGATGTTGTACATGTCAATCGAAATAGAAAGACCTTTTGTACCTTCTAAATTTTGTAATGATACCGATTTATAAAATGTTCCGCCTGCATCGCTTGAAGATACGTAGGCTTCTAAAATATCTTCTTCGGTATATTGTTGAACCGTAGTATTTGCTTTGGCATACAATTCTTCTAAAGTAATTGATGCTGTAGCCTGATGATATTTTATTTCCGGTGCAGAAACATCGTCGTTGTTTGCACAACCTGTTATTCCTAATGTTGCAACCAATGCCAAGGCTGCAAAAGTATATTTTAATGCTTTCATTTCTTAAAAATTAAAAAACTTTAATATTATCTACTTCGTAAGTTCCATCATATCTGCCATCAGTACCACTTCCGGTAGCTCTAAAAGCAAGTTTAATTTTTCCTTTAAATTGTGATAGATTTACTACCCCAGAATTTACCCATGTAAAATTTGGAACATTTAACTGTGGCTTTCTAAAATGTAATTTAACCGTGTCAGCGTTGCTTTCTGTTATGTTATGCAATACGTACAACTCTAATTTATTGTTTAATGTATCGGTAACAAAACCTTGTGTTGATGTAAATGTTAAGCGTTTTAGATTGGCTTTATCAATATCAAGTTCGTTAGATGTTATCCAAGTGTCATTTTCTGCTTCTTTTGGATTGTCGAATGCAGAAAAGTATAAATAGCTGTTATCTCTAAAGGTTGCAAACGTCCACTTTTTAGTGCCTTTTACTGCGTTGGTGCCCCATGTGTTTTGTGGATTTTCTCCTTTAGTGTGCCATTCGAAATCATCTGAAAAAATAGATGGACTATAAGTTGGTAATTCCTGTTCATCTTCTGGTGAACATGCTGCAAATAAGCCGGTTAAAGTTAATACAGCTATCGGGAATATGTGTTTTAATATTTTCATATCACGCTTTTAATTAAAAGTTGATGTATAAGTTTAAGAAATAAGTTCTACCGAAACCATAGAAATATTTAGGACCAAATGTGCGTGTTCCGCTTGCGTGATCCATTAATAATTCGCGGTAGTTGGCGTTACGTGCTTGTTCAAAACCACCTGTTTTGTATTCTAAACCTAACACGTTGTTTACAGATGCAAAGAAACCGAAAGTTTTACCGTTGATTCTCCACGATTTTCCTCCCTGAAGGTTTACTAAGAAGATATCGTCTAATTTTTCTTGTTTTAACAAACGTTTAGCCGTATCGGTATCCATATCGCTGAATGCTGCTCCACCCTGACCAGGTTCTGCAAAGAAATTGTTTGTACGTAACAAAGGCGAAATATCTAAATAAATATCCGTTAAAAAGTTCGCATTTGCACCAATCCACCAGTAGTTCGGGTCGCGGTATTCAATTCCTAACGAATATGCTTGTTGTGGTGTTCCTGCAACACGGTAGTTTTTAATATAACTTGTTCCGTAGTTTACCATAGGGCTTAATCCGCTTTCACGACGACCGTCAACATTCAAATAAACATTTGCGTTGTCTGAATAAATTGCCTGACCATAGTTTGCCGCAGCAGTCAATTTTATTGTTTTAGTTGCCTGATATTCTGCACCTAATTCAATACCCATACTTTGTTTGCTGATACCGCGCGTAATTTCTGCTACGAAATCACTGCTTGTTTCATCGTCCATTTCAATATCGATACCATCGGCATAGAAGAAAGATGTTCTTGTAGCGTCTTTAATTTCATTGAAATAAGCACCAACACGTCCTTTTAATTTTGGAGTACGAATGATGTAGTTAATGTCTGAACCAAAAACTTTTTCATCGGTTAATCCGTTTACCGTTGCATCACTTATACGAACGTTAGAGTAGCTGTTACGGATTGATGGAGCCTGCGTGTAATAACTTGCATTGAAGTTGAAAATGTGCTGACCTGTTAATTTATAAGTCGCCCCTCCTTTTAAACCGTAGTTTTCGAAAGATATTTTTTGACCTTTTCCGAAAGATGAATCTGCGTATAATGCATTTTTATATAAACCTTCACGTTGGTATTCTGTGTAAGATGCATTCTGACCTAAATAGAAATCGAATTTACCAAAGTTGAATTGAAACTGTGTGAATAAATCAACCACGTTTGCGTGCATAATATAGTTGTAACCGTATTTATCGCCTTCGTAAACTTTACGGTTTGGGTTGTTTAAATCAGAATCTCCATATTCAGCTTTTAAGAACAAATCACGATCTTCTAAATATTGTCCACCCAATAAATCAAGCATTTCCTGGTAGCTTTCTGAACGTAAATTGCGGTACGTTAAACCTGCATTAAATCCAACTACATTAGAAATTTGTGTATTAAATAACGTGTTAGCCGTTAATTGATTGTCTTGCATAACATCGGCATATAAAGCGTTCACAGATGCTCCTCCTGCATTTTGCATGTACAAACGATCCCAATTGATTTGCGAATTATCTAAAAAACCTATTCTTTTGTTTTCTGCCTCTACAAAATCTGGTGTCCAAATTGGTGTAGTTCCATTTGTATTATGGAAATTTAAATGATAACTTGGTAATCTTTTGTAATAGGTTGGATCAGGATTGTTTGCTCCGTTGAAATCTAAACGACTGTTAGAAATCTTACCAAACTGATACGATACATTGGTGTTTAAAGTCGATTTTTCGCTGATATCCCAATAGTGGCTCAATATAAAAATTGGTTCTTCTACGTCTTTATCACGAGAATTACGTTTTTTACCATCTTGCCAACCCCAATATGAGTTGTACTTGTAACCTTTTAAATCTACAACTTCTTGTGTGTTAGGTCCGTTTTTACCACGACTATTTTGTGCGTAAATAGCAGATAAGTTTAAGCTGTGGTTGCTGTTAATTTTCTTTTCAACAGCCAAGAAGAACGATTTTGCATCGTAATCTGTTCCGTCAAAGAAACCTTCTTTAGCCATACGGTATGAAGCCGATGCAGCATAAGCCCATCCGTTTTTGTTCATTCCAGACCCGTAAGTAATCATTCCACGACCACTATAATTGGTATTAGCACCAGAAAGTGAAACACGTGTTCCGGTACGCATAAAAGACGCACGGGTGTTTATTGCCTGAATACCTAAAATACCGCCAAAAGTATAATCATTCGGCATAGAACCGTTTATGAACTCTTGGTTACGTGTAGCATCGTTTAATCCACCCCAGTTAGAAAACTGCGGACGACCATCGAAAATCTTGTTCATAGAAATACCGTTTATAAAGATATTTCCATACTCGTTGTCTAACCCTCTAATTCTGAATCGGGCTTGACCCCAGTTAAAAGCTGCCGCCTGACGGAAAGGGTCGCGCGATGCTTGTAACAATCCAGATGTGGTTTCAGATCCCGAGTTGTCATCGCCCAAATCGTTTTCGGTAAGGGTAATTAAACTCAATTGCTGTTCTGCAGTTACGTCTTCTTCCAGATAAATCGTACCTAAGTCAATATCCGCTTCGGTAGTTATATCCAAAGTAAATCGTTTTTGAACATAACCTGTAAAGTTGATGTAAAGCACCTGATTGCCCGAAGTAGGGTTTGCAATTTCAAATTCACCTTGCTGGTTTGTCGTAGCCGATAAATTTGTGTTGGATAAATTTGCCGTTACATTAAATAAGGGTTGCTGTGTTTTTGCATCAACAACAACTCCGCGTAACGCTGTGCTTTGTGCCCAAGCTGTAACGGTAAATAGCACTAGCAAAGTACTAAGTAGTAATTTTTTCATAAAAACCTAAAAATAAGCTGTTTAAAATTTTGTAAGTTTAAACTAAACTTAACATGGTGCAAAGGTAATTATTTTATAAATATTAACTAATTTTGCCCTCAGGATTATCAAAAACTTTATAATAACTTAATAATGGGCATGAAAATTAAACTATTATCAATACTGGCATTCTTCGCAGGTACAGCGTTTGCACAATCTCAGCAGAAATCTTATGTGGTACATACTGTTGCTTTTTACAATGTTGAAAACTTGTTTGATACCATTCGCGATGAGAAAATTTATGATGAAGAATGGACGCCGAAAGGCGAAAGAAACTGGGACGGTAAAAAATATCAGCAAAAATTAGAAAATTTAAGTCGAGTTATAGCCGAAATTGGTACAGACGACAATCCAAATATGCCGACAATTTTAGGGGTCAGCGAAATTGAAAATCGTAAAGTTTTGGAAGATCTGGTTAATATGCCGAAACTTAAAAATGCAAATTACGGAATTGTTCATTTTGATTCTCCAGACCGTCGTGGTATTGATGTGGCTCTTTTCTACCAAACCAAACATTTTAAGCCAACAAGTTCTAAAAATATTCCTTTATATATTTACGATCCAACCGATACTAAATATAAAGACAGTAACAACGGTAAAGGCAAACGCGTTTACACACGTGACCAGTTATTGGTTACCGGTTTGTTAGATGGCGAAGAGATGCACTTTATAGTAAACCACTGGCCATCGCGTTCGGGGGGCGAGAAAAAAAGTAGCCCAAACCGTGAAGCTGCGGCAGCTTTAAACAAAAAAATCATTGATTCGTTGTACAACATCAACCCAAATGCAAAGGTTTTTACAATGGGCGATTTAAACGACGGGCCTTATAATAAATCGGTAAAAGACGTTTTAGAAGCAAAAGGTAAAAAAGACGATGTGAAAAAAGGCGGAATTTTTAACCCGATGTACCAATTGTATAAAGAAGGTCACGGAACAATTGCTTACCGCGATGCCTGGGATATTTTCGATCAGATTATTTTCACGGAACCACTTTTAAGTAAAGATTATTCAAGTTTCCGTTATTGGAAAGTAGGCATTTTCAATAAACCGTTTTTAGTGCAAAAATCAGGTCAGTATAAAGGTTATCCGCTAAGAAACCAATTAAGCGGCGAACCAGGATTTAGTGATCACTTTCCCGTTTATATTTATTTGATTAAAGAGAAAAAATAAAAAAAAGCTGCCATTTGGTAGCTTTTTTTACTTTCTGTAAAATTTGAATACAACTGCAAATTAAAATAGGTGCCTATTTTAATTTTTTACTTATATTAGATTTTTGTAAAATGCTATAAAACGTTAACACGTTATAATGCGCAACGAAAATATAGTATCTTTACACAAATTTTTTATTAATTAATATACACAACGCAAGTTGTTCAATATATATGGCATGTACAAATTGTTCTACTAAAACAAACGATTCTGGCATTCCAAAAGGTTGTGGTAGCAAAGGTTCTTGTGGAACCGACAGTTGCAATAAATTAAGTGTGTTCGATTGGTTGTCGAATATGCACTATCCTTCGGGATTTGAACCTTTTGATGTAGTTGAAGTTCGTTTTAAAAACGGTAGAAAAGACTTTTATAAAAATATCGATAAACTGGCATTGCAAATGGGCGATGTGGTAGCAACCGAGGCAAGTCCGGGGCACGATATCGGAGTAGTAACTTTAGCCGGCGAGCTGGTTAAGGTGCAAATGAAGAAAAAAAAGGTAGATCCGTATGGCGATACCCTAAAAATATACAGAAAAGCAACGCAGAAAGATATTGATATTTGGAGCGATGCCCGCAAGCGCGAAGAACCAATGAAAGTTCGTGCTCGTGAAATTGCTATTGAATTAAAGCTGGAAATGAAAATTTCCGATATTGAATTTCAAGGCGATGCTTCTAAAGCAACCTTTTATTATACAGCGAACGATCGTGTAGATTTCCGTCAGTTGATTAAAGAATTCGCGCGAACATTCAACACCCGTATCGAAATGAAACAGGTAGGTTTCCGTCAGGAAGCTGCTCGTTTGGGCGGTATCGGATCTTGTGGTCGCGAATTATGTTGTTCTACCTGGCTAACCGATTTTAGAAGCGTAAATACTTCGGCGGCGCGTTATCAGCAGTTATCGTTAAATCCGCAAAAATTGGCGGGTCAGTGCGGTAAATTAAAATGTTGTTTAAATTACGAGTTGGATACCTATTTGGACGCTTTAAAAGGAATGCCAGACAGCGAAACCAAATTGCAAACTAAAAACGGAGAGGCATATTGTCAGAAAATTGATATTTTCAAGCAGGTTATGTGGTTTGCATATCCATCTAACGGAGCAAATTGGTATAAGATCGAAGTTCCGCAGGTAAAAGAAATTCTTGCCTTAAACAAGCAGGGACAGGTTATAGAAAACATTGAAGATTACGTTGTAGAAGAAGAAAACAATGCATCTGTTCAAAGTGTAGCAACTACTGAAGATAGTTTGTCACGTTTCGATGAACCTAAACGTAAAAAGCACGCTCCGCGTAACAAGAAAAAACCTGTAGGCAATACGGTAGAAAAACCTGCTGCAACTGTTGCAACCGATGTTAAAAGAGCACCACGTTCAACAAACGAAAATGCTTCAAGACCACCGCAAGCTCAACAACCAAAGCAGCAAAATCGTCCGCCGAGAAACAATCAGCCAAAAGTTCAGAATAATCAGAACAATCCAAATAATCAAACCGAAAAGCCAAAACCGGCTGTTCAAAATAACGCACCTGTAAAATCAAACGAAGAAGGTGCCAGTAAAAATCAGGCACGTAAAAAGAATTTTAAACGACCTAATAAAAACAACGGAAACAACCCAAACAGTAAACCAAATGATAACAAACAATAAAAGAAATCTCTTTAAATTTGTTGCCTTATCAACAGTAATGGCATTTACAGCTTGCACTACGACCGATTTTTTTAACGAATACAAATCATTGCCAGACGGTTGGAAAAAAAGCGAACCTACTGTTTTTGATTTTGAATCGTTAGATACCATAACAAAGCACGACGCGTACATAAATATTCGTACAAAAAGCGATTATCCGTACAGCAACCTGTTTTTAATCGTAAAAATGTTTCCGCCCGAAGGCGTTGCAACGGTTGATACATTGCAGTATCAAATGGCAAATGCAGACGGAACCATGTTGGGAACCGGTTTTACCGATGTGAAAGAACACAAGCTTATCTGGCGAAAAAAAGTAGTGTTTAAAAAGCAGGGTGTTTATAAAATTGAAGTGGAACACGCCATGCGAAAAGTAAATGAAGTAAAAGGCGATGCAGTTTTAAACGGCATTACCGAAATTGGTTTACAAGTACAATAATTATTCATAAGACATTATGGAAAAAATAGAAGATTCTAAAAAGAAGGAACTATCTACCAACAGAAAATTTCTGCGTTTATTCTGGAAATTGTTCGGTGCAGGTGTTGCCTTTGTTATATTGATTTTTGCCTTTGCTAATTGGGGGATTTTTGGTGCGATGCCAAGTTTCGATGAATTGGAAAATCCGGAATCAAGTGTAGCAACAGAAATTATATCGGCAGACGGAAAAACATTGGGTAAGTTTTACCTTGAAAACCGTGTGCCTGTTAAGTATGAAGAATTACCGGAACATTTGGTTGATGCTTTGATTTCTACCGAAGATGAGCGTTTTCGTTCGCATTCAGGGATCGATGCCCGCGGAACCATGCGTGCTATTTTTAGTGCTGGATCAAGTGGGGGAGCAAGTACCATCAGCCAGCAGTTGGCAAAAAACCTTTTTCACGGAAGTTCGGGTTCAACCAACAAACTTTTTCGTGTAATTCAAAAGGTAAAAGAATGGATTATTGCCGTAAAATTAGAGCGTCAGTACACCAAAAACGAAATCATTGCCTATTATCTAAATACGGTAGATTTTGTTAGTAATGCCTACGGAATTCGTTCAGCGGCGAACATCTATTTCAATAAAGAACCTAAAAAACTAACGGTTGAAGAAGCTGCTGTTTTGGTAGGAATGCTTCAGGCACCTTCTCGTTACAATCCGCGTTTTAACCCGGATCGAGCAGAAAATCGTAGAAACATCGTTTTGGCGCAAATGGCTAAAAACGGTAAAATTACCGAAGCCGAAAAAGAAAAATATCAGGCAAAGCCTTTAAAAATCAATTATACACCAGAAACGCACACAAAAGGTTACGCAACCTATTTTAGAGAGTATTTGCGTGATTATATGCGTAAATGGGTAAAGGAAAATCCTAAAAAAGACGGATCAACGTATGATATTTACCGCGATGGTTTGCGTATTTACACCACGATTGATTCCCGTATGCAGGAATATGCCGAAGAAGCGGTAGAAATGCACTTGTCTAATTTGCAGAAAGAATTCTTTAAGCAACAAAAAGGCAATAAAAACGCACCTTTCATTCAGATTAATCAGGCAGAAACCAAAAAGATCATCGACCGTGCAATGCGTAATTCTGAACGTTGGCGACAAATGAGTGCGCAAGGTAAAGAAGAGGAAGATATCATAAAATCGTTCGATGTTAAAACCAAAATGGCGATTTTTACTTGGAAAGGCGAAAAAGATACGTTAATGACACCGCGCGATTCTATTGTTTACTACAAACATTTCTTACAATCGGGTATGATGTCTATGGAACCTGTTACAGGTAACGTAAAAGCCTGGGTAGGAGGGATCGATTACAAACATTTTCAATACGATCACGTTGCACAAGGTGCGCGTCAGGTTGGATCTACATTTAAGCCGTTTGTGTACGCAACAGCTATAGATCAATTGGGAATGAGTCCTTGCGATTATATTTACGACGGACCTTTTACAATGCCTAAAGGACGCTATGGAATTCAACAACCATGGTCGCCTAAAAATTCGGCAGGTAAATATTATGGTTCGGTAACAATGAAATATGCTTTGGCGCAGTCTTTAAATACCGTAACGGCTCGTTTAATGGATCGTGTGGGTCCAAAAGCGGTTATTGATTTATGTAGAGATTTAGGCGTAAAATCGGATATTCCGGCTTCTCCGGCAATTGCTTTAGGAGCTGTTGAAATTACAGTGAGCGATATGGTTGCGGCTTACAGCACCTTTGCAAATCAGGGAGTTTACGTAAAACCACGTTTTGTAAATAAAATTACCGATAAAAATGGCGTTGTTTTGTTTGAATCAAGAGCCGAAACGCGTGACGTAATGAATAAAGATATTGCGTACGGCATCATAAAATTACTGGAAGGTGTAACCGAAGGTGGTTCTGGTGGTCGTTTACGTTATACAGGTTCAGGCGGTGCGGGTTATCACACAATGACAGGTTATCCGTATGCCTTTAAAAATCCTATTGCAGGTAAAACAGGTACTACACAGAACAATTCAGACGGTTGGTTCATTGGTATGGTTCCAAACTTGGTTACCGGCGTTTGGGTTGGTAACGAAGATCGTGCAGCGCATTTTAAATCAACTGTTTACGGACAAGGAGCAACAATGGCACTGCCAATTTGGGGTATCTTTATGAAGAAGTGTTATGGCGATAAAACGCTGTATGTTTCCGATGAAGATTTTGAACGACCTGCAAACATAAGTGTTCTGGTTGATTGCTGGAAACGAGCTGCCAATGATTCGGTTGGCGGCGGAAGCGAAAAGAAAGACAGCTTGGCTGCTCCTACTGGAAGTGTTCCAACAGAATTTGACTTTTAAATATTTAAAACGACTTCCTATTTTGAAGTCGTTTTTTTTCATATTTTTATACCATTAACAATCTAAATAATTATGATTAATAAAAAGGTTGCGAATGCGCAAGAAGCATTACACGATGTACAAGATAATCAAACCATTATGGTTGGCGGATTTGGATTAAGCGGTATTCCCGAAAATTCAATTGCCGAACTGGTTCGTAAAAACATTACAGGTTTAACCTGTATTTCTAATAACGCAGGTGTTGATGATTTTGGATTAGGATTACTACTTCAAAAGCGTCAGGT
>JAVXSC010000064.1:0-3993 GCA_036643355.1 Myroides sp.
TCTTGTGAATTAATTCCTACTCTGTTCAATACATCAACCGATTCTACCAAACCACGTGCAATTTCTCTACGCTGATCTGCAATACCCTGTCCTTGTAAACGTTTAGATTCTGCTTCTGCCTTTGCTTTTGCAACAATTCTGATACGTTCTGCTTCTCCTTCATATTCTGCAGCTGTTTTTTCACGATCTGCGGCATTAATACGGTTCATTGCATGTTTTACCTGAATATCCGGATCAATATCGGTAATCAGCGTATTAATAATATCATATCCGTAAGTAACCATTGCATCGTTCAACTCGCGTTTAACCGCAATTGCAATATCGTCTTTACGTTCAAAAACATCATCTAACTTTAATTTTGGAACTTCGGCACGCACCACATCAAAAACATAAGAAGTAATCTGATCGTGCGGATATTCTAATTTATAAAAGGCTTCGTAAACATGTTCCTGTATTACTTTAAACTGAACAGAAACCTTCATTTTAACGAATACGTTGTCTTTTGTTTTTGTTTCGATAATAACATCTAACTGCTGAATACGAAGATTTAATCTGCCGGCAATACGATCTACCAACGGAATTTTAATATGTAAACCCGAATTACGAATAGAATGGTATTTTCCGAAACGTTCAACAATTACAGCCGATTGCTGCTTAACGGTAAATAATGATAGCAGTACTATTAATAAAATAACACCAATGATAATGTAAATTGTAAAATCCATTTTAAATTGTTTTTTGGTAAGATATAAAAAAAACCTCTTTTTTCAAAGAGGCTTAAATGCTATTTTTTAATGAAAGACAATTTTACTGTTCCGCCTTCCAATAAACTTAAATATTCTTTATATTCCGGAAACTGCGCTGTTATTAAAGGAATGTATTCTGAAATATCGCTGTGAATTTCCATATTAGTAGCTGTTTCTACAGCAACCGTTCCGCTAATTTTATAACCCAATACATTTAAAGAAACGTTGTTTCCAGTACGTTGAAAAGCATCGGCATATTCTGTTACTTTACAATCGGTACCTTCGTGTCTAAAGAATATTGCTTTGTTGCCCGCAGAAAGCTCTAAATAATCTTTATTGCAATTGGCTGTATGCGGATAATCGATAGTCTGCAACGGCACCACTTTTACCAATTGAATGGTAGTTGGTTCCCATTTACCTGGTTTGGTAACCACTTCATTGTCATTTTTTTTAGAATCGTCTGATCCGCACGAAGTAAAGAATAACCCTGCAGATAATATAGTAAGGAAAAGATACTTTTTCATAATTTATTGATTTTTAAATACTTACCGAAGATAATAAAAAAATCCCATTTTTAGGGAATGGGATTTAGAAAAATTTAGAAAAAAATTGTTGTTGTTGATATGAAAAAAATATCATTGTGAATAACGCTTGGGCATTTGTTAATCACATTTCAAATATATAACTAATTTTTTAACTACAAAATAATTATTTGTTAAAATTAAATATTTTTGAAATTATTTATTGCCGCGTTTAATCTTTTAATCGTTTCGGTTATACCTAAAACGCTTATAATTTCGAACAAATCGGGACCTTTCATTTCACCAACCAACGCAATACGAAGCGGTTGCATGATTTTACCCATTCCTAATTCGTTTTCCTGAATCCAGTTTTTAATGTCTGCTTCAATTTCTTTTGCTTCGAAATTTTTAACATTTTCGATAACAGAAATAACTTGTTGCATTAAACCAGATGTATCTTCTTTCCAGTTTTTAGATGCTTTTTCATCGTACTTTTCAGGCGCAACAAAGAAAAAATCTGCTAAAGCATATAAATCGGTCGTTAAATTCGCACGGTCTTTAACCAATCCGGCAACTTTTTCAACCACAGCGTTATCTGCAGAAATTCCTTTTTCGTTTAAAACCGACTGTAAGTAAACCGCCAATTCGCTGTTTTCTTTCTTTACCAAATATTGGTGATTGAACCATTTATTCTTTTCAGGATCGAACTTTGCACCCGATTTGTTTACACGAGCCAGATCAAAAGATTCGATTAATTCATCTAAAGTGAATAATTCTTTCTCTGTTCCATCGTTCCAACCTAAAAGCGCTAAAAAGTTTACAACTGCTTCAGGGAAAAATCCTTGTTCGCGGTAACCCATTGATGTTTCGCCAGTTTCTGATTTCCAATCTAACGGAAAAACCGGAAAACCTAATTTATCGCCGTCACGTTTTGATAATTTTCCGTTACCAACCGGCTTTAATATTAATGGTAAATGTGCAAATTCTGGTGCATCCCATCCAAAAGATCGATACAATAAATAATGTAACGGTAAAGATGGTAACCATTCTTCGCCACGGATAACATGTGATGTTCCTTGCAAATGATCGTCTACAATGTTTGCCAAATGGTAGGTTGGCATTCCATCTGACTTATACAATACTTTATCGTCTAGCAACGCGGTATCAAACGTAACTTCGCCACGAATAATATCTTTCAACGTTAGTTTTTCGTCGATAGGCATTTTAAAACGAATCACATACGGATCGTTGTTATATAAACGCGCTTCGATTTCGTCATTGGTCATATTTAACGACGTTTTCAAACTTTCGCGAACCGTGTGGTTGTATATAAAGGTATTTCCGTTTGCTTCGGTATCTTTTCTCAAGGCATCTAATTCTTCGGCAGAATCAAAAGCGTAATAGGCAAAACCGTTGTGAATTAAATCTAAAGCGTACTGTTTGTAAAGATGTTTACGATCGCTTTGACGGTAAGGTCCAAATTGTTCATTTACACCAATGGTTTCATCAGGTTCAATTCCCAACCATTTTAATGCTTCAAAAATATATTCTTCGGCACCCGGAACAAATCTGTTTTGATCGGTATCTTCTACTCTTAAATAAAAAACGCCGTTGTTTTTCTTTGCAAACAGATAATTAAATAAGGCTGTTCTTACACCGCCAATGTGTAAAGGTCCTGTGGGGCTTGGTGCGAAACGTACACGTACTGGTTTTGTCATCTTTTTCGTATTTTTTTCAAAGATAAAAAGTTGTTAGCGTTTATCTATGAATGTTATTGGTTTTCTGCTTAACGGATCGTAAATAATCTTTTGCAAAGCTAATTCATCTTCAAAAATAATCTGCGGAGTTACACGTAATCTTGCTCTAAAATAATCTTTTAGCTTGCCTGCAAATTCATCGGATGTATCAACAGAAAAAATACGTACCAGAATTTCATCGGTACCTATTTCGTTGGATGATATTTCGATTAAATGCAGTCTTATTTCTTTAAAATGAGCCACAGCATCGTGCATTGCCGGCGGATACAATGTTGTACCCTTATATTTTATCATCTGTTGTTTGCGACCTTCAACCGGACCTAAACGATAAGTTGATCTGCCGCATTTACATTTTTCTGAATGTTTAAGCAACATATCGCCGGTTTTAAAACGCAGTAACGGCATGGCTTCCACTCCCAAGGTTGTTACAACCAATTCGCCCAATTCACCATCGGCAACTGGTTCATTATTTTCGTTGAGAATTTCACTGATGATTAATTCCGGGTGATGATGACCGCCCGCAAACTGATCGCACTCGGTAAAAGCAGCACTCATTTCGGTTGATGCATAGGTAGAAAAAAGGTTAATGTTCCATTTTTCCTGAATGCGTTGCGCCAGAAGTGTAGGCTGCAAATCGGTAGTTCGTAAAGCTTCGCCAATGCAGATGACTCCTTTTACTGAACTGTCTTTGTAATCGATGTTATTATCTTCGGCATATTCGATCATCTTTAAAATGAACGACGGAACGGCAATTAAATATTTAGGTTGATAGCGCAGAATAGAATCCCACTGTAACGGCGGTACACCCGCTCCTACCCTAACAATTCCTGCACCCAACTTGCGTAAACCCAAAAAATACGCCAAACCTGCCATAAAACGTCGATCCATCGTGGTCATAAGCTGTACCAAATCGCCTTTTTGAACTCCGGCACATTGAAAAGACAACAATTCGTTATTTGCTAAACGTTC
>JAVXSC010000064.1:4003-12708 GCA_036643355.1 Myroides sp.
CAAAGTACCTGATGTTGTAGCATAATCACGGATTTCGGTTTTATCAACACAGAAAAAATCTTGATTGTGTAACTGCAAATCGGCTTTGGTGGTCACCGATATTTTCTGCAGATCTTGAATGGTTTTAATAGTATCGATCTGAATATTTTCGACTTTGAATTTTCGCTGATAAAAAGGCGAACGTGCCGTTAGATACGCCATGTGTTTTTGTAGAAGCGCATTCTGAAAATTTTCAATATCGGTTATACTTTGTGTTTCTATATCGGGAATCATAGCTTTTTCAGGGTTTTCTTTAATTTTTGTTCGATGCTTTTTTTCTGATCTTTAGAACTTATTACTTTTTGCAAAGCAGTTTCATAATTATCCGCCGCACTTTGCCATTGTTTCTGACTGTAAAAATAATCGCCTAACTGATTATAAACCAGCCAAAGTTCGGAATTTGATTTTTGATAAGCAGTTAAAATTTCGTTTGAAACGATTTTTTCTGAATTTGTAGCTAATTCTATCGTTTTGTGCAGCTCTCTGAACTTTTTGTATTGCTTAAAATCTTTCGATTTGATGAAATCATCTTTAGGTAATTCCAACGATTTTACTGGTTTTAGCTCTTTCGATTTAAAAATGGTATTTAAATCATACGCATCAAAAGCGCCTAACTGATACGGATTATTTGACACCCACATTTTTAATTCGGCTGGTTTGAAAATTACGCCGTGATGCGCCATTAACTGGTTCAATGATTTTTCATTTCCCAAACCTAAATTCTCGTTTTGCAAACCCGAAACATCGCGCAAAACCTTTAAAACATCTTTAACCTTGTATTTTTTTTCGGCTTGAAAAGATTCTTCTAATTTTTCTAATCGATAATAAGAATGTGATTCATTGATTTGATTTTGATTTCGCTTATCTGATTTATATCCGTTCGACTGAAAATGATTAGTACAAATCAGTTTGCCGTTGTTGGTTTCGTAAACATCCATTCTTTTCGGACTCATTTCAATCACAACCGCCTTATTGTCTTTTGTACTGCCAATCAAAAAAGATTCCGATACAAAAACATCAAACTTGTCGGCTATTTCAACAGCCTCATCAATTGTTTGGGCATTCTGTAAAATACTTCGTGCAACAATAGAAACCGGCGTTTTTCCACGCATTGGAATGCTTGATTTTCCTGCGTTTAGCGTTACGGTTAACCCTTTTTCGTTCATGCCCGAAACCACGCCAACCATGCCCGGCCAAGTTACCGATGCATATTTGTAACCGCTGTCGGGACTTATAAATTCTACAATTTTGTTTTGTGCGAATTCATCATTTACATAAAAATCGAAATTTCTGCCAATAAGCAAATTTCCATCTTCGGTAAAATTGTCCCACAACGCAATCGATGAACAGCCAACGAGCATTAAATCTTGCATGGCGTGACCAATATCGTGCGAACTGTGTAGCAATAAATTACGTTCGAATTTTGTGCCGATGTCGTTAAATTCATCAGATCCAAACGTTGAAACAGCATAAAGTTCCTGCTTTAAATCTAATGGAATCGCCGATAAAATGTTTCGGTTGTACCATTTTAAAAAGTACAGCAATTTGTTTTGTTTGGATGGGTTCGGAATCATTTCGGAAACCTTTCCAAAGAATATTTTCTCCTGATTTTGATACAGTTGTTGCGTTAAAAATCCTTTTTTATAACCTATTTCAAACGGATTTCCCGAGATTCTTAATTGCCAATTTCCATTGACCGATTTGTTTAAAACATCTCTTTTTTCTATTGAAAACGTTTCTTGTTCAAATTCGGTTTCAAACAAATCAGATTCCTTTTTCAGATTTTTAATGCTTCCGCAACTTATAAAAGAAAGCAGCAGCACAAGCGAAAATAATTTTTTACTCATACCCTACTTTTTTAAATACTTTATCAAAAAAATAATCTTTCCCAACCATTTCGGCAACCGTTAAAAAACCGGTAATCGTTACACCTAAAATTCCGTGTAAACGCACATTTTGTCCGGTTAAAAACAAATTATCAATCTTCGTTTTTGTCGAAATCATAGTTTTTAAAGGTTGTGAAGCTTCTTTTTCAAAACCGTACATAGTTCCGTCTAAAGTTCCGATATAATCTCGGTACGAAAGCGGTGAAGATGTGTGTATCGAAACAATATTTTGCTGAATATTCGGGAAATATTTCTCTAAAATCTGCAATAGTTCATTTACAATTTCACTTTTAAATTCTTCGTAATCACTTCCGCGATCATTTTCGTTTCTAACCGTATTAAATGTCTGCTGCCATTTTTCAACCTGCTTAAAATCCATATACGTCATTAACGAAATGCTTTGCGCAAATTCCTCGTTTTGGTTGTGCGGATTGGTAGTAATTACAACAGATTGCGGTTTGTTTTCGATCCAATTATTTTCGTACGAAAACACTTTATCTTGACTTTCAAAATGATAAATACTGTGATTGAAATAAGGAACCGAATTTGGTTTTAGAACGATATGAAGCGAAAAAACCGACGGTCCGTTTTTAAGCTGATTGATTCGTTTTATGTAAGGTTTTCGTTGATTTTCTTCATTAAACATCGAAAAAAGCTGTTTTAAATCGATATCCGAAACAAACTGATCTGCTTTATAAATACAGTCAACCGTTTCGCAGCTTTCTAAAACATTCTCTGTAAAATTGAGTTTTTCTACTTTTTGATGTTTGAATAAATCGGCATTAAAACTACGTAATTGTTTGATGAACGCCTTTGTAATCTGGCTGCCACCTTTTACACAACGCCACGAACTTTGTATATATGAATTTACCGTTAAGGCATGAACATAAAAAGGAGTTTCGGCTGATTTTATCGCATACAAAAAACTGTTACCCAACAAAACTGCCTGCAATTTTTTGTTTGAAGTGATTGAATTTAGTACGCTTTCAACCGAATGCTGCATGATTTCTTCGTTGTAACCCGTTCCGTTTTTTAGGTTGTACAACGGAAATTGATCGCAATAAAACTGAATGGTTTCAATATACTTTTTTAACGACTGTTCTTCATTAGGAAAATAAACCAATAACTGTTTTACAAAATTTTCGTAACCTTGAGCTTGAGGATATTGAATGGTTTCGTTTCCAAAACTAATCACATCAAACTGATTTTGATCTAATTGCGATAAATCCAAATCGTTTAAAATATTCAGATAAGAGAAATATCGACCTAAATTTTCATCTTTATTTAATGCTCCAATATAATGAACGCCGGTATCAAAAATGGTTTTATCGCGCACAAACGTTTGCAAGTTACCGCCGTACTGATTGTTTTTTTCTAAAACACACACTTTTTTGCCTTCCTGTGCCAGCAATAATGCCGAAACCAGACCGCCCAAACCACTGCCAATTACAACAACATCGTATGTTTTAGTTTGCTTCATTACGTTGAAATACTTGTATTTTTAATTCATCGTGCGTTTGAGTAAAACCACTGAAATTTGGTTTAAATTTACAACAAACCAGTATAATTTGGTTGATATTTTTCGGAATATCGTCGTTAAACTGTTGTAAATGAGAAAGTATTAATACGTTGCTGTTCTGCCAGATTTCCATTAAATCATCGGCATATTTTATTTTAAATTTTTGATTGATGTAACTCGCTTTGGCTATTGATCTGTGTTCTTCGTTTAAATTATAAGTATGCACTTTTCGAGATGGAAACTGATTTACCAAAAGAAAATCAAGTTGCCCAAAATCAGTTGTTATGTGTGCAATTGACGATTTATCGCTAATTAAATGAAACAGCTGATGATAAATCGATTTATTCTGACTAAAATCTCTCTTAACAGACTTTAAAATTCCGTGTTCCTTATACAAAAAATTCAAGAACAATTTCTGCTTAAAATAATCGGCATCTTCTGCATTCAATCGAATTTTATTGAATTCCTGCTTAAAGAAACTGCTTATTTTCTTGGTTCGATCTGCATACGAAGTTCCAAAAGAATCATCGTTAACCGCAATGGGATTGCCCACATACACATGACAATTTGTGTTGTAGATAACAAAATCACCTTTCGGCAGTAAATCGGCATTTCCGTGGATGTAGACAGGCTGAATTGGCAAATTCAATTCTTCTGCCATAAAAAATGCTCCTTTATGAAAACGACCAATTTCTGATGTTCGTGAGCGCGTTCCTTCAGGAAAAACCATCACAGAAAAGTCGGTTCCAATGCGTTCTTCCAACGGAACCAATCCTTGCTCTATTCCTTTCGTTGCCGGATAAAATCCTAAAAACTTCACTGCTCTTCCAAAAACCGGCGATTTATAAACCCAATCGTTCACAATATAAACCACTTTAGAGTAGGTCATTCCAATGGTCAATGAATCTAAAAACGAGGTGTGATTTGATATAATTACCGACTGTTTTTGCAAACGTTCTTTATGGAATATTTTTTTGCTTACGGCAGGATTTAAGTACAAAACCGATTTCATATAACCTGACATTACACTGCTGAAAAAGTGCCATTTTTTGTTTTTTGATATTGGTAAAACCCAGAAAAACACCCGCATGAATACCGATATGGTTAAACTGGCAATCACGTAGTAGGTAAACATTAAAATTGATCGAAAGGTAAGGAAAAACGTTGTTGGTGACAATCCTTTTTTTACTCGATTGAAAAACAAAAACTTGAATAAAAGTGGATACAAAACGAAAGTTACCAAAACTGCCACGCTTACACCGATTAACGCGATTAACGCAATAGATTTTAAGGCAGGATGTTGTGCAAATATCAACGCCCCAATCGCTAAAATAGTCGTTAAAACCGCCAGAATAATTGAGGTGCGATACAAAGGCATTTCGTCTTTACCATCGGTATATTGTTTTTGCAGCGCGCTGGTCATGAAAATGGTAAAATCGATTCCGTGACCAAAAACCAACGTACAAACTATGGTGCTGAAAATATTAAAAGGAATGTTTAAAAGTCCCATTAAACCTGCGGTGATAAAACCCGTTAACGCAATAGGAATCGATGCTGTTATAACCAATTCTATTCTTCTGTAAAAAACAAAGAGAATTACAAAAACGGCGATAAACGAATACGAAACCAACGAATTAAAATCGTTCACCAAAAAACCTAAATATTGTTCGTTCAACGCTTGTCGATCAATTAAAAGCAACTGTTTTCCTTGATTTTCTCTTTCAAAATTCTTTACAAATGCATCTCGGTTTTTTGGATCGATCGTTACAAGGGTTGATAACAAATATCGGTTTTCACCATGAACAAATTCGTTGTACAATTGGTGATTAAACTTCATTAACGATGCCAGATTTATGGTTGAAAAATCTTTGTTCAGTAATTGATAAAATGCAGCGTGCGTTTGTGCGTTAAATCCTTGTGCTACACTTTTTGTTTCGATAGCTTGTATGGTTTGATTGATTTTAGAAGAATTCCAAAACTGTTTCCAACGATCAATAGCTTTTAATTGTTCGGTTTTCGATGGAACCAAACTACTTACCGATTGCACATTGTTTACATACTTATTTGATTGCAGTTTGCTGAAAATCTGCTGATTATCTTCTAAAACTCGATCTTCGTTTTCATTATAAGAAACTACAAATAAACTCTTGGCAATTTTATTATCTGCATACAATTCTTTTTCAGCCAATTGCTGTTCCGCAGGCATAAAATTAATTTTAGATAAATCACCATCGAACTGCACTTTATGATACGTAAAAGCACTCATTGCGACCAAAAGCAGCGTACATGCAATTAAAACCTTGTTTCTTTCGAAAGGATATTTCGCAATTTTATCAATAGCATGACTATGTTTTAAGGTCTTGCCTTTATAAATATGTGGTAAAATAATCAATGTAAAAACGGCTGTGGCAACTACCGAAATACTTGCGAAAATTCCCAGATCGATCAATGCATCAGAGTGCACAAAAAGCAGACACAAAAAGGCAACTGCAGTAGTGGAACTACTCATTAACAAAGGCTTTGCAACATCTTTAAACAACGCTTGCATGCTTTGAGTATTCTTGGAATGTGTCAAAAAATGCAGTGCATAATCAATGGTAATTCCTATTAAAATAGCAGCGATAGATAAAGAAATCGCCGAAATTTCAGTCCTTAAAAAATATAGACACAACAAACCAAATAATCCACCAAAAACCGTCGGAATCATTACAATTATTGGAACCAGCCAGTTTCTGTAATAAAAAATCAACAACAACATTAAAGCCGAAACCGATATGGCTACCGTTGTTAAAATATCGTTTTTAATCTGTTGGGCATTAGCAACGGCAATAAATGGCGAACCAAAATACTGTACCTCAACTTTTGGGTTTTTATCTGAAATATGCTGTTTTAAAGCGTTTAATTTTTCTACGAAAACTTCGTTGTGCTGTGTTTCGCTTCCGCCGTATTTCGGATTGATGAAAAGCACAATTTTTTCTTCGTCTTGAGTAAATAAAAATCCGTCTTGAAACTTGTAATCGCCGTTTCCTTGAAACTGCTGTAGCTTTTTTAACGCCAAAAACGATAATTGCAAAGGATCGTCAACCACAACATCTTTCATAAACGACGCATTACCGCTTATTAAAGTTTCGTAATTCTGCTGAATTTGCTTGGAAAGACTGTCGTTATTAAGTTTCTGATCAATCGTTTTATAATCGGCTTCGTTCAGATAAATCGGCAAATTATCATACACAAAACGGAATGATTCCTGAAAAAGATCTTCGTTCAACGTTCCTTGAACCGACAAATAATAATCTTTTACAGCAGGCAAAGTATCAGTAAAAGCTTCGGCAACACTGATCAAATCATTGTTATCAGCTCCTTTTTTCTTTTTAAAGATTACCGCAATTTTATCGGTAAAATTCATTTCGCTAATAACCTGTGCTGTGGTGTTATTGGTGTTATTGCTTGGAATAATCCGCGTAATATCTTCGTTAAAAGTAATTTTTTGAAGGATAAAAACCGCGCACACCAAAAATAACAACGAACTTAAAAGTGCTGTTTTAGGATATTTTTGAATTTTTTGAAATAAATAATAAAATCCGTTAAACATTATGCAGTTGCTTTTCGGTTGTAAAAATTAAGAATTAAGTAACAAATCAATCCTAATAAAACTGCCATAAATGTAGCTAAAATTGTGCTTCCTACAATATATTGCAATAAATGGTTTTTTATAGAATCGAACGAAATATTATCAAAATCTATCAGAATTTCGCCACTTTCACCAACAAAAAAACTGCCAACTTTTAACGATGCCAGCACAATGAACGGAATAAATGGCGGAAGGCTGATGTTTGATCCTACAAACGAAATGGTTTTGTTTAATTTGAAAATTGCTGCCAAAAAGATCGACAAGAAGGTTTGAAAACCCCACACAGGAACAATTCCAATAAAAACGCCCAATGAAAGCGATAGTGCTTTTACTTCGTTGGTGTCGTTGGTCTGTAAAATATCTTCTTTTAAAAAAGCCTTAAAACTTTTTTTTTTGAATTTTAAAAGGATGTTTCTCGGCTTAATGTACAACAGCGTGATCAAAACCAAAGCCGTATTTAGGATACTTATGCGGGTAAAATCTCGAAATGGACGAAAATGCGAAACGCGCTCGTTAGGATCGTACAAAACCTGAATAGGTACATTTTTTACTTGAATGTTTTTCCATGATGTACGCACGATAACTTCAATTTCAAACTCAAATTTTTTGGTGAAGAATCTTTTTGGAAGCTGTTTCAAAGGGTACAAACGATAACCTGATTGTGTGTCAGATAATTTTATGCCGGTTTCGAACTTAAACCAAAAATTAGAAAATCGATTCCCAAAACTGCTTTTTTTAGGAACACTTTCGTGTGTCATATTTCTGCTTCCAATCAAAAGAATTGGTTCGGTTGTTCCATTCAATTCCTCTAAAAAAACAGGAATATCCGAAGGATAATGTTGTCCGTCTGAATCGATCGTTAAAGCATAATCGTAATTTAACGACAATGCTTTTTTAAAACCCTTTTGCAAAGCGTTTCCTTTGCCTTTATTTACCGGAACATTTAAAATGTAAAGTTGCTTGTAGTTTTCTAGAATATCGGAAGTTTCGTCGGTACTTCCATCATTAACAATAAAAATATGGTTGGTGTAATTTAAAACCCCATCTATAACGCGCTTTAAGGTTATCGCATTGTTATAGGTAGGAATAATTACGCACCACGTTTTATTATTTTGCTCGGTATTCATTATAATTGCTGGGTTAGCAAAGCATTTACTTTTAACGCAACGGTTTCATTAAAACTAGCCGAAGCCTTAATTTTAAAGTTTTCTTCTACTTGATTGATGTCGATTGTAATTGCTAAAACCGAATTCACTTCAGGATTTATCAATGCCATGAACTTTACGTTGCTACATTCTTTTATAAACAGATTTGTATTGGTTGCTTGTTCTGTTAATTCCTTTAAAATTTGCAACATACAAACACCAGGTGTTACCGGATTATTGGGAAAATGCCCTTTAAAAACATCGTGTTCAGGGTTTAACTCAATAATCGCTTTTAACTGGTTGTCTGTAAAATTAAATTCTTTTACGTTGTAAAAATAAGGTATTAACATACAAATTGTTTAAAAAGCGAAATTAAGGATTTATTTTAAAGTACCACCAACCGCTGTTTTATTTATCTGTTTAAAAAAGGTAGAGACATGCGTTGCAAACAATATGTTTTTCTTAACTTTTAAAAGAAATGATTT
>JAVXSC010000065.1:0-12684 GCA_036643355.1 Myroides sp.
GATACGCCTTGTTTAAAGGGATAAAAAACGGTTTGGTGGTATCGGTAATTTCATTGATTGCGTTGATTGTTGGAATTTACATTTCGTTACGATTTTCGTTTTTTACGCGCAATTTTTTAACTGAAAACACACAGTGGAATCCAAATACGCTGACCATTGCAGCGTTTTTCATCACTTTTGTGGCAGTGTTAATTTTACTCTATTTTTTAGGAAAAGCAGTTACAAAACTTGCCGAAAGTTTGGCGCTTGGCTTTGTAAATAAGATTCTAGGAGCTGTTTTTGAAGGAATAAAAATGTTATTGATCATTTCTGTTTTTCTAAACTTGTTCCAAAAGATAAATTTCAATAATTTAATTGTATCAAAAGAAAAGTTAGATGAATCGGTTTTTTATGAACCGATTGAAAAGGTTTCTAAAGAAATATTTCCGCTAATGGAAGAATGGTACAAAATAGCTTTAAGCGAGGCTTCTGAAAATATTGAAGCAATGAAAGAAAATAAAAAATCCACTTCGTTTTAAAAGTGGATTTTGTTTGATGTTATTTCTTTATAAATTTCACGGTAGAAACATCTTTGTTTTCAGTTTCTATTCTTAACATATAAATTCCAGATTTTAAATCGGATACATCTATTGAATTATTACTGTTGTTTGTAGTAAGCGACTTTACAGATCTTCCTGATAAATCATAAACAGTTAAATTAGATATGTTTTCTTTATAATCGATATTTAATCTATCTGAAACAGGATTTGGATAAACGCTTAAATTTGCTAAATCTAAACTTGGTGTAGAAGCTGCTGCTGCTTGCACAATTTTAAAATCGTCTAAAATAACTTCCCAATCTCCAGTATTGTATGTGAAATCTAATTTCACTTTTAAATTAGAGGTACTTGAAGTTGTTCCAGAAGGAATTGTGTAAGTTATAAGCTGACAGGTGTTAGAAGGTGTAAAAGTAGTGCTGTTAATAGTACCTAATGTTACCCAAGTAGTTCCATTATCTATAGAATACAACATCTCCATAGCTCCAAAATTGCCAACTACAGGAGCTTCCGTGTCATAGTCAAGTATCATTAAATTGTAACTAATGGTTAAAGCGCCTGTATTTAATCCGGAATAGGCAGGTGTTGTAACTTCTGTTGTTTCAAGCTCATAAATATTAGCGTACAGATAAAGTGTTCCATTACAAGCAGTATAATAATCATCAGTCCCAATTAAGTTAGAGGTGCTTATAAAATTCCAACCTGTAGGTAAAGCATTATTCTGAATTAAATCAAAATTTTCGTCAACAATAGTTGTTTGTGCATTAACACTTAAACCAAATAGAGTAATTAATGTTAGTGTAATTTTTTTCATAAAATTTAGTATTAGTTGTCTGATAGCTAATATAATAAAAAATATTCTATTATTATTTAATAGTCAAACAAAAAAGGTCATCAAATATTTTGATGACCTTTTTTATGTATAAATTGTTTTATTACTTGTTTGCTATCCAAGTTCCTTTAATTCCTCCGTTTAAATCATTTGTCCAAGTTCCAGAGGCATTTGATTCAAAAAATGATCCTATAAAAGTACCTATTTCTTCATCTACATCGTCTTCGTTTGTATTAACTAAGATCATAGAAACTTCGCCATGAATATTAACTTTTCCTTTTAAAGTTAATTCTAAATTTTTAAAACCTTGAGACATAACCTCACCTTTTATTGTTCCGTCTCCATTAACAGTAAATTCTATTTCACCTAAGTCGCTTCCTGAATAAGTTCCAGTCCAAGGTCCTTTATATTTAGCATAAGGTGATGTCGCAGTAATAGGATCTTCCTCTTCATGGCAAGAAACAGTTAAAAGTATTAATGGTAATATTATTAATAAAAGTGAAAATACTTTTTTCATAGTTATTTGTTTATAGTTTATGTATTTTTTATGCTAATGTAATAAATTTTTATAATTTACAATGATAAAAAATAATTTTTAAACGAGAATCATTTATTTCGACAAATTTTGCAACATAACTTTTGTCATGCTTTCCAAATCGTAATCGTGTTGCCAGTTCCAATCTTTTCGGGCTTCAGAATCGTTAATGCTGCTTGGCCATGAATCGGCAATTGCCTGACGAAAATCTGGTTCGTATGAAATCTCGAAACCTGTTTTTTCATTTGCAATAACTGCTGCGATTTCTTTTGGAGTGAAACTCATTGCTGATAAGTTGTACGAAGAACGAATCTTGATTTTTTCTTTATCTGCCTGCATAATTCCAACGGTTGCGCGAATGGCATCATCCATATACATCATTGGTAATTCGGTGTTTTCAGATAAAAAACAAGTGTATTTATTGTCGGAAACTGCTTTATAGTAAATATCAACAGCATAATCGGTTGTACCACCGCCCGGAAGTGTTTTCCAAGAAATTAATCCCGGATAACGGATCGATCTTACATCAACACCATATTTATTAAAATAATATTCGCACCAACGTTCGCCGGCTTGTTTAGAAATTCCGTAAACAGTAGATGGTTCCATTACGGTATATTGCGGTGTATCATGTTTTGGAGTTGTAGGTCCAAAGACAGCGATGCTGGATGGCCAAAAGATCTTTTTAATTTTACCTTCTTTCGCTAAATTTAATACGTGGAAAAGCGAATTCATATTCAAATCCCACGCAAACGCCGGATTTTTCTCTGCAGTGGCAGAAAGTAATGCCGCCATTAAATAAACTTCGTCAACTTTATATTTGTCAACCAAAGCTTCAACCTGATCGTAATTCATAGCATCTACAATTTCAAAAGAACCCGTTTTAAAAACATCTTGTTCCCCTTTTCTAATGTCTGATGCTATCACGTTATCCGTTCCGTATAATTCGCGTAATTTTAAGGTAAGTTCAGAGCCTATCTGTCCGCAAGCTCCAATAATTAATATTTTGGTATCGTTCATGTTGTTTAATTTCTTTTACAAAGATAGCTTTTGTAACTATTTTTTTTAAATCTTTTGCAAAAATTCCTCAAAAGCATCTTAATATTTGTTGTTTAAACTATTTCATACCGTCAATATTAGTAATTTTGTGGTTTGTTTTAGATACCATTTTTATGAAATATATATTTGTTTTAATACTGCTTGCAACAGCTACAATTAGTTGTAAAAAAGAGGTGGCAGCCACACCGAATGCAACCAGCAAAATTTCGCAAGATTCTATGGTTAAGAACATTCACGAAAAATGGAAGTTTACCGTAAGTGTTTCAAATCCGGCGATTAGTTTAAAATTAAACAACTGGGAAAACTGGCGAAATTATGTGAACGAATTAACGATCGCACCAAATGCAGGACTTCGAAACTTGGTTCATAAATCGAATGCTTTGGTTGAAAAAGCAGCGGTTTTAAAAACCGATATTCCAGAAATGTACAACAGACCCGAAACCAAAGCGCGTTTTTCTTTGTTGGAAACCCATATTCAAAATTTGAACATGCAGTTGGAATTAGAACCATTGAATATCAAGGAAATAAACACATTGCTTGCAAATATTCAAAAAAGCACCAATTCGATCATCAATCAGTTTAACGAGTTCGAAGTAAAATCAAAAATACCGAAAGAATCTGGCGAAGACCAACTAATTCAACCGATAGACACCATTAAACGTGCCACTTTAAATGCATTACCACAAGAATAATGAGTATTAAAAAAGTATTTGAACAAGCAACCAAAACGCAGCAACTGCAACAGCAACTTAACAAGTTAGGTAATAAAATTCATGCGAAAGGATTTATCGGCTCGGCATTGTCGTTTCAAATTCAGGCATTGTTTAAAGAGTCCGATCAGCATTTTTTGTTGATTTTTAACGATAAAGAAGAAGCAGCGTATTATTTGAATGATCTCGAAAACTTGATTTCGAAAGATTATGTGCTGTTTTATCCGGGATCGTACCGCAGACCGTATCAGATTGAAGAAACTGATAATGCCAATGTGTTGTTGCGTGCCGAAGTTTTAAACCGATTAAATGCTCGAAAAAAACCGGTTGTAATTGTTTCGTACGCCGATGCGTTGTTTGAAAAAGTGGTTACGCGTAAACAATTGGATAAAAACACGCTGAAAATTGCCGTTAACGATAAAATGACGATTGATTTTGTGAACGAAGTTTTGTTTGAATACAATTTTAAACGAGTTGATTTTGTTTCGGAACCTGGCGAATTTTCAGTTCGTGGTGGAATTATCGATGTATTTTCTTTTTCAAACGAAAACCCGTATCGAATTGAATTTTTCGGTAATGAAATTGATAGTATTCGTGCTTTTGATGTGGAAACACAGCTTTCGATCGAAACCAATAAAAAAATCACGATCATCCCTAATGTAGAAAATAAATTTTTGCAGGAAAACCGCGAAAGTTTTTTAAATTATATCAGTCCTAATACTGTTTTGTTCATTCAAAACACCGTTTTAATTAAGGAACAACTTACCAAGATGTTTCAGAAAGCAACCGAAGCTTTCGATAAATTAAATAAAGATGTTCAGCATTTGGCGCCAGATCAAATGTTTTTGCCTTCGGCAGAATTTCTTCAAAAAGCCGATGATTTTACGGTAGTTGAACTAGCGCAGCAAAACTTTTTCACACCTAATTTTTCTGTCGAATTTCATTTCAATCCGCAACCGTCGTTCAATAAACAGTTCGATTTGCTTATTGAAAACCTAAATCAGAATACATCAAACGGATACACCAATTATCTGTATTGTTCAAGCGAATCGCAAAGTAAACGTTTCGAAGAAATTTTCAGCAGTTTAAAAGATCAAAACAAGAGTATTCAGCAGTATAAAACCGTTGTAATGCCTTTGTTTCAAGGTTTTATCGACAAAGAAAACCAGATTGTTTGTTATACCGATCACCAAATTTTTGAACGATACCATAAATTCAGCATAAAAAACGGTTACACCAAAAAGCAAACCATTACGCTGAAAGAGCTTACAACACTTTCGGTTGGCGATTACGTAACGCATATTGACCACGGAATTGGAAAGTTTGGCGGTTTGCAAAAAATTGATGTAGAAGGCAAAAAACAAGAAGCCATAAAACTAGTGTATGCCGATAACGATATTGTGTACGTTTCGATACACTCGCTACATAAAATATCAAAATACAACGGTAAAGAAGGTACGCCGCCAAAGATTTATAAAATTGGTTCCGGTGCATGGAAAGCCTTAAAACAAAAGACAAAAGCGCGTGTAAAACACATTGCGTTCAACCTTATAAAACTGTACGCAAAACGCCGATTAGAAAAAGGTTTTTCGTGTGCGCCCGACAGTTATTTGCAGGCAGAATTAGAAAGTTCGTTTATTTACGAAGATACGCCCGATCAGTTAAAATCTACCATAGAAGTTAAAGCAGATATGGAGAGCGACCGCCCAATGGATCGTTTGGTTTGTGGCGATGTGGGCTTTGGTAAAACAGAAGTTGCCATTCGTGCTGCCTTTAAAATGGTCGATAACGGCAAACAAGTTGCAATTTTGGTACCAACGACTATTTTGGCATTTCAGCATCATAAAACATTTACCGAGCGTTTAAAAGATATGCCGGTGAATGTTGCGTATATAAATCGATTTAAAACCGCGAAACAAAAAGCCGAAACGTTGAAAGATTTGGCAGAAGGAAAAGTCGATATTTTAATTGGAACGCATCAGTTAGTCAATAAAAATGTGGTTTTTAAGGATTTGGGATTATTGGTGATCGATGAAGAACAAAAATTCGGAGTTGCCGTAAAAGACAAACTAAAAACCATTGGTGAAAATATCGATACCTTAACGCTTACCGCAACGCCAATTCCGAGAACCTTACAGTTTTCGTTAATGGCAGCGCGAGATTTATCGGTAATTACAACACCGCCGCCAAACCGTTATCCAATCGAAACAAATGTGGTAGGTTTTAATGAAGAAGTTATTCGAGATGCTATTGCATACGAGATTGAACGTGGCGGACAGGTTTATTTTATCAACAACCGAATTGAAAATATTAAGGAAGTTGCCGGAATGATCCAACGTTTGGTTCCGCATGCAAAAGTGGGAATCGGGCACGGACAGATGGAAGGGAAGAAATTGGAAGATCTGCTTTTATCATTCATGCAGGGCGAATTTGATGTATTGGTTGCTACCACGATTATTGAAAGTGGATTGGACGTTCCAAATGCAAACACGATCTTCATTAACAATGCCAATAACTTCGGATTGAGTGATTTACATCAAATGCGCGGTCGTGTTGGGCGAAGCAATAAAAAGGCATTTTGTTATTTTATTACGCCGCCTTACAGCGTAATGACCGAAGAAGCGCGTAAACGTATTTCGGCATTAGAGCAGTTCAGTGATTTGGGCAGCGGATTTAATATTGCCATGAAAGATTTGGAAATTCGTGGTGCAGGCGATATTTTGGGTGGTGAACAAAGCGGATTTATTAATGAAATTGGTTTTGAAACCTATCAGAAAATCATGAATGAAGCTATTGATGAGCTGAAAGAAAACGAATTCAAAGATTTATATGAAGAAGAGCAGAATATCGATACCAAAGAATATGTAAAAGATATTGTGATAGAATCTGATTTTGAGATTCTGTTTCCTGATGAATACATCAACAATGTTTCCGAACGATTAACGCTGTATAACGAATTGGCAACTTTGAAAACCGAAGACGAATTAATAGCTTTTCAAAACAAATTGATCGACCGTTTCGGTGCATTGCCAAGACAAGTCGTGAATCTGTTAGATTCGGTTCGTATCAAATGGATCGCATCACAAGCCGGAATAGAAAAACTGTTGCTGAAACAAGGAAAAATGATTGGTTATTTTGTAAGCGACCAACAATCTATGTATTATCAATCGGCACAATTCCGCAAAGTATTACAGTTTATTCAGCTGTATCCAAAACTGGCAACGTTAAAAGAGAAACAGACCAAAAACGGCTTGCGTTTGCTGTTAACATTCGATCATATAAAATCAATCAGTAAAGCGTTGGAGAACCTTCAAAAACTACAACAGTTATGAGAAATTTAAGCATTTTATTCTTTTTAGTTTATAGTAATTTATCATCATTTGCTCAAGATACATTGGTTTTTCCTATCAAACCGGTTGTTAAAGATGCCAATTATGCCGGCGGAAACACCGAAGATTTGTACTATTACGTAAACAATAATTTTAATTACAACAACGTAAAAAAAGAAGACATACCCAAAACAGCAAAAAAGAAACCTTATTTTGTGTTTTATGTGGTGTTTGCAGTGAGCGAAGACGGAAAAGCTTTTGAATTTTCGCCTAAAGAAATTTCGGCAGAAAACAGTTTTTATAAAGAAGCAGTGCGTGTAATTGCATCGACCCGATGGAATGTTGCCACAAAAGACAATGAGTATAAAAAGCAGTTTATGGTGATTCCGATAAAAGCAAATATTGGGGATTTTTAGTTGCTAATTTTCTAACATTTAGATAAATATAAATTCCGTATATTTGATATTAAACAGTTTATGTGATGGATTTACAAACAAGAAAATTAAATTTAATAGCTTATCTTGCACAATTGCAAGACGAGATTTTCTTTGAGAAAATTGAAAAATATATTTTGCAAAAAGCAGAAAACGATGTTCCATTAAAGCCTTTTACACAAGAAGAATTAATAAGCAGAATTAAAGAGTCGGAAAGTGATTACGAAACCGGAAGGTTTAAGTCGCAAGAAGATTTAGAAAAAATTTCTTCAAATTGGTAACGGGTGAAAATAATTTGGACTGACTTTGCTATAAAAAATCTAAAAGCTATTTTCGATTATTATTCGGTTAATGGCGGGAAACAAGTTGCTCATAAAGTAAGAAAACAGATTATTAATTCCGTAAGGCAACTTATAAACAATCCAAATTCTGGTCAGCTTGAATTAAGCCTTGAAGAAATTCCTGAAAATTATAGATATCTTGTTGTTGGGAATTATAAATTGATTTACAGAATTGTAGAAAATCAGATTGTAATTAATGATGTTTTCCATACAAAGCAGAATCCATTTAAAATGATTGATGAAAACAGAGATGTTTAGTAATCTTCATTGAAAATCATAAAACCAACTGATCCAAAATTTTAATATATAGTTCTACACCTTCTTCAATTTCGTTAACATACACAAACTCATCTGCGGTGTGTGAACGAGCCGAATTTCCCGGTCCTAATTTTAACGATGGGATTTTTAATACCGCTTGATCACTCGTAGTAGGCGAGCCGTAAGTGGTCCTGCCTAAATTTATTCCGGCTTTTACAATAGGGTGTTCCAATGAAATAAACGACGGACGTAAACGAGTTGATCTCGGTTTAATTTCGCATTTGGTATGTGCTTTTATAATATCTAAAACCTCTTCGTTGGTGTAAGCATCGGTAATACGAACATCAACTACAAAATCGCAGCTCGATGGCACTACGTTATGTTGTGTTCCGGCATTTATCATGGTAACCGACATTTTTATCGGTCCGAACATTTCAGACTGTTTAGGAAATTCAAACGTTTTAAACCACAAAATATCCTCAATAGCGTTGTAAATGGCATTTTCGCCTTCGTTACGCGCTGCGTGCCCCGATTTTCCTGATGCGGTGCATTCTAAAACCATTAAACCTTTTTCGGCAACAGCCAAATGCATTTGCGTTGGTTCACCAACTATTGCAAAATCTAACGCACCTAATTTTGGTACTACAAATTCCAAACCGTGCAAACCTAAAATCTCTTCCTCGGCAGTGGCAGCAATAACTAAGTTGTATTTTAAATTCGGTTGATTGTAATAATGCAGAAAGGTAGAAATTAACGAAACCAGACATCCGCCGGCATCATTAGACCCCAAACCATATAATTTTCCGTCTATTATCTCCGCTAAAAAAGGATTACGAGTATAATCGATATTCGGACGAACCGTATCGTGGTGCGAGTTTAATAAAATGGTTGGTTTTAACGGATCGTAGTACTTGTTAAAAGCCCAGACATTGTTTAATTCGCGGTATGTTTCTACGCCGAAACTTTTTATATAAGTATCAATAATTTCGGCTGTGATATCTTCTTCTTTACTAAACGACGGTGTTTTAATTAAATCTTTTAGCAGCCCAATGCTTTTTTCTATTAAATCTTTCATTCGTATAAATTCGTACTAATTTTTGCAACAACTTCTTCAGGCGTTATACTTTGCATAACATCTTGGTATCCTGTTACAATTTTGTTTCCGTAAACCGATGTCGGCAAAAACGGATATTTCTCTAAATCTGGAATCAAACTGTTTTCTAACGGTTGGTTAAACGGTACAAAACCTGCAAACGGATGCGTGTTTCCCCACAACGTAACAACTTTTATGCCGTACATTGCTGCGATATGCGCATTACCCGAATCCATTGAAAGCATAACATCTAAATGCGGAATAAACTGTAATTCTTGTTTAAAAGTAAGTTTATTGGCAACTAATATAACGTTTTCAAGATTTTGTTGAAGGTTTTTTAACGAATTTAATTCATTTTTTCCACCAAACAAGAAAATTTTATGATTTTGATTCTCGGAAAGATCTAAAATAACCTTTTGCATTAATTCGGTTGGATATACTTTTGTTTGATATTGTGCAAAAGGGGCAATTCCAATCCATTTATTGTTTGATTTTTCGGTAGTTACAGCCAGAATTTCATCAGACAAAACCGGTTTTTCTGGAAAAGATATTTTTGATAGATCAACCTTAAAACCTAATTGCGCCAAGGTGTCAACATGACGATCAACCATTGATTTTACAGGCTTTAATACTTTTTTCTCTAATCGGGTTAATTCCTTTTTTTCTTTTCTGCCTTTATCAGTAAACGCTGTTTTTGTTCCGTTTGATTTAAAAAAGGTACGAAGTATTTTAGATCGCAATACATTATGAAAATCGGCAACAAAATCAATTTTTAGTTTTTTTAGATCTTTATACAATCGGTAAATTCCAAAAAATCCTTTATGATGGTTTTCTAAATCGACTCCAAAAAAATCAACTCGATCCATATCATCAAAAAAAGGCTTAAAAAAAGGTCGCGAAACCACCGTGACTTTTACATCGTTATGTTGCTGAATAAGCGATCGTATAACAGGAACCGTCATAGCAACATCGCCCATTGCCGATAATCGTATTACTAAAATATGCTTCATTTTAATTGCCTAAAGACTCTAAAATACTGTACGAAAATTCTAAAATGGGTTTGTAAGCCATTGAAAAAGCGAGCAACGGAATGATCATAAAGAGAATACCTACATAAAACCATACTTTCGATTGGTTTTGCTGCAACAGTTTTGCAAACAGATAAATCAACAGGTAATAAATGCTTAAAAAGCCCAACGGAATAAAAAGTAATTTGGCGTAAGCATCGAAAAACTGCCAGATGAATACAGCAATTAAAAGTATTAAAATGGTAAAAACGAATACCTGCGCTATTTTTAAAAGTTTGTTCATAGTAAAAAAGACTTTCTGTTTAAGAAAGTCTTTCAAAAGTACTTATTTTTTATTTTGATACAATACCGGATTCAATTCTTCGTCGTTATACATCTTCATTTGCTTGTAAGCTTTCATGAATTTGTCGCCGTTTTCTATATCTTCAATCAATTGACTGATCGATGTAAACATATCTTGTTTCTGCTCTAAAAGAACATCTAATTTTGCCTGACATTTTGCACGGTGATCTGCCGATGCATCTGGTCGCGTAGCCTCTTCGTGCATGTGGTAGATCTTTAATGCCAAAATAGACAAACGATCCATTGCCCAAGCCGGACTTTCGGTGTTTATTCTAGCATTTGGCTTAACCTGAACGTTTTTGTATTTATCTAAAAAATAACTGTCGATATATTCAACCATATCGGTTCTTACCTGGTTCGATGCATCAATTTTACGCTTTAAAACCAAAGCAGCAACAGGATCAATCTGCGGATCGCGAATAATATCTTCATAATGCCATTGCACGGTATCAACCCAGTTTTTAGCATACAGCAAATGTTCAATAGAACCTTTTTCGTAAGGGTTTGCTATTGGTTGGTTAACATCGTCAAATTGGTGGTAATCTTCGATACTTTTTTCAAAAACAGGAAAAGCTAATTCTGCAAACATTGTTATAATTTTTATTTACAAATATACTTTTAATACTTTTACAACAATAAAATTCATTGGTAAACTTATGCATATTCACTACATATCAGAGCAGAACAGTATTTTAAATCATTTTTTGGCGCAGTTGCGTGATGTTAAAGTACAAAACGATTCGATGCGTTTTCGTAAAAATATGGAACGGATAGGCGAGATTATGGCGTACGAATTAAGCAAAAAACTGTCGTATAAAGAAACTTCGATTACCACACCGTTGGGTACAAAAGATACCATGCTGATTAAAGAGGATATGGTTTTATGTTCGATACTTCGTGCCGGATTGGCTTTGCATACCGGTTTTATGAGTTTTTTTGATGATGCCGAAAATGGATTTGTATCGGCAGCACGAACACGCGGAGCCGAAGAGATTTTGGTTGAATATCAGGCAGCACCATCGTTTGAAGGGAAATGTCTGCTTTTGTTGGATCCAATGTTGGCAACGGGACATTCAATGGTTGCTGTTTTTGATCAGTTAATGAAGAAAGAACATCCAAAGGAAATTCATATTTGCGTAGTTATTGCCGCGCCCGAAGGAATTGAATATTTAAAGGAACATTTGCCCGAAAATATTCATTTGTGGGTTGCCAGTTTAGACGATTCTTTGAACGAAAACAAATACATTATTCCAGGAATTGGCGATGCAGGCGATTTGGCTTATGGCGAAAAATTATAGTTTCAGTAAAAACAGTAATAAACTTACTCCAAGAATTGTAGCTAAAACAGCTTCTTTAACCCATTTGTTGGGTGTGTTTGCAATGAAATTTCCACCGATAATCGATAACGGAAAGAAAGTAAAAACCAACAATCCGTTTGATTTTTCTGGAGTGATGATGTAAATCGCAGCTCCGATTACAAAGCAAAGTACAATGTTTTTGTAAAGTGTTACCTGGTTAGTGGCGATACTTTTTAAATTGGTTAACTGATAAACGGTGAATAACACCGCAATTGTTGCCAAAAAAGAAAGTGCTATGTTTTGATAGATGTTTTCGAAATAACTAAAATTGAAGCCAACATCGTATTTATCGGTCCAAAATTCCACTAAATCAATATTGTAAAACAAACTGTAAGTGTAGAATAAAATGGTAACGGTTAACAAGGCAATTAACGGAATAATCCAGTTGCGGTAATCCTGATTTACGTACCAAATTATTGCAAGGTAGATCATTACAAAATAAAGAATGGTCCATGATTCAAACAGCGTGGCAACAAAAATCCACAGGCTGGCATCGAAAATTTTAATCTTTGGTTCGTTTAAGGTTTGTAGCGAAATAACTCTTCGCAATGCCAAAAGTACCAGCAGGTTTGCAATAATCAGTTGGGCATCATCATAAAAAGTAGGAAACAAAATTAAAAAGCAGGCATACAAAAACAGTGAGTAAAGATTGTTTACCGCCAAATAATTTTTTACGGTTATAAACTGTATCAGCAAAACCGAAAGTACCACAACTACAAACAAAAAGCTTTTTTCTATAATTACTGCAGGCGACTGCAACCATTTTAAATCGTTTACCAAATGTATAAGATAAGTTATTAAAAGCATTAGCCCTATAACCACATATCCT
>JAVXSC010000066.1:0-12610 GCA_036643355.1 Myroides sp.
GATGATTGATAAGCTTATTTCTAAAATTGAAGAAGTAACCACTATAAAAAATCAGAACTTAAACCAGCATCAGTTTATACAAACCGTAATTAACGACTTTAATCATTTAACAAGCAAATAATGATTTTCTCTATTTTAGATATTTTAGGACTTATTGCGTTCGCAATTTCGGGTGCATTGGCAGGAATCGAAAAAAAACTGGACTTTTTTGGTGTATTTGTTATTGCTATGGTAACATCAATCGGTGGCGGAACTTTACGAGATCTGCTTATTGGCAACACACCGGTTTTTTGGCTGTTAAACCTGCAAACATTTTACATTGTGGTAGCTGCAACAATTATTTCGATCATTTTCAGACAATATTTAAGTTTTTTAAGAACATCTTTATTTTTGTTTGATACTATTGGTATTGGAATTTTTACGATTATCGGTATCGAAAAAGGATTGTCTATTAATTTCAGTCCTATCGTTTGTATTCTTTTAGGAACGGTAACAGCGTGTTTTGGTGGCGTTGCCCGAGATATTCTTTGTAATGAAATTCCTGTGATTTTTAGAAAAGAAATTTATGCAACGGCTTGTTTAATGGGCGGATTTATGTTTTTTGGATTGAAATTACTACACGTAAACGACGACGTAATTTATGTAGGTACTGCCGGAACTATTATTTTGATTAGAATTTTAGCAGTTCGCCATAATTGGTCATTCCCTAAAATTGAGATTAAATAGATTCATAATGAACAAATTAATAGATCGTCACTTCGTAGCGAAACAAAGTGAAGCGTATCGAGAAGTTTTGTAAATGATATGTTCTCGATACTTCGGCAGGCTCAGCAATCACAAGCTCTAACTGACGAAAACCGGATAAATTCCTATAATCATTCAAATAAAAAACGCTCTTAATTAAGAGCGCTTCTGTTTGGGTTTATCTGGTTTAAAATCCAATCTAATTCGGGATCTTTATCATTTAAAAAATCTTCAATAGTTGGTTTTATAAAAGTATCGGGCATTACACCGTAACCTTCTTTTTCGGTTTGTTCATGTGGTTTTATGGTCATTAAACCAACGCGAACAATTAATTTAGAATTTGGTAATTTCACATTAGGCATAATTCCGGCAACCGTTCCGTTGAATGTTCCGCCCGTTTCATCGCCTACAAAAATGGCACGGTTTCTACCTTTTAAATGCGATGATATAATAGCTGCTGCAGAAAACGTCATTCCATCGGTAATCACATATATATTGTTTTTATAATTCAAAGGTTTTGGTTGTGTTATTTTAGACGATTTCATAGGAAACTGCAATTCTCCTACATCATTTCTACTTGATCTTAATCCGCGGATTGTTGAAAAAATAGAAATAAATGGTGTACCTAAAATTTTACTTGCAACGCTTTTACCTCTGTAAAGATTTAAAAAAGTAGTACGTTTTGTAATGGTTGCAGGCTTTGTAAATACAAAAGCAGTATCGTTTAAATATTGTGCCAGCTTGTGAATTTCATTCAATCGCCCACCAGGATTTCCACGTAAATCTATGATTAAATTCTGCACATCGTGTTTCTTTAATTCGGCAAAAATGGTATCGTAAACTTTTATTCGTCCTTTACTAAAATCTCTGATTTTAAGTACAGCAACCGTGCTGTCTTGCGCAACAGGATACGTTATTTGTTTAGAAAATGTGTTGCTTTTACTATCATAACCAAACCATTCGTTTTTATAATACTTTTTCTGTGCCAATTCTTTTAAAGCCTTCTTTTTAATTTTCTTTTCTGCTTTAGTAAGTTTTGATAATGTATCGGTTTGAACCGTTTTTGTATCTTTTAAAGTATCGTTTTTCTTTTCGGCAAGTGCTTTTTTGGCAAGTGCTTTTCTTTCTTTTTTCGATTTTTCGAACGTTCTTTTTGCAGTGTAATAGAAAGCAGTATCGGCACAAACGGCATTGATTTTAATACTGTCAACAAACCCTAATTCGTTAATGTAAAACGAATTTATACGACGAGCAAAAAACTTTGGAATTGCCGTTTCGTTGTATCCGTCTGATGTAAATGTTTTTCGGTATTTCTTAAAAAGATCCGCAGGTTTTACTCCGTTAATATCGATAATTTCTGTTCCTGTTTGAAGAATGGTATCCGTTTTAGAATTGTTTCTTTTAATGAAAAGTCTTTCGTTCAAATATTCATATTCGAAATTCGATAATGGATTTACCGAACCTTTGTATTTTTTCTTTAAAGAATCGGATGAAGTCTGCGTAAGCATACCCATGCTCATGTGTCCCTGGTGAACCGATGCCACAACTGGACTAATCTTCAGATAAAATTCGTTGGGAGTTAAAGGTTCGTTCAAAGTATTCGACAAACTATCGAATTTTCTGTTAAGATCTTCCTTCGAAATGTACCAATACAAATCGGGATGCATGTTCGTGATTCTTTTTTGAACAAACGAAACATCTTTCTTTAATTTCTTCGCATCAATTTTGGTATGATAGCGTTTGTTGATTTTATCGTGGCTTGCACATGAAAGTACAAACAACGAAAGTAGTGCTAAAATTGATTTTTTCATGTTTTATTATGTCTAAAAAAAGCGACTTTCGTCGCCTGATTAATCGTTAATCTGTATAAACGGATAATTCCCCAATCGTGGTGCCAATTCTTTGGTTTTATAAGCCATTTGCGAATTATGGTTGTTGAAACAGATAATTGTAATGGTATCTTTTCGCAACGTTACATACGATGTTCTGTTACCGCGCCACCAACCGTTGTGAAAGGTGTACAAATTTCCGCTATCTTCTTTAGGTTCAACCATACGTATCGCCAAACCGTAATTGTTCGCTCCCGATTTTTCGTACGAATATCCTTTGTACATTTCGCCTTTTAACGCTTTGCTAATAAAATTATCAGAATATAGTGCTTTGTCTAATTTCAACATATCGCGTGCCGTTGTATAGATGTTTTTATCGCCATACGTTCCATCTAAATAATCCCAATGCATTTTTTGATTATTCGCGTGGTACGATTGCGTTATTTTGTCTTTGTTTTCTAAATTATCCAAAACAAAGGTATTATTCATTTTTAAGGGCTGTAAAATAAGCTCCTTCATAGCATCTTGAAACGATTTTTTTGTAACCTGCTCCACAATCAACGCCAGAACAACATAATTGGTGTTAGAGTAGGTAAAGCGGGTGTTGGGTCTAAAATCTAACTTAATACCTTTAGTTTCTAACAAATTCAATACATCTTTATTTGTCAGTGTCTTCTTGGTATCCCACATTCCCGGTTTAGCTGTAAAGTTTCCGTAATAAGGCAATCCTGAACGATGGTTTAACAACAAACGTACAGTAATATCATCAAAAGGAAATCCTGTTAAAATGGTATTCACTTTTTGGTCTAACGATATTTTTCCTTCGTTAATTAATCGTAAAATTGTTATACCCGTAAATACTTTCCCGACAGATGCAACGTGCATTGGCGTAGAATCGTTAATTTTTTCTTTGTTTTGATAGTTGGCATAACCCTGATAATCTTCAAAGATTATTTCACCATTTTTCGCGACAAGAAACTGTCCCCAAAAACCACCTCTGTTAATTCGGTTGTGGTAAAAAGTTTCAATAATTTCGCGGGTTTCTAATTTGTATTTTGGTGTTACCGGGTTAAATTTTACTTCAAAAGTATCGTCGTTGTTTTTTATTAATTGTTCTTGTTTTTTATAAAGTTCACTTCTTTTTTTAATGACTTGAGCAATATCGAAATTTTTATCGCAAGAAATACTTAAGCCACCGATAAGAAGTAGGGGAAATATTATTTTTTTCATTATTTAGAATTCGCTATAAGTAGCAAATATAAACGATTTGCTGATTTTTAAAAACACCTTGCTGCGTTAAATTTATAAAAAGTAAAAAATGTATCTTTGGTGTAGATTATAAAATTTTACAGAATGAATGAAATAAACTGGCAAACAGCTATTGAGTTTGATGATATAACGTATAAAAAGTGCAACGGCGTTGCCCGAATTGCATTTAATCGACCGGAAGTTAGAAACGCTTTCCGTCCTAAAACTACTTCTGAATTGTTGCGTGCTTTCAGCGATGCACATGAAGATACATCAATCGGAGTGATTCTTTTATCGTCTGAAGGTCCTTCTCCAAAAGACGGTGTTTATTCTTTTTGCAGTGGCGGCGATCAAAAAGCACGTGGTTATCAAGGTTATGTTGGTGAAGATGGTTATCACCGTCTAAATATTTTAGAAGTTCAGCGTTTAATTCGCTTTACACCAAAAGCAGTTATTGCTGTTGTAAATGGCTGGGCTGTTGGTGGCGGACATTCTTTACATGTGGTTTGCGATTTAACGTTGGCGAGTAAAGAACACGCTATTTTTAAACAAACCGATGCCGATGTTACAAGTTTTGATGGTGGTTACGGATCGGCTTATTTGGCAAAAATGGTCGGACAGAAAAGAGCGCGTGAAATTTTCTTTTTAGGTAGAAATTACTCTGCTCAAGATGCTTACGATATGGGAATGGTTAACGCTGTTATTCCACATGCAGAATTGGAACAAACGGCTTACGATTGGGCACAGGAAATATTGGAAAAATCGCCTATATCTATAAAAATGTTGAAATTCGCTATGAATTTAACCGACGACGGTATGGTTGGTCAACAGGTTTTTGCTGGTGAAGCTACTCGCTTGGCTTATATGAGCGAAGAAGCTATTGAAGGACGAAACGCCTTTTTAGAAAAACGAAAACCAAATTTTGAAAAGAAATATATTCCTTAATAAACCTTTTTAAGTATTTAAAATTTTAAGAAGTAACGGAAATCAAATTCTGTTACTTCTTTTTTATTTTTCAAAATTGTTATCTAAAATTAATACCTCGCCGTCTTTTAAAACTTTAAAAAGCCATTTGTTTTTAATACAGCGTTCCACTTCCTTTTCGATTAGTTCAGATTCTTCGTGGTTTGATTTGTAATGAGGAAGTAAAGCATAATTGAAAATACCTAAACCTTCATAAATAGGAGTGTTGATTTCTTTATAAGGAAAATTATTTGCATCATCTACTTGATCAATATATTTAAGTGAATCGCACAAAATACATATTCCAGCACTGTAGCCGCCCCAAAAGAAATCTTTTCGCCTTAACAAATCTTTAAAAATAGTATCAAAACCACTCAACTTCATTGCTTGCCGAAGCACAAAAGTATTTCCACCGCAAACCCAAATACCATCCAACTCATCTATTTTTTTCCTTAATAAATCTTCTTTTCCAAAATAATCCTTCAAATCTAAATGTTCACATTTAAAGCCTAAATTTTCAAGAAAAAGCATCTCCTCATTCAATGATTTTTGTTTATTCTCTTCATTTACACCCAACCAATCCCTTGAATTATTTATATGACCAATTTTTGCTCCTTTTGGAAGCATTTTTGTTAGTTGATTATAATCATTTCCGAATTTATAAGAAGAAAGGTAGAATTTCATTAAACTTTAGTTGAAATCTAATCAGATTTATTTTTTTATAAACTTATAGGTTTTTGATACGTTGTCTGCTGAAAAGTGAAGCATATACAAACCACTTGAATAACTTGAAACATCTATTTTTGTTTGATTTTTATTTTGATCAATCAATTTTCCTGATAGATCATATATTTTATAAGAAGTTTCGGTTAAATCGGTTTCAATATTCAAAAAATCATTGGTGTAAGTAGGATACACTTTTGTATCGTTAAAAACAATTTCAGATGTATTTAAAGCGTTCCATTTATTTTCTGCTGCAGGTCCGTTCCATATTTTTGTCGCTAAAAAAGGATTGTCAATAAAAGGATTTCTGTTTCCTTGTGCAGCATAAATTTTTTCGTTTCGGTTGATTTCATGTACAGAAACCGGATCTTCAGCATTCCATTGTAAAAAAATATTCGGAATATCGTTATTAACAGAAAAAGAAGTAGAACCAAAACCAACATTTACAGGCTGGCAACGGTTACCGTATCGCACATACATATACATAACCATCCGGGCAACATCGCCTTTCCAGTTATCGCCCGGATAAAAATATTCCGATCCGTTTTGTTGAATAACTCGTGAATAAGTAATGTAGGTTGTTGGGTTAGCAATAAACTTAAAGTTGCTTCTTAAATTATTTCGATCATAATCAACGGCACGTAAATGGTGCGCATCAGAACCCGGACCTTCAAATTCTAAATTAGGTGTTCCTTTCGATCTTGGAAAAACATGTTCGCGAACCCATTTATCTTCACAGTTCGATGAATGACAACTTGCCGTTCTGTCGCGGGTTAAATCGTTGTTTTTGATCAAATCGGTATCGTTCCAACCGTACAAAAGCAAAACTTTATCAGCATTGTTAGGATCAACATCGGCTTGTTTTAAAACATTCCAAACATCGGGCGTATAAATCAAATTGTATGTATGAGTAGTTGTTAATAAAGTAGTTAACTCATTTTTTAAGGCATCACCCTGCAAATTTAAATTAATGGTTTGGTAATAAGTTGGTATTTGCGCATTTGCTGCCGAGAACAACAAACAAATTACTATATATATAAAATTTTTCATGGATAAAAATAATGTACAAAAGTAGTAATATTCTATCAGATCGAAATGTTTTGTGAAAACAATTCAGATGTTGGGTTTAGTTTTTATATTTTTGAAAAAAAATAAACATGAAATACGTTTTACTTTTTCTTTTTTTAGGATTTTTTAATGCACAAGCTCAAAGTTATTTAGATTATTATTTTAAAGCGAACAACATTAACGGCGCCATTGTTATTTACAATGAGAATAAAGATGAATGGTTGTTTAGTACTGAAGTTGAACCTTTTAGTAACACACCGGCAGCAGCTCATTTTCATTTATGGCAGGCTTTGGTTGGTTTAGAAGAAAAGGTTTTTAAGATTGATGTAAAGGAAAAATTGATGTGGGATGGTGTTAAAAGATCTTTTTTTGATGAAAGAAAACCTGAATGGAATGCCGATACCAATTTAATTGATGCAATAAAAAATAAGAACGATTGGTATTTTGACCGTTTACAGAATTATCTTCCTGAAGAAAATTATAACGTAAATATTAAAAAATCGACTTTTTTTAAAGAAATAAAAAATAACGAATTACAGTATTTTTGGAACTATGCCGCTTTGACAAATCCAAATTCTATGATTTTGTTTTTAAAAGAATTAAAAGAAGGCAAGCTGCCTTTTAATAAGCAAAGTCAGCAGTTTGTTTACAACCAGCTTTTAAAAGATGAAAAACTAGCAATACATACCGCAACAACAAATTATTTAGGTAAAAGAATTGATTGGACAATGGGTGTATATTTAAAGCAAAGCAAACCAATCTACTTTTCGTTAAGAACTTACACTTCGTTAGAAACAACTGAACTAGATGATTACGAAAGAAGAAAGAACTTAATTATATCACAGATTTTTGATGTGTTGAATTATTAAAAACAAAAAATCCCGAAGTTTAAACTTCGGGATTTTTTTTTGTTATTTATATTTTATTATTGTTGATTTTGCATTTGCTCAATCCATTGTTGTTGCATTTCTTGTATACCGTCGAAACCGTACATTGCTAATAAAACTATATTTGTAATTAAATAAATTACACTTAAAACTACACCAATAATACATAAAATTCTACCTGTATTCAGGTTAGAAAAATTGTTGTAAGCACTTGGGTTTTGTCTGTATAATGCCATATCTTTTTTAGCTAAAACTAAACCGATAATACCACAAATTAATCCAACAATACCATAACAACAACATCCTAAAATAGAAACAATTCCCAATATAAGAACTGCTGTTCCGTTTGGTAAGTTAGTTGTCATAAAATTACCGTTTCCGTTGTTAAAGTTAGAATTTTGGTAGTTTTGTGGTTGATTCTGATCCTGATAATTTTCCATAGTTCTTTTTAATTTGTTAAAATTTATAATGTTTGTAAATATAAGCAAATACCATAATAACCGCATTTAGTATCGCTAAAAAAATAATTATTTTATGATATTTTCGTTTCTTATCAACAAAATGCAAAAAAATAAATGCAAATAAAAGAATAGTGGTGTAAATTGCCGGAAACATTTTAAATGCGTCAACAAAATTGCCTTGCGATACCATATAAGCCGCACGCTGCGTACCGCAACCCATACATTCAACTCCAAAAAGTTTTTTGTTCATGCAGGGTATCATGTATTCTTCCATAGTCCTAAATTTTTATCGAATGTATAAATTTATTAATTTTGAAAAAAATATAAAATGAAATTTCTTATATATATAGCCGTATTTGGTTTAATGTTTTGGGCATTGGTTGAACAAACTAAATCGCAGCCAAACATTTACATACAAATAATTGCGGTGCTTGTTTTTTTCTTTTTAATGATGTATTTAATGAACAAAACACCAAGTAATTCCGATAAAAATAATAACCAATCAAACAATGAGCAAGGAAATTAATGTAGGAACTTTTGTTGAAGTTTTAGACGAAGATTTTAAAGGAAAAGTTGTAAAGATTGCTAACGACGAAGCCGTTATTTTAACAAGCGATGGTTTTGAACTTGCGTATCCGTTGAAACAGCTGATTTTAATTGGAGATGATTCACTCATAAAACAAGGATCGACATACGGAGCAATTGAATCGGCAAAAACACAGAAGATAACGGTTAATCATCATAAAGTAAATTCTGAAAAAAAATCGAAAAAAGACGAAGTTGTTTTAGAAGTTGATCTTCATATAGAAAAATTGGTTAAGAGTTTTAAACACATGAACAATTTTGATATTTTAAACATTCAGGTAGATACGGCACGCGGACAATTAGAATTCGCCATTAAAAACCGCATTCCTAAAATTGTTTTTATACATGGAATGGGCGAGGGTGTTTTAAAATCAGAATTAGATTATTTGTTGGGCAGATATCCTGAAATATCGTATCAGGATGCAAACTATAGAAAATATGGTTTGGGAGCAACAGAAGTATATATAAAACAAAATCCGAATGTCTAAATTCGGATTTTTGTTTTTTTATTGAAGGCTATAAGCTCCTAAATTTCGATCTGTAACACTAAAGGTAGTTTCGTCATTCTTAAATTGAGCCTGTATAAGCTTTAAATTATGAATGATATTTGCCCCCGTAACTTTTGTTTCAATTTGTAAAGATCCGTTGGTTACCTGCCAATTTTCTTTAATTGCGTCGGTTGGAAATTCACATTCATTACCTTCATCAATCGTTATAAATTCTTTAAAAATATAATAATTTAATAAGTTAGTGTCATTTAAATTCACTATTTGCGTTTGATTAGTTGTAGGGAAAACAAAATCAGCAGGTAAGTTTATTTGAATGTACTCATCATTTCTATTACAAATTAAAGTATTCTCGCAATTATCAAAGTTGTTTGTAAAGTTGAAATTCAATTTACTTGTATCATAAACATACGAACCATACGGAAGAGTAGCATATTTAATTTCCGACGTCCCATTAGTAAGCGTAATATTTTCAAAATTAATGGTGTAAGTATAGTTTACATTTACAGCGGTTTCGGTAACTGCCGGTATCATTGTTCGGGTATAAAATATTCTGCCACCAGGTAAAGAGGTGTATTCTGCCGTAACTTTTGGATTTGCTGGTGCCAATAAAGAACAAATTGCATTTGCCGCAATGGGAGCATCGTATGTACGGTAATAAATTTTTGTAGTACCCGTAGTTGACAACTCTTGTTTGATGTTTAAAGGAGCTAATGTATCTAATACTGATCCTTTAACACCGTTAGCTATGTTAGAAAAATCAACCAATAACAATTCTGTATCATTCGTTTTAAAATACAATTCATTATCTGGGCATTTTTGAATTTGTTTTCCGTCAAAATTCAAATTTTCAAAAACCAAATCGCCATCATCACAAGCTGTTAAACTTATCGCTACTAAAAACAAGCCAACTATTTTTTTCATAGAATACAAACTTTGCTACAAAAATAACTTTTTTATAACCAAAATAGCCGATCTTGCTTCAAATTTTTATATTTGATATTTAATTCCATTTTGTATGAATCATACTGTAAAAACAAATTATCCGGCATTATATACCTTAATTGTTGTTTTCTTTTTTTGGGGATTTATGGCTGCGGGCAACAACATTTTTATTCCTTTTTGTAAAGATTATTTTCATTTAGATCAGTTTCAGTCGCAATTGATCGATTTTGCTTTTTACACAGCCTATTACATTGGTGCCTTGATTTTGTTTGCATTAAGCAACGTTAAAGGGAAAGATTTGGTTACTTATTGGGGTTACAAACGCAGTATTGTTTACGGCTTGTTATTTTCTACAATTGGTGCTGTTGCCATGATTTTAGCGGTTGAAGCCAATGTATATTATGGAATGCTGATTGGCTTGTTCACAGTTGCTTTGGGTTTTTCGTTACAGCAAACAGCAGCAAATCCGTTTGCTATTTTACTGGGCGATGAAAAAACAGGCGCAAGCCGAGTAAATCTTGGTGGTGGAATAAATTCGTTAGGTACTACAATTGGTCCGTTGGTAGTTGCTTTTGCATTGTTTGGAACAACCGCAGCGGTAAGCGAAAATCAAATAAAATCTCTGAGTTTAGATAAAGTGGTGTTGCTTTATGTTTGCGTCGGCTTATTGTTTATAGGTGCTGCCGCATTATTTTATTTTTCAAGAAAATTGCCTGAAGGAAAGAGTATCGAACCTATAGAAAAAGCTCCGAAAGCACTAAATATATTGGTTTTAATGACTGTTTTATTGATGGTTTGTTTCAGTTTTGTTTTTTCGACATATAGAGAAACCGCAGAAGTAGTTAACAAGTTTGAAATTGAAAACACTCGTGTTATGTGGCTTTCAGTTGCCTTTGCTGTTATTTTAGGCGGATTACTTTTTGCTTATAATCGCGCAACCGTAAAACCAGAAGGTTGGGGTGCAATGAAATATCCGCAATTGGTTTTGGGAATGCTGGCAATATTTATGTACGTTGGAGTAGAAGTGGGGATTGGAAGTAATTTAGGTGAACTTTTAAAATCTGATGAATTTGGAGGATTATCTTCATCGCAAATTGCACCTTATATTTCTATGTATTGGGGCAGCATGATGATTGGTCGTTGGGCAGGAGCTGTTAGTGCTTTTAATCTTTCAAAAAACAGACAATTGCTTTTAACGGTTATTCTTCCAATAATTGCCTTCGGAATTATTATAACAGCCAATATTTTAATGGAATACGATATGCAGTATTTCTATGGTTTTATTATCTGTGTTGTTTTACAAATTGTATTAATTATCTTAACCAAAAATACACCAGCAAAAACATTAATGGTTTTTAGTTTGTTCGGAATCATTGCATTAATTGTTGGTTTAAATACTACAGGGAAAACCGCTATTTATGCCTTTTTATGTGGCGGGTTGGCGTGCAGTATTATGTGGCCGGCAATTTATAATTTAAGTTTAATGGGGTTAGGAAAATACACCGCACAAGGATCGGCATTTTTGGTAATGATGATTTTAGGTGGAGGAATTATTCCACCTATTCAAGGAAAAATTGCAGATATCATTGGTATTCATTCATCGTATATTGTGTCTTTAGTTTGTTTTATTTATTTATTGATTTTTGCTTTTGTTGTTGTAAGAATTTTGAAGAAACAGAATATTGTTATTGAATAAAATAAGATACATACTAATTCTATTATTTAGCTCATCGGTATTATTTTCGCAAGAAAGGTTTTTAAAAGGATATGTTTATTTTGAGGAGGATTTCATTCCAATTCCAGAAGTTATGATTTTTGATAATAACAATAGATTAATTACTGAAACAAATTCTGAAGGGTACTTTGCTTTTAAATTAGACGATTCAAATAAAATTTTTTTTACAGACTATCCAGGTTTGCAAAAAGAAACAGTAAATATTATTGACAACTCCGATGTTACTTATATATTTCTGATGAGTGATCAAAATATTGATTTTGTTTCCCTTAAAAAAGCTAAAAGAATGATCAATAGAGATAGGCGTAAATTTTTAAAGAAGATTTATCCAGAAGCTATAAGAAGGGGAATAATTCCTAAAAATACTTTATTTAACAAACAGAATATTGTAATTGAATAATATAATTATGAAGAAAATTTATTTAGTTGTTTTATTGATATTGTCGGGCATAAATACATTTGCTCAAGACACTAAAGGAAAAACATTTTTAACTTTTGATCTGGCTCCATTGGTTGTTCCACCAAGTAGGGTTTCAATTGGAGTTTCACACCAAATTACAGAAAATGTATTTGTAGGTGCCGAAATTGGTAAATCGTTTTCTGAATCATGGGGAAGAGTAAACGAAAAAACCGAAGGTTATAAACTATTTCAATACAGATTAGAATTAGGCTACGTTTTAACACCTCAAAAAAAGTATGTTCATCATTATCTTTCTACTGATTTTATAGGTGTGAATCATAAAGAAACATTATTCGACAGCAGTTATATTGTGAACAATAATCAAGAAAACGAACAAAGATATACCTACAGTAGAATTGATTACCATAGAACAAAGTATGCTTTTAATTTTAATTATGGAATGCGGATCTTTTTTGGTCATTCGAGAAAAGTAGGAGTTGATCCAAAGATAGGATT
>JAVXSC010000067.1:0-12304 GCA_036643355.1 Myroides sp.
AACAAACTAACCGAAGAGCTGCCAAAGCACCTGCATTATCATAACATCAGCCATATTTTAGATGTTTATGATGCTGCCATGCGTTATGCAAAATTAGAAGGAATAAGTGCCGAAGATACCGAATTGCTTAAAGTAGCTGCGCTTTTCCACGATTCGGGCTTTATTGTAAAAGCTGACGGACATGAATTGATTTCGTGCAAATTTGCCGAGGAATATTTACCGGATTTTGGTTACAGTTTTAATCAGATCGAAAAAATTAAAGGAATGATCATGGCAACGAGAATTCCGCAAACTCCGAAAAATCATTTGGAACAGATTTTAGCAGATGCTGATTTGGATTATTTAGGAAGAACTGATTTTGAAGAAATATCAAACGGACTTTTTGAAGAACTAAAGGCAGAAAATAAAATATCGGATCTTAACGCATGGAACAAAATTCAGGTTTCTTTCTTTGAAAAACACAGTTATTTTACCGAATCTGCTAAAAGATTGCGAAACGAAAAAAAGAAAATCAATTTAGAACATATAAAATCACAACTACTTTAGTCAACCTTAAAAAATGAAAAATATATTATCAAAAGATAGTTTTAAAGATTACGCTTTTATGCTGCTTGGCATTCTCTGCATTAGTTTCGCATTAAAAAGTCTGCTTATTCCCAATCATTTTTTCGACGGCGGTGTTACAGGTATCGCACTGCTTCTTTACAAAAAATACCACATAAATATCGCCTTAATTTTTGTTGCATTAAACATTCCGTTTTTGCTTTTGGGTGGAAAATTAATAGGAAAATCATTCGCGATAAAATCAATCATTTCGGTAATAATTCTTGGACTTTGCTTGCTATTTATTCCTTTTCCTGAAGTTTCACACGATAAATTGATCGTTTCGGTTTTCGGTGGATTTTTTATTGGATTAGGAGTTGGTTTTGGTATGAAGAGCGGAATTGCTTTAGACGGAATTGAAGTTTTAGCAGTTTTTACAGGAAAAAAAGTCGGGTTTTCAATGAGTGAAATTATTCTTGGTATAAATATTTTGATCTTTTTAATCGCCGGAATTTTCTTTGGATTGGAAGCTGCTTTTTATTCTATGCTGACCTATTTTGTGGCGTCGAAAACAATTGATTATGTTGTGGAAGGTTTTGAGGAATTTACTGGAGTAACTATTATATCTTCAAAAAGTGATGAAGTAAAGGCTTTCTTGGTTTTACAAATGGGAAAAGGAATTACCGTTTACAAAGGCGAACGCGGTTTTATGAAAGATAGTTTTGAAGTGAGTACCGAAACTGATATTGTTTACACGGTTGTTACTCGTTTAGAAGTTAGAAAACTTAAAAATGCGATACATGAAATAGACGAAAAAGCATTTATCTTTTCAAGTTCTATTAAAGAAACTGCGGGTGGAATTTTAAAGAAAAAACATGCGCATTAAAATAAAAGTCCTGATACAATAAAGCATCAGGACTTTTTTTATTCTTTACTTGTAGCAAACCGGAATAATTTCTCCTTTTGCCAAACAGTATTTTTCTACTTCTTCTTTTGATAATTTCGCAGTGTAATCAACCTCATCAACTTTAAAACCAATACTTCGTAATTTATCAAAATAATCGCGACCATAAACTCGAACGTGATCATATTGTCCGAAAATTTTAGCACGTTCTTTTTTATCGGTAATAGAATTATCTTCAAATGTTTTTTCTCTTGATAAATCTTGCGGAATCTGCAAAATCGCCATACCACCTGGTTTTAAAACACGGTACAGTTCCTGCATTGCCTTGGTATCATCAGGAATATGTTCCAACACGTGATTGCACAAAATAACATCGTACAAATCACTTTCAAAAGGCAGGTTGCAGATATCGGCTTTCACATCAGCCAAAGGCGATTCTAAATCTGTTGTGGTATAATTTAGATTTTTCTGTTTTTTAAATCGATTGTAAAATGCCTGTTCCGGAGCAAAATGCAATACTTTTAAATCTTTCCTAAAAAAATCGGTCTCGTTTTTTAAATAGATCCACAGCAAACGGTGGCGTTCTAAAGACAATGTACTTGGCGAAAGAACGTTGTTACGCTGATTTCCGTAACCATACGGAAGAAAAGTTCTAAACGATTTTCCGTCGATAGGATCTGTAAAACGATTTCCCTTTAAAGACAAAGCCAAAATAGGTCTAACAAAATAACTCGCCCTAATTAAAATGGGGCGAGGTATGGTATTTAATATCGTTTTAAAAACTTTTTTAATCATTTAAGATAAAACTAAAGGCTGTTTACGAAACTCGTCTTCTTCGTTCGATACAATTCCCAAAGCCTTGTAAATGTATGCAAATGTTGAAAGCAGTTCCGGCTTTCCATCGACCAAAGCAACATCATGTTCAAAATGAGCAGCAGGTTTTCCGTCGCGTGTAACAATTGTCCAACCGTCTTTTAACTGCTTAATATTTTTAGTTCCCATATTAATCATAGGTTCAATCGCAACTGTCATTCCTTCTTGAAACAATTTTCCACGACCTTTTTTACCGTAATTCGGCATTTCTGGTCCTTCGTGCATTTTTTTACCCAATCCGTGACCAACTAATTCACGTACAACTGAATATCCATGACCTTCGGCATAACGCTGAATAGCAGAGCCTACGTCTTCTACCCTATTACCTATTTTAAATTCACGAATACCGGTATATAATGATTCTTTTGTAACCTGTAATAATTTTTTTGTTTCAGCAGCCACTTCGCCTACTTCAAAAGTATAGCAATGATCACCGTAATATTCGTTTACAATTGCACCTAAATCACACGAAATAACATCACCGTCTTGTAACGCACGATCATTTGGCAAACCATGTACAATTTGCTCATTAACACTTGTAAGCAATGTACAAGGACAACCGTACAAGCCTAAAAAACCTGGTACACCGCCGTGATCTCTGATATATTGTTCTGCTAATTTATCTAAATGTAAGGTGGTAACACCCGGTTTAATTTCTGAAGCTAACATTCCTAAAGTTTTAGAAACCAATAACGCAGCAGTGCGCATGATTTCTATTTCTTCTCTAGATTTAATTACAATCATTTACTTTATTGTTTTGAAATGCAAATTTACGGTTTATAAATTAAATTTTTGTTTTTTATAAAAAAAGCCCGAAAATAATTTCGGGCTTTAGATTTAATATTTTGAAAAAATTATTTTTTAATAAACTTAGAAGTTGCTTTACCTACGTTCGTTGTAATATCAATTAAATAAGTACCAGCTGCTAAATTAGATACATTAACAGTTGAAACATCTTTTTGAACTTTAACTACTTTTCCTGTCATATCTGTAATTCTAATTTCTTTCATTTCTAAACCGTTTTTAGATGAAATATTTAAAACATCAGTTGCTGGATTTGGGTATAAATTAAAGTTTTCTGTGAAGAAATGCTCTGAAGAAGCTGGGTCTTGTCCTATTAGATCAATAACTATTTTACCATTTAAAGTAGGAAGGTTATGCTGAGCTGCAGCTGCTGCCATAGTTATTGGATTAGAAATACTACAACCTGTTGTTTTAACATATGCTGGTGCTGTTTCATTTCCAGTTGTAGCAATAGCACCTATGTAGAATAACGCTCCCAAAGTAACAGGCATAGATACTTCCGCCACAATGATATCGCCAGAAGCTACCAATATAGGAGTAGAAAAAGGCACATTCACAGTTTTAGGAACATACTGATTACCATTAACTTGAGATTTCGGAACACTAAAAGTCGTGGTTGCTAATTGGGTTAATCCTGTAGGATAAGAACCTGGAAACGCACTATTACTTTTGTACAATTTTACTGTAAGAGGAAAACCATTAAAGCTTTGTGCGTAGTCTATACCAGCAGCTCCTACATTTACAGAAACTATGTTCAAAGCAGAACTCATGGTATATACTCTATAATATGTATTATCACTCATTCCTGTAGGTTGATTTTGTTGATTAGTTGTTGTACATGATAACGAAAAACCAGCAACTGCTCCTCCACCAGTTTGTGAAATAGTAGTTTGCGCTGTCGCACTTATTGATGCAACACATACAAATGCTAAAGAAAGTAAAAGTTTTTTCATAATATAATTTAAATTAAGTTAGAATTATTAAAAATAAGTAATAAAAATACTAAATTTTTATTACTAAAAAACATTTCTTTACATTTTTTTTAAACCAACGCTTTCCCTGTCATAACATCTGGTTGTGGAACGCCCATTAACTTTAGTACAGTTGGTGCAATATCTGCCAAAACACCGTTATGAATTTCTTTAATATCTTTATCTATTAAAATAACAGGAACTGGGTTTGTTGTGTGGGCTGTATTTGGGCTTCCGTCTTCGTTGAACATGGTTTCACAATTACCGTGATCTGCTAAAACAATAACTGTATAATCATTTAAAATAGCTGCATTAACAACTTGCTGTGTACAAATATCTACCGTTTCGCAAGCTTTAATTGCCGCACTCATGCTACCTGTATGCCCAACCATATCTCCATTCGCAAAATTAATTACAATAAAATCGGCTTCGGCTTTGTTTAACTCTGGAATTAGCGCATCTTTTAAATCGTAAGCACTCATTTCGGGTTTTAAGTCGTATGTTGCAACTTTTGGTGATGGACATAAAATACGTGATTCTCCGTTAAAAGGTTCTTCGCGTCCGCCTGAAAAGAAAAAAGTTACGTGCGGATATTTCTCGGTCTCTGCCATACGAATCTGCTTTTTACCTGCACTTTCTAAAACTTCTCCCAACGTATTTGTTACATTGTCTTTATTATAAACAACTTTTACATTGCTATAACTTTCATCATAATTAGTAAGTGTAACGTAGTATAAATCTAGTTTTTCCATACCGAATTCAGGCAAATTCACCTGCGATAACACTTCGGTTAACTGTCTTCCGCGATCGGTTCTAAAATTAAAAAAGATTACAACATCGCCGTCATTAATAGTAGCAACAGGCTTGTTATCATCATTAACCATTACAATCGGGTCAATAAATTCATCGGTAACATCTTTTAAATAACTGTCTGATATACTCAAAACCGCATTTCGCGAAGGCATTCCGATACCTTTTACCAATAAATCGTACGCTTTTTTAACGCGTTCCCAACGTTTATCGCGATCCATTGCGTAATATCTACCAACAACAGATGCCAGTTTTGCTGGAGAATCTGTCATGTATTTCACTAAATTATCAATATGACCTGCACCCGACTTCGGATCAACATCGCGACCATCGGTAAAGGCATGCACAAAAACATCGTTCAAACCAAAATCATTGGCTGCGTCTAACAATCCGAATAAATGATTGATATGCGAATGCACACCTCCATCAGAAACCAATCCTAAAAAATGAACCGGCTTGTTGTTGATTTTCGCATAATTAAACGCTTCCTGCAAAACAGGTTCGGCACTTAAAATTTGGTTTTGAACGGCAAGATTAATCTTTGCCAAATCCTGATATACAATTCTGCCCGCACCCAAATTCATGTGCCCAACTTCGGAATTTCCCATCTGTCCGTCGGGCAAACCAACATTTAAACCGTCGGTTCTTAACTGTGCAAAAGGATATTTCTTGTATAAACTATCTATAAAAGGTGTGTTGGCATGATCTATGGCAGATACTTTTGGGTCAGGTGAATTTCCCCAACCATCTAATATCATTAAAAGGACTTTTTTGTTCATTTTTCGATTAAAAATATGGTTCAAATTTACTCATAGAATTTTAGATTACGGACTGTTTTTTTAACATTTTACTAAAAATAAATGTTAAATATGTTTATTAAACATTAAATTAACGGTTTGGTTTGTAATAAAGTTATTATATTTACGTTCAGAAGTTTAAACAACATTAATATAAGAACAAATGAATTTTAAATTATTGCCTTTAATGATGGTGGGTCTGTTATCGTTCAAACCAATGACAATTAACGACCCGAACGGAGATAACAATGGAAATGGAAATGGTAAAAAAGTTACAGTAGTCACAAAATCCTCTACTATAAAATCGAAAGAGATTGCTGCTGTAAAAAAAACAAATTTAAAATCTGATGCGTCGAGTAATTTAAGTGCTTTTGATAAACTAGTTTTATCGGAATATTTAGATTTAGACGAGAAGAAATTCGACAAGCCTGAAATGGAAAGCTTTAAAGCGGCATTTAAAGGTTACTACAAACTTAAAGGAGAAGGTAAATTAAACAAAGAACTCCTTACAATTATTGATTTCACCAAATCATCTACCGAACGCAGAATGTGGGTTATTGATATGAAATCGCACGAAATTCTTTATCAAACAGTAGTTTCGCACGGAAGAAACAGCGGTATGGAATATGCGAACGATTTTTCTAACGCACGTGAATCGTACAAAAGTAGCCTTGGTTTTTATACCACTGCAGAGACCTACATGGGAAAACACGGTTTATCGTTACGATTAGATGGTTTAGAAGCAGGTATAAACAGCAATGCACGTGAACGCGATATTGTAATACATGCTGCAGATTATGCCAACGAAAATGTGGGAAAAAATCAGGGATATTTAGGCAGAAGCCTTGGTTGCCCGGCTTTACCTTACGCTGTTGCGCATGATATTATTAACCTTATTAAAAACGAAAGCTGTTTGTTTATTTACCATGCAGACCAAAAAGGTTATCTTACAACATCTAATTTATTGAATTAATCTTTTATAAAGTTTATTATCTAAAGAGTAAACGTCGTTAAGGATTTTTACATCGCCGGCATCATTGATTACGGCTGTAAAATAGACTTGATGGACGTTTACTTTTTTGTTTAACTTAAAGTTTTTGGTCTTCTCTTTTACCGCCAATGTATCAATTTCACTTTTTGATATATTTTTTCCTTCGATTTTAAATATTTTTTCTGCCAGCCTGAACGGATCTTCCACACGAACACAGCCTGAACTTAATGCTCGATTGCTTTCTACAAAACGTGTTCTATTGTTTGTATCATGCAAATAAACCATGTGTTTGTTAGGGAAATCGAATTTTATCTGACCCAACGAATTTAAACGACCGGTTTGCTGAACATAACGATACGATCCATAATTAGCCGGATTCCAATTATCGGGACTTACCTGTTTTCCTGATTTTTTATCAAAGATCGTTAAACGGTTCGATGCAAAATATCCTCGGTTTGCAGATGCTTTTGGTACTAGATCGTTCTTAAGAATTGTTGGTGGAACCGTCCATTTTGGATTTACGATAATTCCATTGAAAGAAGAAGAAAGTATCGGCGTTTTACGCTCTTTTTTACCAATGATTACTTTGTACGAATCGGTTATCGATCCGTTTTCAACCACCTGTAAATCGTATTGTGGTAAATTAATCCAAACATAATTTTCGCCTAAATCGGGTTCTAACCACTTGGTTCGTTCAAAATTTACCCAAACTTTTTTACGCAGTAATCCTTCGGCAGACAATGTATCTTTAGATGTTATGGGCACATATTTAGCAAAGGCTTTTTTGTATTTCTTGTACAATTCGCTTTTAGGTTTAATATCTTCTAAAGCATCATAAACCTTTTGATCTGCCAACGATTTATTCAACAATGCCGAATAATCGTTTTCGGGAATATAAGGTTCCCAATCGCCATACATTTTTTTAGGATTTACCTTACCTGTAGCCAATTGTTTTGCAATTCGGAAAAAGTTTTCGCTAAAAGCAACATCGGCTTTCTGTAATTCGGCAACGCTTAAAACATTGTAGTTGTAATGAGCAGAAATTAGTTTTTTTAAGGGATATTTTTCAGGCAAAACTCCATCATATCTGCTATCAATAATAGCCGAAATCAATTCGTTTCTACTTAAACTGTCTTGCCAAATTGTTTCAAAATTATTGTCGGTATAAAACTTTACAACATTTTCATCTTTTCCAAACAGCACAATCTTTTCAACCCTTACTGTTTTTTCTGCATTTGATAAATTCTGTTTGGAATTGTGATTTGTACATGCAGAAAAAATAAGTGCCCCAACAATAATTTTTCTAATATTCATTCTATAAAAACGGTTAATCTTCTTTCGCTACAAATTTAAACATAATTCTGTGAGAACCAATGTACGGAATTACGATCTGCTGAACATTTAATCGGTATCCGTTTTTCTTGTAAAAATTCACAGCATAATCGCGTGCAAAACACCAAATCATAACAGATCCTTTGCGCGAAATATTTTCTTCGGCAAAATTCAACAATCGTTTTCCAATGTTTTTATGCTGATGTTCCGGCAAAATAGACAAACCCGTTAAACGATAAACCGGATATACCTTATAATTGTTTGTAATTTTTGCCATCATGGTTACTGCACCAACCAGCGTATTGTTTAAAAACGCGCCAAAATGCTTTGTGCCTTCATCTAAATCGCCTTCAAAATGACAAACTTCTATAGGCTGACCTTCTTTTAATACGGTATGACGAATGTTAATAACATCGTCTGCTTTTATCTGTTTAAATGTTAACATGCAAAATTTATATTTGCAACAAGGTACTAAATAAAATAGATGTTATCATAATTATTCGCTATTTTTATGATCGTAAAATCAACAGGGCATACAAATGAAAAATTTACTGCTTCAAAACATATCCAAACACGTTTCGTTAACTTCAGAAGAAGAAGATATTATTTTTAATGCTTTTGATAAAGCCAGTCTTAAAGCTAAAACAATTGCAATAAAACCGGGCGATGAAGCGCATTTTACCTATTTTGTTTTAAAGGGAATTTTACGCAGTTACACCATTGATGATAACGGAACCATACATATTTTAAGTTTTGCCACGCCGGGTTGGTGGGTTGCCGATATGTACAGTTACCTAACAGGAAAACCTGCCGTTTTGTATGTTGATGTAATGGAAGATTGCGATGTACTTATTCTACAAAGAAGCGATGCAGAAAGATTATTCACTGAAGTCCCAAAATTGGAACGTTTTTTTAGAATACTTACCGAAAACAATTTAATTGCCAACCAACAGCGTATTTTAGATAAAATGGCATTAACGGCAGAAGAACGTTATGAAAAGTTCCTACAAAAGTATTCGGATATTATTAACTGCCTGCCACAAAAATACATAGCATCGTTTATTGGTGTTACGCCCGAGTTTTTCAGTAAAATGAAAAGCAACCTGTTGCGCAAAAAATAAACATAAACCACTAAAAGTCAGCGTTTTTTATTTCTTAATATAGATTAACAGCCAATTAATCTGGGTAATGTACCTTTACATTATCAAATTAAAAACGCATAACAATGGCAAAATATACCATACATAAAGCAGCATCAAGAGGATATGCCGATCACGATTGGTTAAAATCTTATCATACCTTTTCATTTGCAGGATATTTCAATCCGGAGCGAGTTAATTTTGGATCTTTACGAGTTCTGAATGATGATTACGTAGCAGCAGGCAGAGGCTTTGGCGCACATCCACACCAAAACATGGAAATTGTTTCCATTCCTTTAGAAGGAAAACTGGCTCATAAAGACAGTACAGGATCTGAAGGGGTTATTCAAAAAGGCGAAATTCAGTTTATGAGTGCCGGCACAGGTGTAACTCACAGCGAAATGAACGGAAGCGCAACCGAAGCGGTAAAATTTCTTCAAATATGGATCGTTCCAAACAAAATGAACATCACTCCTCGTTATGGTCAAATGGAATATGCGGTGAACGATAATGAAATTAAAACGTTGATTCAACCCGAAACAGCCGAAGGTACTTTAAGATTACAGCAAAACGCCTGGTTTAAAATGGCAAAGTTCGATGCTGGTAAAGAAACAACCATTACTGTTGAAGATCCTAAAAACAACGGAATTTATATTTTTCTTTTGAATGGATCGATCGAAGTCGACGGAAATTCAATGGAAACCCGCGATGCTATCGGAATCTGGGAAACCGAAAATGTATCAATTAAAACAAACGATAAAAGTGAATTTCTGATTATAGAAGTTCCAATGAATCAAAATTAATTTAAAAAATTTATCATATGAAAAAATGGACAATTGACCCAACACACAGCGAAGTTGGTTTTAAGGTAAAACACATGATGTTTACCAACGTTAAAGGATTATTCAACGATTATTCGGCTGATATCGATTTTAACGATGATTTAAAAGAGGCAAATTTACAGTTTGAAGCAAAAATCAATTCGATTTTCACAAACAACACAGACAGAGACAACCACTTAAAAAGTGCCGATTTCTTTGATGCAGAGCAATATCCTACCTTAAATTTTAAATCAACAAACATTCAAGGAAACGGAAGCGAGTACGAAATCACTGGCGATTTAACCATAAAAGGTATTACAAAACCGGTTACTTTAAATGCAGAATTCAGTGGTTTAATGACCGATCCTTGGGGAAATACCAAAGTAGGTTTAAACCTAGACGGTAAAATTAACCGTAAAGATTTTGGCTTAACGTACAACGCTGCTTTAGAAACCGGTGGTGTTTTAGTAGGCGAAGATGTTAAGTTAAACGCAGAAATTCAGCTTGTTGAACAAAAATAAAAGAGTTCGTTATTAATTGTTTTTTGTAAAGTACAATCTTTCAACAGATTGTACTTTTTTTATGCCGATAGTTTTAGTAAATTGCAACAAAACATAAGTAATGAATCGTAAAACAATCATTATGCTGTGCTTATTAGTTGGCGCAGCTGCACAACAATCGTGTAAAAAAAAGGAAAATACCGTAATGACATCAGGACAAGAAAACCCTTTAATTGCCGAATGGAACACTCCGTTTGAAGTTCCTCCGTTCGATAAAATACAGAACAGTCATTTTAAACCTGCTATTTTAGAAGGAATTAAAGACCACCAAAAAGACATTCAGGCAATTGTTGACAACAAAGAACAACCATCGTTTGAAAACGTGATCGCAGCGATTGATAATTCGGGCGAAACGTTAAGCAAAGTTACCACCGTACTTTACAATTTAACGAGCGCGAATACGAATGACGAGTTGCAGAAACTGTCACAAGAAATGGCTCCTACCCTTTCAGAACACAATGATAACATCTATTTAAACGATGCTCTTTTTCAAAAAGTAAAAACCGTTTACAATCAATATCAAATCACAAAACCCGAAACTTTAAAATTAAGTGCAGAACAACAAATGTTGTTAGATGAAACCTACAAGCGATTTGTTCGCAGCGGTGCAAATCTTTCAGCAGAAAATAAAGACAAGCTTAAAAAGCTAAACAGTGAATTATCGGTTTTATCATTAAAATACGGCGATAATTTATTGAACGAAACCAACAATTACGAATTGGTTATCGATAAAAAAGAAAATTTGGCAGGTTTACCAGCAGAATTAATCGAAGCTGCAGCCGAAGAAGCTAAAGCAAAAAACAAAGAAGGTAAGTATGTTTTCACTTTAAGCAATTCAAGCGTAATGCCGTTTTTACAGTATGCAGATAATCGCGAACTGCGTAAAACAATCTGGAATGCTTATCAGGTTCGTGGAAATCAAAACAACGGAAACGACAATAAAGAAAATGTACTTAAAATTGCCAATTTGCGTATGCAGAAAGCACAGTTGTTGGGTTATAAAAACCACGCAGAATATGTGTTAGAAGAAAGTATGGCAAAGAATCCGGAAGCTGTAAATACTTTGCTGATGAAATTATGGACACCGGCTGTAAATAAGGCAAAACAAGAAGCTACAGACATACAAGCTTTAATGCGCAAAGAAGGAATTAACGAAGATGTTGCCCCTGCAGATTGGCGTTATTATGCAGAGAAAATTCGTAAGGAGCGTTACAATTTAGACGAGCAGGAATTAAAACCTTATTTAAGTTTAGAAAATGTTCGTAAGGGAATTTTCGACGTAACCAACAAACTTTGGGGATTAACTTATAAAGAATTGACAAACGTTCCTAAATATCATGCCGATGTTACGGTTTGGGAAGTGTTCGATGCCAACAAAAAAACATTAGGTCTATTGTATATGGATATGCATCCGCGCGAATCAAAACGTGGTGGTGCCTGGATGACATCTTACCGCGATCAGCAAATGGAGAACGGCAAACGCAAAATGCCGGTAATTTCTATCGTTTGTAACTTCACAAAACCAACAGCAACAACTCCGTCATTACTAACGTTTGATGAAACAACAACTTTTTTCCATGAATTTGGTCATGCTTTACACGGATTGTTATCGAACGTAAATTACAGAAGTTTGGCAGGAACAAATGTTCCAAGAGATTTTGTTGAACTTCCATCTCAAATAATGGAAAATTGGGCTGCCGAACCTGAAGTTTTAAAAATGTATGCAAAACATTACAAAACGGGCGAAGTAATTCCTGAT